>DAIUFU010000029.1:0-21938 GCA_036844405.1 Burkholderiaceae bacterium | reverse complement strand
CTGCTGCACAACCCGGAAGCCGTGCCCGAACTCGAGATCACACCGGTACTCGAGGAAATGCTCTGCCTCGTGCAGCCGGTGGCGGCGCCCCGCGCGCGCGGCGGTGAAGGGCTGCCGGCCGATGCGCCCCTGCCGCTGGCCGAACTGACGAATTACCCGCTGGTCGTGCCGGATCGGATGCACGCGCTGCGCCGCCTGATGGAAACGCGGGCCATGCTGGCCGGTGTGCGCCTGGACATCGCCTGGGAAGTATCGAGCGTGCCGTCGATCATCGATCTGGTCGTCGCCGGCCACGGCAATGCCGTGCTGCCGCGCAGTGCCGTCGCTGCGTCCGGCCAGGGCGCCGGCCTCGCCATGCGTCCGCTCGGAGACCCGCCGCTGCACAGTGTGTTGTGCCTGGCCACCTCGGCGCATCGGCGCAGCACGCCGCTGGCGCGCCGGGTTGCCGGCCTGCTGCGGGATCTGGCGCACTCGATCGACAGCCGCGGACAATCCTGAACGGATCTGCCCGGCGCGCCGGCGTGGCGCTATCCGGTCTGGGCGCCGCCCGAGCGGGGGGCATGCGTGAGCATCACCACCAGCGCGGAGAAAAAGAAGAACGCCTGCAGTTCGAGTGCCCAGCCGCCACTCTGGCCGATCTCGAAGACATGCCCGGTGTGCACCAGCAGGAAGGCGACGATCATGTTGATCATGATCACGGCGGCGGCCGGCACGACGAAAACACCGGCCAGCAGCAACAGCGGCGCCACGACTTCGCCGAGGTAGACGGCATACGCAAAGGCCCCCGGGAGACCCATCTTGCCGAGCATGCCGACGAGCCAGCCCACGCCGCCGGTGATCTTGGCCCAGCCGTGGAACAGCAGGAGAACGGCGAGCACGATGCGCAGGATCGTTGCGCCGGCGCGCGGATGGTAGAAGACGGAAAGAGGCTGGATCGTTTTCATCGGTTCTGGCCGCCTGGTGAGAGGGAGATGACGGACGGGATCGAGCCCGGGCAGACCCGGAATTTCGCCACGACGAAGCACCCGCGTCCGTGCCGTGCTGCTCCGGGACCGGGGTGGTGAACAGTATGCCGCATGCCATTCCACGGCAGTATTGCGCCATCTCAAGACAGACTTCCGCAATCTGCCCCGGAGCTCGGCAGCAGACGTCCGTACAAGTCGCTCGGACGCCGGCAGAAAACCGGGGCGGGAATATCCTTCGCTTCCTGATCCTTGACTTCCTGACCCTTGACTTCTTTATCGATGCCGATCCGGCATAGCTGCTATCCATTTCCCCTGCTGAAATGATGCAAGCAACGTGCGAGAATGGAACTCCGTTTGTCCTGCGGAGCGTGCAGCCATGCAAACCGCCATCCCGTGTTGCTTCATGCGCGGCGGCACCTCGCGCGGGCCCTTCTTTCTTGAAAAGGACCTGCCGGCGGACATCGCCACGCGCGACCGGGTGCTGCTCGCCGTCATGGGTTCACCGGATCGCCGACAGATCGACGGCCTGGGTGGCGCGCATCCGCTGACGAGCAAGGTCGGCATCGTCCGGCACAGCGCCACGGTCGGCGTTGACGTCGACTTCCTCTTCGCGCAGCTGCAACCCGAGCGCGACACGGTCGACACGACCCCGAACTGCGGGAACATGCTGGCCGCCGTCGTGCCGTTCGCCCTCGAGCGCGGTCTGATCGAGGCCCAGGGCGAGACGACGACGGTGCGCGTGCTCACGCGCAATACCGGCATGCAGTGCGACATCACGGTGCTCACGCCGCTGGCGGCCGATGGCCGGCGCACGGTTGCCTACGCCGGTGACGCGCGCATCGACGGCGTGCCGGGCACGGCCTCGCCGGTCACGATCAATTTTCTTGACACCGCCGGATCGGTCTGCCCGGCCCTGCTGCCTACCGGGCGCCCGCTCGATGCGATCGACGTCGACGGCCTCGGTCGCGTCGAGACAACGTTGATCGACAACGGCATGCCGATGGTGCTCGTGCGTGCCGCCGATTTCAACCGCACGGGCGAAGAGGGCGTCGCGCAACTGAATGCCGACGAGGAACTCAAGACAAAGCTCGAGGCCCTGCGCCTGACGGTCGGACCGGTCATGGGCCTGGGCGATGTCGCGGCGAAGAATTACCCGAAGATGTGCCTGGTGAGCACCCCCCGCGCCGGGGGTGCGCTGTCGACGCGCTGCTTCATTCCGCACGTCTGCCACGACGCCATCGGCGTGCTGGCCTCGGTCACCGTCGCCACCGCCTGCGTGCTGCCGGGCACGATCACGACCGGGATCGCACAGGTCCCCGACGGACGCACGAAGACCCTGTCGATCGAGCACCCGAGCGGCGAATTCAGCGTCGAACTCGAACTCGATCCGGCCAACCCGCACAACGTCGTGCGTGCGGCGCTGCTGCGCACCGCCCGTCTGATCATGCGCGGCGAGGTGATGATTCCCGCAGCGGTCTGGAGCGGCGCGGGGGCGCAGCACGCATGAGACCGCCCGACGCGCCCTGCAAGGATGCACGACCCGATGGCTGCATCCGCGCGCATGCACGCCGTACCGCACCCGGGCGTCCGGCCGCATGGCCGCTGACTGGAGGAACGAAACCATGATCATCGACTGTCACGGTCACTACACGACGGCACCGAAGGCGCTGGGCGACTGGCGCGAACGCCAGATCGCCGCACTCGCCGGCGGGGTCGCGCCGAAGGCATCCGAACTGCGGATCAGCGACGACGACGTCCGCGAGTCGATCGAGAAGAACCAGCTCGCGAAAATGAACGAGCGCGGCAGCGACCTGACGATCTTCTCGCCGCGCGCCAGCTTCATGGCGCATCACATCGGCGACTTCGAAACGAGTTCGACCTGGGCGGCGATCTGCAACGAACTCGTGCACCGTGTCGCCGGACTGTATCCCGAGCGTTTCATCGGCGCCGCCATGCTGCCGCAGTCGCCGGGTGTCGACCCGAAGACCTGCCTGCCCGAGCTGGAAAAATGCGTGCGCGAATACGGTTTCGTCGCGATCAACCTGAACCCCGATCCTTCGGGCGGTCACTGGACCTCGCCGCCGCTGACCGACCGGCACTGGTATCCGGTCTACGAGAAGCTGGTCGAATACGAGATCCCGGCGATGATCCACGTCAGCACGAGCTGCAATCCGTGCTTTCACACGACCGGCGCGCACTATCTGAATGCTGACACGACCGCCTTCATGCAGTGTCTGACCGGCGATCTGTTCCATGACTTCCCGACCCTGAAATTCATCATTCCGCACGGCGGTGGCGCCGTGCCCTATCACTGGGGGCGCTTCCGTGGTCTGGCGCAGGAGCTGAAGAAGCCGCTGCTCGACGAGCATCTGCTGAACAACATCTTCTTCGACACCTGCGTCTATCACCAGCCCGGCATCGATCTGTTGACGAAAGTGATTCCGGTCGCCAACGTGCTCTTCGCCAGCGAGATGATCGGCGCGGTACGCGGCATCGATCCGCAGACGGGACACTATTACGACGATACAAAGCGCTATATCGAGGCGGCCGACGTCCTGAGCGCCGCCGACCGGCAGGCGATCTACGAAGGCAATGCACGGCGCGTGTATCCGCGCCTGGACCGCGCACTCAAGGCGCAGGGGCGCTGAAAACCGGCAAGACGGCCGGCAGGACCCCTCACGTCGAACATCCATCCGGGCGACGCTGCCAGACGCAATGTCACGCGGGCGCCGCCCGCCGCAAGGAGAATCCGCATCATGTCCCTCAATGAACTCGGCATCGTCCGGCGCAACATCACGCGAGCCGATCCGGCCGCAGTCGAGCAACTGGCGCAGTTCGGTGTGGCCACCATCCACGAAGCGATGGGCCGGGTCGGCCTGGCCAGACCGTATCTGCGCCCGGTCTACCCGGGTGCGCGTTTGTGCGGCACGGCGGTCACCGTTCTGCTGCAGCCGGGCGACAACTGGATGCTGCACGTCGCCGCCGAGCAGTTGCAGGCCGGCGACGTCGTCGTTGCTGCCTGCACGTCCGAGTGCGAGGACGGCTTCTTCGGTGAACTGCTCGCGACCTCATATCGCGCGCACGGCGCACGCGGCCTCGTGATCGACGGCGGTGTGCGCGACGCGCGCGAACTCGAGGAAATGGATTTCCCGGTCTTCGCGCGCGCCCACCACGCCAGGGGGACGATCAAGGCCACGCTCGGCTCGGTCAACATCGATGTCGTCTGCGCCGGCGCGCTCGTGCACCCGGGCGACGTTGTCGTTGCCGATGCCGACGGTGTCGTCTTCGTGCCGGCGGCCCTTGCCGCGCAGGTGGCCGAAGCATCGGCCCGGCGCGAGGACAACGAAGCCGGCAAGCGCGCGAAACTCGCCTCGGGCGTGCTCGGGCTGGACATGTACAACATGCGCGAACCCCTGGCGCGCGCGGGACTCAAATATGTCGACTGACGGAGCAGCCGTCACCGTGCCGGCTCCGCCCGGCGACGATCCGCTGCGCTGGCGCATCGGCCTGGTCGGCTATGGCGAGGTCGGGCGCATCCTGGCCGAAGACCTGCGCGCACGCGGCGTCGCACGGATCCTGGCCTTCGACATCAGGCTCGACGGTGCCGCCGCGGCGCCGCTGCACGAGCACGCGGCCGCGCACGGTGTCGTTCTCGCCGACTCGCATGCCGCACTGGCCGCCGATGCCGATCTCGTCGTGTCCGCCGTCACTGCCGATCAGGCCGTCGCGGTCGCTTCGGCCTGTGCGCCGACGCTGCAACGCGACGCATGGTTTCTTGACCTCAACTCGGCTTCTCCGGGCGCGAAGCGCGATGCCGCCGCACGCATCGGGCAGGCGGGTGCGCGTTACGTCGAAGGCGCGGTCATGACATCGGTACCGCCATACCGCATCCGCGTGCCCCTGCTGCTGGGCGGCCCGCACGCGAGCGCCTTCGCGCCGCTGCTGACCGCACTCGGCTTCGCACCGAAAGCCGGACCGGCGGAACTGGGCATTGCGTCAGCCACGAAGATGTGCCGCAGCGTGATGATCAAGGGGCTCGAAGCGATGGTCATCGAAAGCTTCACCGCCGCCCGCGCCTGGGGCGTCGAGGACGAGGTGCTGGCCTCGCTGGCCGAGACCTTTCCCGACATCGACTGGGAACGGCAGGGCAGCTATTTCTTCGAGCGCGTCATCCTGCACGGGCGCCGGCGTGCCGAGGAGATGCGCGAATCGGCCAATACCGTGCGCGAGGCAGGGCTCGAGCCCTGGTCGGCGGCGGGCACCGCCAACCGCCAGGCGTGGGTGGCCGATCTCGCCGAGCGCGGCGTCTTCGGCGAGCCACGCGACGCCCGCGCCGACTGGCGCGTCCAGGCAGACCGCCTGCTCGCCACCCGCGTGGCGGGTGACGACGCATCCGGGCCGGACCGCAAGTGAAGCGATGCGCCAGGCCATGAACGAAACAGCGAACGCACGAGCCGGGACATCCGCCGGACGTGCGCCTGCCGGACATCGGAGAGACCACGATGAGCGCCTTTGAAATGACTCCGGGCTGGCTGTGCTTTCATCCCGACCCATCGGTGCCGCAGTTCCGTCTGCCGCCGGGAGCGGTCGATGCGCACTGCCACGTCTTCGGCCCGGGCGATCGCTTCCCGTTCGCGCCCGAGCGCAAATACACCCCCTGCGACGCATCGAAAGACCAGTTGTTTGCCCTGCGCGACCGCCTCGGCTTCACACGCAACGTGATCGTGCAGGCAACCTGCCACGGCGCCGACAACCGCGCGCTCACCGACGCACTCGTGGCCTCAAACGGCCGTGCGCGCGGCGTGGCCACCGTCCGGCGCGAGATCACCGACGCCGAACTGCAGGCGCTGCACGCCGCCGGCGTGCGCGGCGTGCGCTTCAATTTCGTGCGTCGCCTGGTCGATTTCACGCCGCGCGAGACGCTGCAGGAAATCGCCCGGCGCATTGCGCCGCTCGGCTGGCACATCGTCATCTATTTCGAGGCGAAGGACCTGCCCGAGCTGTGGGACTTCTTCACCGCCCTGCCGACGACGGTCGTCGTCGATCACATGGGCCGGCCCGACCCGGCGAAGCCGGTCGACGGCCCGGAATTCGCGCTTTTCGTGCGGCTGATGCGCGAGCATGAAAACGTCTGGTCGAAGGTGAGCTGCCCGGAGCGCCTGAGCGTCTCCGGCCCGCCGGCGCTGGATGGCGAGCGCGCCGCCTACCGCGACGTCGTCCCCTTCGCCCGGCACATCGTCGAGACCTTTCCGGATCGCGTGCTCTGGGGCACCGACTGGCCGCATCCGAACCTGAAGGATCACATGCCCGACGACGGGCTGCTGGTCGACTTCATTCCGCACATTGCACGCACCCCCGAACTGCAGCACAAGCTGCTGGTCGATAATCCGATGAGGCTGTACTGGCCCGAGGAGGTTCACCATGGCACTCGATAAACCCTACAGGGACATTCCCGGCACGACGATCTTCGATGCGGATCAATCGCGCATGGGCTATCACCTGAACCAGTTCTGCATGTCGCTGATGAAGGCGGAGAACCGTGCCCGCTTCAAGGCGGACGAACGCGCCTATCTCGACGAATGGCCGATGACCGAAGAGCAGAAGCAGGCCGTGCTCGCGCGCGACCTGAACCGCTGCATCAAGCTTGGCGGCAACGTCTATTTCCTCGCCAAGATCGGCGCGACCGACGGCATGAGCTTCCAGCAGATCGCCGGCAGCATGACGGGCATGACCGAGCAGGAATATCGCGACATGATGGTCGGCGGCGGTCGCAGCATCGAAGGCAACCGCCATCTCGACGAGCAATCGGGAGCGCGGACATGACGACCGGCAAGGCACGTATCACGGCCAGCGTCTACACCTCGCACGTGCCGGCCATCGGCGCGGCGATGGATCTCGGCAAGACGCACGAGCCCTACTGGCAGAAAGTCTTCTCCGGCTACGAGTTTTCGCGCCGCTGGCTGAAGGAAAACACGCCCGATGTCGTCTTTCTCGTCTACAACGACCATGCCAATGCATTCAGCCTGGAACTGATTCCGACGTTCGCCATCGGCACGGCCGCGCAGTTCGAGCCTGCGGACGAAGGCTGGGGCGCGCGCCCGGTGCCGACGGTGATCGGCGATCCGCAACTCGCCTCGCACATCGCGCAGTCGGTGATCCAGGACGACTTCGATCTGACGATCGTCAATCGCATGGATGTCGACCACGGCCTGACGGTACCGATGTCGCTGATGTGCGGTCAGGTCGAGCGCTGGCCGGTGCGCGTCATCCCGTTTGCGGTCAACGTCGTCCAGTATCCGGTGCCGTCGGGCATGCGCTGCTATCGCCTCGGCCAGGCGATCCGGCGCGCCGTCGAGAAATACGACGAACCCCTGAACGTGCAGATCTGGGGTACGGGCGGAATGAGCCATCAGTTGCAGGGGCCGCGCGCCGGCCTGATCAACCGTGAATTCGACAACCGCTTTCTCGATCGCCTGATCGCCGATCCGGAAGATCTCGCCGCCATGCCGCACGTCGACTACGTGCGCGAAGCCGGCTCGGAGGGCATCGAACTGGTCATGTGGCTGATTGCCCGCGGCGCGATGGGCGATGCCGCCGGCGGTCCCGCGCCACGGGTCGCGCACCGTTTCTATCATGTGCCGGCTTCGAACACCGCGGTCGGTCATCTGATTCTGGAGGACACGCAATGACGAAGACCATCCGCGTCGCGCTGGCCGGCGCCGGTGCGTTCGGCGCAAAGCATCTCGACGGCATCCGCAACATCGACGGCGTCGAGGTCGTCTCGCTGGTCGGTCGCGAGCGCGCGAAGACGCAGGAAGTGGCGACGAAATACGGCATCGGCCACGTCACCACCGATCTCGCCGAAAGCCTGTCGCGCGACGACGTCGACGCGGTGATCCTGTGCACGCCGACGCAGCTGCATGCGGCGCAGGCCATCCAGTGCCTGAAGGCCGGCAAGCATGTCCAGGTCGAGATCCCCCTGGCCGACTCGCTCGCCGATGCCGAGGCCGTGGTCGCGCTACAGAAGGAAACCGGGCTGGTGGCCATGTGCGGGCACACGCGCCGCTTCAACCCGAGCCACCAGTACCTGCACGGAAAGATCCGTGCCGGCGAGCTTGCGGTCCAGCAGATGGACGTGCAGACCTATTTCTTCCGGCGTACAAACACCAACGCACTGGGCCAGCCGCGCAGCTGGACCGATCACCTGCTCTGGCACCATGCCGCGCACACGGTCGATCTGTTTCTCTACCAGACGGGCGGCAGCATCGTCGCGGCGCATGCGCTGCAGGGCCCGATCCACCCCGAGCTGGGTATCGCGATGGACATGTCGATCCAGCTCAAGACGGACACGGGGGCGATCTGCACGCTCAGCCTGTCCTTCAACAACGACGGTCCGTTCGGCACCTTCTTTCGCTACATCTGCGACAACGGCACCTATCTGGCCCGCTATGACGACCTGTTCGACGGCAAGGAGCAGCAGATCGACGTCTCGAAAGTGGCCGTGTCGATGAACGGCATCGAACTGCAGGACCGCGAATTCTTCGCCGCCATCCGCGAAGGTCGCGAGCCCAATGCCAGCGTCGTCAGTGTCCTGCCCTGCTACCAGACGCTCGGACGACTGGAACAGATGCTGGCGCAGGCTGCATGACAACCGAAGACGGGATGACCGGAATCGGCGGATCACGGCCCATGCAGACCAGACGCATCGGTACGCTCACGGTCTCGGCCGTCGGCCTGGGCTGCATGAATCTGAGCCACGCCTACGGGCCGCGTCCGGAACCCGCGCAGGCGGCACAGGTGCTGCGCGCCGCGCTCGATGCCGGCGTCACGCTGTTCGACACCGCCATGCTCTACGGCGCCGGCGCCAACGAACGGCTGGTCGGACAGACGCTGGGGAGTGAACGCTCCCGTTTCGTCCTTGCCTCCAAAGGCGGCATGGGCGTGGTCGACGGCAGGCGCACGATCGACGGCCGACCGGAAACGATCCGCGCCAACTGCGAGGAAAGCCTGGCGCGACTGGGCACCGACGTCATCGATCTGTATTACCTGCACCGGCTCGACCACAAGGTGCCGATCGAGGACAGCGTCGGCGCGATGGCCGATCTCGTGCGCGCCGGAAAGGTGCGCGAAATCGGTCTGTCCGAGGTGTCGGCGATCACCCTGCGTCGCGCCCATGCCGTGCATCCGGTGGCCGCGGTGCAGAGCGAATATTCACTCTGGTCACGCAACGTCGAGATCGCCGTGCTCGACGCCTGCCGTGAGACCGGCACGACGCTGGTGGCCTTCAGTCCGCTGGCGCGAGGCTTCCTGACCGGCCGGCTGCGCGATCTGGCAACCCTGCCGGAACACGACATCCGGCTGGCAATGCCGCGCTTCCAGACAGCACACTGGACAGCCAATCTGCGTCTGCTCGACGCCTGGCAGGCGTTGGCCGAAGAAGCCGGTTGCACGATGGGTCAGCTGGCACTGGCCTGGCTGCTGCGCCGGGATGAAGCAATCGTTCCGATCCCGGGCACGACGAGCATCGCGCACCTGCACGAGAATCTGGCCGCCATCGCCATTTCCTCCGGCATCGATGCCGGGGTGTTGGCCCGCGCGGACGCCGCCATCGGCCAGCACAACGTATCCGGTCCGCGCTATGCGCCGGACCGCCAACTCGATATCGACACGGAAGAATTCGCGTCGGCCTGAGCCAGCTGCAATCCGGCCGCAGTCCAACGGCGAAAATCCGCCGCGGGCCTGCCGCGACCCGGCCAAATCCCCTGATCGGCGGATCCGAAGTCATCCGCGGCTCCGTCTTGCCACTACCATGGTGGCCCGGAAGTATGTCTGCGGACATGTGTTCCCCGGGCAGGCGAGCAGATCGCGCGCGATGGATAGCATATCGCGTGTGCACTTTCCGCGGGCAAGGAGAAAGCCGATGACATCACAGGAACAGACCATCCCAGGCACCACGATCTTCGACGGTGTCCAGGCGCGCAAGGGCTACGCGCTGAACAAGATGTGCTACTCGTTCAATCATGCCGACAACCGCGCCGAATTCCAGCGCGACGAGGACGCCTATTGCCGCAAGTACGGTCTGAGCGACGCACAGCGCAAGGCGATCCGCGAGCGCAAGGTCCTCGACCTCATTGCCGAGGGCGGCCACATCTATTACCTGGCGAAATTCGCCGGCATTCTCGGGCTGGATGTCCAGGATCTCGGTGCGCAGCAGACAGGCATGAGCAAGGACGAATTCAAGGCGAAACTGGTCGCCGCAGGGAGGTAATCACGATGGCAACACTGCTCGGATCCGTCATGACCTCGCATGTGCCGGCCATCGGCGGCGCCATCGCGAACAAGCGGTACGACGAACCGTACTGGAAACCGTTCTTTGCCGGGTATCCGCCGGTGCACCAGTGGCTCGGCGAACAGAAGCCCGACACGCTCGTCGTCATCTCGAACGACCACGGCCTGAACTTCTTCATGGACAAGATGCCGACCTTTGCCGTCGGCGCCGCACCCGAATACCGCAACGCCGACGAGGGCTGGGGCATTCCGCAACTGCCGGCGATTCCCGGTGATCTCGATCTTTCCTGGCATCTGATCGAGTCACTCGTGGCCGATGAGTTCGACATCGTCACCTGTCAGGAAATGGTCATCGACCACGGCATTTCCCTGCCGATGGCATTGCTGTGGCCGGATCAGAACTGGCCGGTGCAGATCGTCCCGGTTATCGTCAACACGGTGCAGTCGCCCCTGCCGTCGGCAGCGCGCTGCTGGAAGTTCGGCGAGGCGATCGGGCGCGCAATCGCATCCTGGCCATCCGACCGGCGCGTTCTCGTCGTCGGCACCGGCGGGCTGTCGCACCAGCTCGACGGCGAGCGTGCCGGTCACATCAACAAGGCATTCGACCTCAGGTTCATGGACAGCCTGAGCAGCGACCCGCAGATGGTCACACGCCATTCGAACCATGAACTGATCGAGCTGACCGGCACCCAGGGCATCGAGCTGCTGATGTGGCTCACCGCGCGCGCGACCCTGCCGGGCGCGGTGCGCGAGCGCCACCGCAACTACCACGTGCCGATCTCGAACACGGCCACTGGTCTGCTGGTGCTGGAAAACGCGGCCTGACACCGGCACTGCGCCGATACCATGAACCTGCCGGTCCGCAGGCTGGCCGGCCGACCGGAGACCGGATGGCGAATCGACCGTCCGGACTTCCGGTTCTGCGAGCCGGCGGGCTCGCGCTGCCAGTGTCCCGAGTTGAAAATTCGCTTCATAAAGACGCCGAGAATCGCCGCCATGCGGCGTTGCAAATCCTCGCGATAGCTACGGCTATCGCTGTGGTTTGCGCCTTGCCTGACGACGATTTCGCCCTCTTTATTTCTTCAGCGAACTTCCAACTCGGGACACTAGAGAATGTAGCGCGCCAGGTCCTCGCTCTGTGCGAGTTTTCCGAGTCTCGCGTCGACAAAGACGGCATCGATCACCACCTCCTCGCCGGTGTGGCGGACGGCATCGAACGAGATCTCTTCGAGCAGCTTCTCCATTACCGTCGACAGCCGCCGGGCGCCGATGTTCTCGGTCTTTTCGTTGACTTCGGAGGCGATTTCGGCGAGCCGCCGCACCCCGTCCGGCTCGAAGCGCAACTGCACGCCTTCGGTGGCCAGCAGGGCCTCGTACTGTCGGGTGAGGCTCGCGTCGGTATCCGCCAGGATGCGCACGAAATCGTCGGCCGACAGTGAAGCGAGCTCGACGCGGATCGGCAGGCGGCCCTGAAGTTCCGGCACGAGGTCGGACGGGCGCGCCAGATGAAACGCTCCCGAGGCGATGAACAGGATGTGATCGGTGCGGACGACGCCGTAGCGCGTGTTGACTGCCGTTCCCTCGACCAGCGGCAGCAGGTCGCGCTGCACGCCCTGACGCGAGACGTCGGCGCCGTGCGTCTCGCCGCGTGCCGCGACCTTGTCGATCTCGTCGAGAAAGACGATGCCGTTCTGCTCGACACTGGCGATTGCCTGCACCTTGATCGCATCATCATCGACCAGACGCGCGGCCTCTTCGTCGGCAATCAGGCGCATCGCATCGCCAATGCGCAGGGTACGTGATTTCGTGCGGCCCGGCAGATTCGAAAACAGCGACTGCAGTTGCTGTGTCATCTCTTCCATGCCGGCCGGGCCCATCAGCTCCACGGATGGTGCCGGCATCGAGACCTCGATCTCGATCTCCTTGTCGTCAAGCTGACCCTCGCGCAGTTTCTTGCGGAATTTCTGCCGGGTCGACGACTCTTCCGCACCCGGATCGACGGACCCGCCGTCACGTCCCGGCGGCAGCAGCGCGTCGAGCACCCGCTCCTCGGCCGCGTCGAGAGCACGCTGGCGGAATTTTTTCGTCTCCTGCTCGCGCGTCTGCTTGACCGCAATCTCGGCCAGATCCCGAATGATCGTGTCGACGTCGCGCCCGACATAGCCGACCTCGGTGAACTTGGTCGCCTCGACCTTGATGAACGGGGCATTGGCCAGCCGTGCGAGGCGGCGCGCGATCTCGGTCTTGCCGACACCGGTCGGGCCGATCATCAGGATGTTCTTCGGCGTGATCTCGTGGCGCAGGGGCTCGGCGACCTGCTGGCGGCGCCAGCGGTTGCGCAGCGCAATGGCGACGGCGCGCTTGGCCGCACCCTGACCGACGATGTGCTTGTCGAGTTCGGAGACGATCTCCGCAGGAGTCATCTGTGTCATGCTGCTTCCGGGTCCAGCGTTTCCACCGTGTGCTGCTGGTTGGTGTAGATGCACAATTCGCCGGCGATTGCCAGTGCCTGGCGCACGATCGCTTCGGCGTCCAGTTCCGTGTTGTCGAGCAGGGCCAGTGCCGCCGCCTGCGCGTACGGACCGCCGCTGCCAATGGCGATCAGGCCGCGCTCGGGTTCGAGCACGTCGCCGTTGCCGGTGATGATGAGCGAAGCCTCGTGATCGGCGACCGCCAGCATCGCCTCCAGGCGACGCAGGCTGCGTTCGGTGCGCCAGTCCTTGGCCAGCTCGACGGCGGCCCGCACGAGGTGGCCCGAGTGCTTGTCGAGCTTCGCTTCGAAGCGCTCGAACAGCGTGAAGGCATCGGCCGTGCCGCCAGCGAAACCGGCCAGTACGCGGCCATCATGCAGTCGGCGCACCTTGCGCGCGCCCGCCTTGACCACGACCGAACCGAGTGTGACCTGGCCATCGCCGCCGAGCGCCACCTGCGCACCGCGCCGGACCGAAATGATCGTCGTACCGCGAAACTGTTCCATAAGGATCGATGTGCGGGCACCCGCCGCGTCTGACAAGACCCGCGAGTGTAGTGCACACCGGCCCGGGAGGCCGGCACGGGATCGGGGAAACGGCGCCGCGCGGCGCCGACGGACCCGGGGCAGGCCGGGTCAGATCTTGCGTCTGCGGATCTCGGCCAGGTCGTGAATGCCCATGACGAGCATGAGCGCGTAGACCAGGTAATTCGGCTCGATGAAGAGAATCTGCCGCCCCGCCGAACGCATCGTCGCGATCTCGTTCAGCAGATCACCGGCCGCCACGAACTCGATGCGCCGCAACCGGCGACAGTCGATCACGATGTCTCCGCGCTCGGCCGCGTAGGCCCGCAGGGCTTCGAACTCGTCCTGCATGCGTCCGGCGAGTTCCCCCTGCAGGACAAAAGCGCGATCGACCGCGGTTGCCGTCAGATCGAACCCTTCGTCATCGGCGACCGGGTCATCGGACGGGTCGGGTTCCGCCGTCGTCACCGGATCGTCCGCTTCGGCACGTTCCGGTTCCGCGCCCGTCAGGTCATCATCGGACTGACGGATCGAAGTGGCACAAGGTTCCCACGACGGTGGAGACACTTCGTAGGTGATGCAGTATTCGATCGCCAGGTCCTCGAACTCCGGGTGACGGTCGAGTACACGCAACAACTGCAGCGCCAGCATCCAGCAGGCTTCGCAGGGATCCGGCCGCCCGGGCTCGATACAGGCGCGAAGACGGCCATACAGGCGTCTGACGCCGCGCACGACGAGGGTGCGCGGGCCATGCTCGAAGCCGGCGAGCAGATCGAGCAGCGCCTGTGCACCGCTGGCCTCGACGGCGGTGACGGTCGAGACATCGAGGTGTGCCTGCTCCTGCTCGCCGTCGAGCAGACGACGCAGGGAAGCCTCGATCGATCCGTCAATCGAGCCGCACAGCATCAACTCTCCCGGACAGGGCGCCGGCGCGATGACTTCCTGCCCATCGCCTGGAATCGATGACGTCGAAGCGGCAGCGGGTGTCTCCGGTGCATCCGCGTCACCCGTCGGTGACAAGGCAGCATTCCAGGCCGGGGCTGCGGTATCAAAGCGTTCGACATACTGCGCGGCCAGCGCCTCGAAACCGGTACGGTCGCCCGTGCACTGATGCAGATCGAACAGCATCAGCCACACGAGCGGATGATGCGGACCCAGTCCGGGGTCGTCGAGACACTGGCGCAGGATCCTGCTGGCCGGTTGCGACTGACCGTTGGCGTACAGCACTGCGGCCTCTTCGAGAATCGCGGGCAGTTCGGATCCCTGGACATCGATGACGATCGCATCCGCCAGGTCGTAGCCGGCAAAGGTGCTGGCGATCTTCGTGCCGTTGCCACTCTGTTGAGCGCCGGCATCAGCGCGCGGCTCCCCGGCTTGTGCCGGAACGGAGACAGAAGCAGCAGCAGGGTTCGGTACCGGAGCCGGGGGCGGTTTCGGAACGGCGGACGGACGCAGTGCCGGTGCCGAACGCGACCCCGGGCGCGGCGCGGGCCCGGGGGTCTTGCCTGTCATTTCCGACTCGATCCGGTTGATGGCCTGCTCGGTACGCAGTGCCGACTCACGACGGGAGCCACGCGAAGCCGGTTCCGGACTGCCCCGCGGCGCACTGCGCGCGCCCTTGCGGGAACCGGGCCTGTCTTTTCTGCTGAAGAGGGAAACAACCAACGGGATGCCTTTCAGTGTCGGATGTCACGATTCGCAACACTCGGGCGCAAGTGTCGCAATGACGAGCCAGCATAGCATCGTCACTCGCTATCCGCCTGTCCCCCAGGCGCCGTATATCGGCAGTCAGTTGCCTGCAGTCGGTCTCCGTCCCCTGCTTCCCCGAACGGATCCGATCGCCAGCCGTGCCCGGGCGGCTGTCCTCCGGCTCACCGGCTCACGATACGCGCCGGTCAGTCTCCGTAGAGCTTCTGACGCAGTTCGCGCCGCTCCTGCGCTTCGAGTGACAGCGTCGCCGTCGGCCGGGCCAGCAGGCGCCGGATTCCGATCGGCTCGCCGGTTTCCTCGCAATACCCGTATTCACCGCTGTCGATGCGTGCCAGCGCCTGCTGCACTTTCTTCAGCAGCTTGCGCTCTCGATCGCGAGTGCGCAGCTCGAGAGCATGCTCTTCCTCGATCGTGGCCCGATCTGCCGGATCGGGCACCACGACGGTTTCACGCAGATTTTCTGTCGTTTCGTCGGCATTCGCGAGGATGTCGCGCTCGAGCTGCTGCAACCGGGCCCGAAAAAAACCCAGTTGTGCGTCATTCATGTAATCCGACTCGGGCATTTTCAGCAGCTCTGCCTCGTCGGGAATTTTCCTTGCCCTGGTAGCCGCCATGATGTCTCTGCCTGCGCCAGACGGCGCGCCTCCGGTTATTCCCGGCCAGTGGAAACGTGTCCGGCCGGAACAATCTGCGCGACACTCCGGCACCAGACCCTGGACCGGAACATCGCCCGGCCATCCGGCCCTTTCGCGAGAAGGACGCTGTTATACCGCAGAAGGCCGGGGCCGTAAACCCGGGCCGGGCCTTACCGGACCACAGCGCTCTCGTCCTCTTCCGAACGCATCCGGCCTGCCTCACCCGTCGCGCGCATCGGCATCCCTGTCGCGCCGGGCGCGTGGATGGGCCGTACCGTAGACCATGGCCAGGCGCTGGAAATCCAGTGCGGTGTACATCTGTGTCGTCGAGATGCTCGCGTGGCCGAGCAATTCCTGGACCGCGCGCAGATCGCCGCTCGATTGCAGCAGATGGCTGGCAAAAGAGTGCCGCAGCACGTGCGGGTGGACATTGGCCGGGATGCCGCGTTCGATGGCGCGCTGCCTCAGCCGCCATTGCACCGTCCGGTTGGAGATGCGGGCACCGGAAGCGCCGAGGAACAGGGCACGTTCGTCACCCCCCGGATGCTGCCGGCACCAGTGTGCACGCGCATCGAGCCAGCGCTTCAGTGCCACTCGTGCCGCACTGCCCACCGGCACCGCCCGCCGGCGCCCTCCCTTGCCGTGCACGATCGCCTCGGCCTCGGCCAGATCGAGCCAGGCGGACGAAGGCGGGGCAGGTGCCGCGAAGTAGCGCATGTCCAGTGAAACCAGCTCAGACAGGCGCAGACCCGACGAATAGAACAGTTCGGCGATTGCATCGTCACGCGCGGCCACGAACGATGCCGACCCGGATCGTCGGCGCTGGCCACGCCCACGGGCTTCCGGCTGTGCCGGACTGTCCAGCCCGCATGGGCCCGGACCGGTCGCCGCCGGCTGTACCAGCCGTGTCGCCATCTCGGGGCTGAGCGCCTTCGGCAGGCGCCGCGGTGCACGCGGCGCCCGCAGGCCGCGCGCGGGGTTTGCTGCCAGGATGCCGGTCGCCGCCAGCCAGTCGAAGAAACTGCGCCAGGCGGACAATCGCCGTGCGATGGTGCGCGCCGACAGGCCGGAGCGGGCTGCCGCAGCAATCCAGCGACGCAGGCAGTGCTGATCGATTCGCGCCCAGTCTGGCTCGGGATGCCCGGCAGCGTTGTGCCCGCACCGATCCGGCGCGTCGCCAGGTGCCGGATTCCGCGTCGATTCCCTCTCGCGCGCCGTCAACGGCAGGGCCCCGGTGGCATCGATGTCACGGGCCAGAGAGGCAAGGACGGCCAGATCCCGGGCATAGGCCGTCGTCGTGTGTCGCGAATACGCGCGCACACCGGCCAGATATTGCAGATACTGCCGGATCATCGGAGAGACGATCGGCACGGTCATGGGTTCAGCGCCGCATCAGGCGCGACAACGAAGCCGCTGCCAGCGCGGAGATGCGCTCCAGAAAGACGGTTCCCATCCCGGAGCGGAAGCGCTCCGGATCGGGCGAACCGAGCACGATCAGACCAAAGGTGGCGGCGTCTTCCGGAACCCGCAGGGGCAGCAAGGCAATCGATTGCGTGTCGACACCCGCGCCCGGTAGCCGGTTCACCACCTCGAAGCCGCGATTCGGCCCGCAATGGGGCTGCTCGAGGCTATCGGCGAGAGCCACGACATCTGCCGATACGAGCCGGGCGCACTCGAGCCCGGCCCAGGCATCGTCGAGACGCCACAACTGCAGGGCGACCTGGGGCACCGAAAAGACGGTCTCAAGCCCACCGCTGACCGCTCCCGGCAGATCCCGCATCTCCGTGACCCGCAGCAGGCGACACGCCCAGTCGTCGAGCTTGCGCGCAAGGTCCTCATTCTCCCGTCCGGTGCGCACCAGTTCGGTGAACTGTGCTTCACAGGTACGCAGTTTTCCGCGCACCAGTTCGAGTTGCCGCTCCTGCAGGGAAATCGTTCTGCCGTCATGCGGATGCGGCACGCGCAACGTCGCCAGCAATTCGACATGTGCGTCGAAAAAATCCGGGTTCCGGCCGAGATAGTCGGCAACCTCATCGGCGCCGAAGGGGTTTCCGGTCATCGATCACTCACTTGCGTCACTCACTTGCGTCACTTGTTTGTGTCGCTCATTTACAGCACTTGCCTGCGTCACCACTTGCGTCACTCGCCTGCTTCCCGTGCACGCTCGTCCATCCGCGCCATCAGGCCGTCCTCCGGGGCGATTATCGCCCATGCGCATCCCGGTACGGATCGGGCTCACCAGGTGGGCGTGTCTTGAACCGGCGATGGCTCCAGAGGTACTGCGCCGGCATCTCGCGCACGCGGTCCTCGATGAAGGCATTCATTCGACGGGTCGCCGCAAACAGATCATCGCCAGGAAAGGATTCCCAGGCGGGATACAGACGGGTGACGTAACCGTCATCCGTCAGACGGGTGACGCAGGGAATCACGATTGCCCCCGTGAGCGTGGCCAGGCGTGCCACAGAGGTGACCGTGGCCGCGGGAACGCCGAAAAAGGGGACGAACAGCGCCTCGCGCGCACCCAGATCCATGTCGGGCAGGAAATAGAACGGGGTACCGCGGCGCAGTGCGCGGACTGCGGCGCGCAGCCCGTCGGTGCGCAATACCATCGATGCGCCCGGCATCCGGGTCCGGCCGCGCGTCATCGCGGCATCGAAGATACGGTTTTTCTGGCGCGCATACATCGAGACGATCGGCGTCTCGAACCACATCCGGGCGCCGCCGGCATCACAGCCGACGAAATGCGGTGCCAGAAGAATGACCGGCTTGCCGCGATGCGGCTCGAAATGCTCGCCTCCTTCGAGCCGGCACAGCGAGCGCACGCGCGCCACCGGGGCGTACCAGAGAATGAAGCGATCGAGGAAACTGCGTACGAAAAAACGGAAATGCGCACGCCCGACTGCGGTGCGCCGGGCCGCACTCCAGTGCGGAAAGCACAATTCGAGATTGCGCAGGGTGACACGCCGCCGCTCGCGCGCCAGTGCCCAGGCGAACATGCCGCCCAGACTGCCCAGGCGACGCAGCAGCGACCACGGGAGCCTCGACACGGTGCGCAGCACAATGAGCGCAAGACGTGTGAGCGCATCAGCCGGCATCGGCGGAATCCGGATTCGCCGCTTCGGTCGGCGCGGCGTCGGCCTGCACGCCAGGGCGCGCCGGTGCCGCCGCCGGGCGGCGATAGCGGTTGTATCCCCACAGATACTGTTCGGGGCAATGCAGGATCCAGCGTTGCAGACAGCGGTTCAATGCTTCGGGTTCCGGGTGCTCGTGCATCTCCTCGAGCCGCAGCCGCCAGCCGGCCGGCCGTGGCACGCGCTCGCAGACGGCCAGCACTACAGCCGCTCCGGTCTGGGCAGCAAGCCGCTCCGGCAGGGTCATCGTATAGGCTGGCTCGCCAAAGAACGGCGCCCAGCGTCCGTCGCCTGCTGCCGGCACCTGGTCCGGCAGCAGGCCGCCCGCTTCGCCCGCGCGCAGCGCGCGCAGCAGGCGGCGCAAACCGCCAGTGGTCGGCGGCACGGCCGACAGTTGCGCACGATCACGCACCCGGGCAATGAACGGACGCAACCAGGACTTGCGCGGCGGTTTGTAGAGCACCGTGATCGGCGCGCGCGCCGAATGCCAGGAAGCGGCCACTTCGAAGGATCCGAGATGCGGCGTCAGAAAGAGCACGCCGCCACCGCGGTGCAGCGTCCGCTCGAACACCTGCAGATCGGCGTCGTCGCAGTGGACCCGCTCGACCAGTCGTGTCAGCGGCCGCGTCCAGACCCAGGGCAGTTCACCGACCGCACGTCCGGCTTCGCCGGCGGCACGCCAGCGCATTGGCGGCGAGTCCAGCCCGGCACGGCGCAGATTCGCACGGATCTTGTTCCGGTATCCGCGGGAGGACACATAGACCATCCAGCCGAGCACCTGCCCGGCGGCGCGCAGGACCCGCAGCGGCAGCCGTCCGAGCGTCCACAGCACGAACGACGCGACGCGGCTGCAATCGACACGGGTACTCGGCGACGGCGGCGTCATCGAAGAAACGGACGGATCGGATGGCGGAAAGACCCGGAAACGGGCGGGCAGGCGCCGAGCCTACCCTATAATTACGGTGCCGCCGAGTTAACGAGACAACTTGCGGGGCGGCGCGGGGCATGCAGACAGCGGTTTCGGCTGCAGCCTGCTCCGGACACCCCACCGCTAAAGCGTCGCTGCTTCCCGTCCCGTCGGCAGCGCCGTCAGGAGAGAAGCCTTGAGCAACGAATACCTGTTCACCTCGGATTCGGTTTCCGAAGGTCACCCGGACAAGATCGCCGACCAGATCTCGGATGCCGTCCTCGACGCGCTTCTCGAGAAGGATCCGAAAGCGCGCGTGGCCGCGGAAACGATGTGCACGACCGGTCTCGTCGTGCTGGCGGGCGAGATCTCGTCCAGCGCACAGGTGGACTACATCGGCATCGCGCGCGACACGCTGAAGTCGATCGGCTATGACCGGACCGAATACGGAATCGATTACCGCGGCTGCGGTGTCATGGTCACTTACGACCGGCAGTCCTCCGACATCGCGCAGGGTGTCGATCACGCCAGCGATGACAATCTCGACCAGGGTGCCGGCGACCAGGGCCTGATGTTCGGCTTCGCCTGTGACGAGACACCGGTGTACATGCCAGCCGCCATTCATTATGCGCACCGCATCGTCGAACAGCTCGCGCACCGCCGCAAGAGCGGCGGTCTCGACTGGCTGCGCCCCGACGCCAAATCACAGGTCACACTGCGCTACATCGATGGTCAACCGCAGGACATCGACACGATCGTCGTGTCCACACAGCATTCGCCGGAGATCAGCCAGGAGCAGATCCGCGAAGCGGTGATCGAGGAAGTGGTCAAGCCGGTCATTCCGGAGGAACTGCGGCGCGGAAACATCCGCTACCTGGTCAATCCGACCGGCCGCTTCGTGATCGGCGGGCCGCAGGGCGACTGCGGCCTGACCGGGCGCAAGATCTTCGTCGACACGTACGGCGGGGCGGCGCCGCACGGCGGCGGCGCAGTCTCCGGCAAGGATCCGTCCAAGGTGGACCGCTCGGCAGCCTACGCGGCGCGCTACGTCGCCAAGAATATCGTCGCTGCCGGTCTGGCGCGCCGTTGTCTGGTACAGGTCTCCTACGCCATCGGCGTCGCCCGGCCGACCTCGATCATGGTCACGACAGAAGGGACCGGCGTCATCGCCGACGAACGCCTGTCGGCGCTCGTGGCCGAGCACTTCGACCTGCGCCCGCGCGGCATCGTGCAGATGCTTGATCTGCTGCGTCCGATCTACCGCAAGACGGCCGCATGCGGCCACTTCGGCCGCGACGAACCGGAATTCAGCTGGGAGCGCACGGACAAGGTGCAGGAATTGCGCGCCGCCGCAGGCATCTGAACGCGGCCGCCCGGCAGCGGGCGACACAGCCGACCGGCATTTCCCGAACGGCACGCATCGCCGACCGGAAGAGCGGCGAACCGGAAGACGACGCGATCCTCGCTGCAGGTCAGGGCGCCAGACGCTCCAGGAGCCAGCCGGAACCGTCGGGATCGCGCCGGTAGGTGATCCGGTCATGCAGTCGCGACGGCCGCCCCTGCCAGAACTCCCAGTAATCGGGGAGCAGCCGATAACCGCCCCAGTGCGGCGGGCGCGGCGGATGCATGCCGAACTTCAGGCCGTATTCTGCAGCCCGCGCGACCAGACCTCCCCGCGTGGCCAGCGGACGGCTCTGCGGCGATGCCCACGCACCGATGCGTGAGGGCAGCGGGCGGGAAGCGAAATATGCATCGGATTGCGCGGGATCGACACGCTCGACACCACCCTCGATGCGCACGACCCGTTCGAGTTCCACCCAGTGGAACTGCAGTGCTGCCCACGGGTGGGCTTCCAGTTCGCGCCCCTTGCGGCTTTCATAGTTCGTGTACCAGACGATGCCGCGCGGATCGAGATCCTTGATCAGCACAATGCGGCTCGACGGTCTGCCATTGGCGCCCACCGTCGCGAGCGTCATGGCATTGGGTTCGGGTACTCCGGCCGCCAGCGCCTGATCGAGCCAGGAACGGAACTGGTCGATCGGATCGGGCGCCATGTCCTTTTCGTCGAGCGCGCCGCGATCGTAGTTTTTGCGCAATCCCGAGAGCATCGTCATTGCAGCAAGTGTAATCCTTCCGTGCCGCCGACAATCCGGTTTCGACCATTGGTCGCCCGGACGGGAAGAATGGGTCCGATCGGCGCGTTTTCCCCGCCACGGCCGCAATCGGGCGCGTTATCCTCGCCGCCATCGATACCGGAAACCGGCTTTCATGACGATGCCTGCGGCACATGTATTCCAATCGGATGCA
>DAIUFU010000028.1:13030-22397 GCA_036844405.1 Burkholderiaceae bacterium | reverse complement strand
TTCCGGGGGGAGACCGTCAGTGGATAGTGCTGTCGCGAGCCTGCTCGCAGCGTTCATCCTGTCGATACTGGGCCTGTTTGCGTTCATCTGGTCCCTGCGCAAGGGCCTGCTCGTCGAAAACCCGCGTGCGGCCAGCGTCATCTTCGATCCCGGCGAGATCGGTCGTGCCGATGATCCGGCGCTGCGTGCGCCGGCCCGGCAGACGCTGCAGGCGGAGATCACGCGCCTGGAGCCGCCGCCCGAGGCGGTCGATCAGCAACAGGTGCAGGAGCGCATCGAGGCCGACCGTTCGAGCGCCTTCCCGGTTTTTCTCTTCATCGCCTTCGCCTGCCTGTGGCTGCTGATCGGCTCGCTCGCCGGTCTCGTGGCCTCGATCAAGCTGCATCAGCCGGACTGGCTGGTCGATGCGGCCTGGCTCACCTTCGGGCGCATGCGCACGGTGCACCTGAACGCAGTCATCTACGGCTGGGCATCGAACGCCTGTCTGGCGGTGATCCTGTGGCTGCTGCCGCGTCTGCTCAACACGAGGCTGGTGGGCGCGAACTGGGCGATGATGGGCGGCGCCTGCATCAATGCCGGTGTGGCGGCGGGGATCGGCGCCATCGCTTCGGGCTGGTCCGACGGCATGGAATTTCTCGAGATTCCGTGGCAGATCGACATTTTCATCTTCGCCGGCTTCGCGATGATCATCCTGCCGGCGCTGTTCACGCTGGCGCGGCGCAGGGTCGAGCATCTGTACGTGAGTCTGTGGTACTTCATCGCGTCGCTGTTCTGGATCGCGCTGCTGTTCCTCGTGGCCAACCTGCCGGGGACGCATTTCGGCGTGCAGCAGGCGACGACCAACTGGTGGTACGGACACAATGCGCTCGGCCTGTGGTTCACGCCGGTGAGCGTCGGGGCGATCTATTACTTCCTGCCGAAGATCATCGGCCGGCCGATCCGCTCGTACAACCTGTCGCTGCTCGGTTTCTGGACGCTGGCTTTCTTCTATCCGCAGGTGGGCGGGCACCATCTGATCGGCGGCCCGGTGCCGGGCTGGCTGACGACGCTGTCGATCGTCCAGAGCGTGATGATGGTGATCCCGGTCATCGCCTTTTCGATCAACCAGGGCGGCACGCTCTGGGGCCGCATGCATCTGGCGCGCTGGTCGCCGACGCTGCGCTTCATGATGTTTGCCGGGCTGATGTACGTCGCCTCGTCGGTCGAGGGCTCGCTGGAGGCCCTGCGCAGTGTCAATGCCGTCGCGCATTTCACGCATTTCACGGTGGCGCACGCGCATCTCGGCATGTATGCCTTCGTGTCGATGGCGATGTTCGGCGCGATCTACTTCATGCTGCCGCGCGTGCTGGCGCGCGAGTGGCCGTATCCGTGGATGATCAACCTGCATTTCTGGCTGGTTGCGCTCGGCATCCTCGTCTACGTGATCGGGTTGTCGATCGGCGGCTGGCTGCAGGGTCTGGCGATGCTCGATGCGACCCGGCCCTTCATCGAGTCGGTGACGCTGACGATGCCGTGGCTGGAGCTGCGCAGCTATGCCGGGCTGGCGCTGACGATCGGGCATTTCGTCTTCGTCGCGCATGTGCTGGCGATGATGTTCGGCTTCGGACCGGAGCGCACGGGCGCAGCCCGGTTCGGCAACCCCTTCACGAGGCTGGCTCATGGAAAATGAAGCGAAACTGGCCGCTGGCGCAGCCGTTTCGCTCGGCATCGCCACGGCGGCGCTGGTCGTCCTGCCCTATCTGCAGGTGCGCGACATCGCGCCGCCGGCGCAACTCAAGCCGTACACCGAGGCGCAGCAGCGCGGCCGCCAGATCTACATCGCCAATGGCTGCGTCTATTGCCACAGCCAGCAGCCGCGCGATCGCAGCTTCGCGCCCGCCGATGCCGAGCGCGGCTGGGGGCGTCCTTCCGTGCCGGCCGACTACACGTACGACAGTCCGCATCTGCTCGGCACGATGCGCACCGGCCCCGACCTGCTGAACATCGGCGCGCGCCAGCCGAGCGCCGACTGGCAGCTTGGGCATCTCTACCAGCCGCGTGCCTACGTGCCGGAATCGAACATGCCGGCGTATCCGTTCCTGTTCCGTCTGCGCCCGGCGGCGCTGGACGGCGATCGCGTCGTCGTGCTGCCGCCGGGGATCGCACCGCGCGGCCAGGTCGTCGTGGCCACGCGCGAAGCGCTCGATCTGGTCGAGTACCTGCTTTCGCTCGATCGTACGTACCCGATCCTGCCGGGTCTCGATCCGGAACCGGCGGCCGGCAGTACCGGCCCGGATGCGTCGACCGCGGCGCCGGGAGTGGCAACCGAAGTGACAGCTCAGGTGGCACCGGATGTGGAGCCCGGGGCGGCGCGGACGGCCGGCGCCTCGGCGCAGGCGGCTCCAGCCGCCGCCGGACGATCATGAGGCGAATGCGATGCTGACCGATCCGCAGTCGAGTCCGCGCGCCCAGCAGCGCGAACACGAAGAGCCGTCGGAGACGATCCGGCCGATTCCGGCAGTGGCCGCGATCCTGACCCTGATTGCCGTTCTGTTCGGCGCAGGGTATATCCTGTTCTCGGAACCATTCGGCAATCCCGAATTCGGCGATGGCCGCACGCTGGCCGATCTCGGCCCGGCGGCGCCGTCATCGGGTGCTGCGGTCGATGCCGGCGCCCTGTATGCGGCGCAGTGCGCCGCCTGCCACCAGGCGACCGGCAAGGGCCTGACGGGCGTCTTTCCGCCGCTGGACGGATCCGAATGGGTGCGCGGCGACGAACGGGTGCTGGTGAACATCCTGTTGCACGGCATCGACGGAGAGATCGAGGTGCTGGGAACGAAGTACCAGGGTGCGATGCCGCCGTTCGAACGTCTGTCGGATCACGAACTGGCGGCCATTGCGACCTGGCTGCGCAGTCAGTGGTCCAACGAGGCGCCGGGTGTGGAGGCGGCTGTGGTGGCGGCCGAGCGCGCGGCGCAGCGCCGGACGTCGCCGTTCGAAAGCGGCGAGCAGCTCAAGGCACTCGTCGCTGCACCATCCGGTTAAGGGCCGAAGACCGAGGACGCCATGCGACTGACGATGATGACCGATTATGCGATGCGGCTGCTGATGTACGTTGCCCAGCATCCGGATCGCCTGTGCACCATCGCCGAAGTGGCACGCGCTTACGGGATTTCGGAAGCGCACCTGATGAAGGTCACGCACCAGCTCGGTCTGGCCGGCTGGATCGAGACCGTGCGCGGCAAGGGCGGCGGCATGCGGCTCGCCTATCCACCCGAAGAGATCAATGTCGGCGCCGTGGTGCGCCGCATGGAACCGGATTTTCAGATGGCCGAGTGTTTCCGGGATGATTCACGCTGCTCGCTGGCGGGCACCTGCGGGCTGACGGGGATTCTCGGCGAGGCCGTGGCGGCCTTTCTGGAGCGCCTCGATCGCTACA
Organism: Burkholderiaceae bacterium; assembly: GCA_036844405.1. Classification (GTDB taxonomy): domain Bacteria; phylum Pseudomonadota; class Gammaproteobacteria; order Burkholderiales; family Burkholderiaceae_E; genus Zeimonas. Next base: position 18,979 of record DAIUFU010000028.1, on the reverse strand, counting down.
CGCTGCATGATCTGCTGCCGCGTCTGCCCGACGGGACGCTGGTGATGATTCCCGATCGCCCGCCAGAGCAGACGGCGACACCTGCCACCAGTCCGGAGAAGGCGTGACGGCGGCGCGCACCGTTCGCATCGCGCTGGCCGTGCACGGGCCGGGGGTTGCAGCCGGTCCGCCCGGGCAGCGATTGCTTCTGCCGCCCGGGGAATTCCGGACGGTCGGCCTCCGGAGATGTTGCGCACACTGATCGCGACGGTTGCCGTCGTCGTGCTCGCCTGGGCGGCAGCGGCCTGGCTCACGCACGATTTCCAGGTCTTCACCGCCGAAGGTGCGCGCCGGCTCGAAGTGCGCGAAGCGCCGGTGGCTGCCCCGCCGGTGACCGTCGACGGTCCCCGGACCGGAGCGGTCGCCCTGCCGGTGCTGCTGCGCGATCATGGCGGCGCGACAATCGTCGATTTCATCTACACCCGGTGCATGAGCGTGTGCGCGGCGCTGGGCAGCGGATTCCAGCAATTGCAGTCTCGCATCGCTGCCCGGGACGGTCTCCCGGCGCAAGTGCGCCTGCTGTCGATCAGCTTCGACCCGGTGCGTGACGATGACGCGTCGCTGGCGCGCTACGCCGACGAACTGCATGCCGATCCGGCGATCTGGCGTTTCGTCACGGTGCGTGATCCGGCCGAACTGCAGCGCCTGCTGCGTGCCTTCCAGGTCGTCGTGATCGACGACGGTTTTGCCGGATTCGAACACAACGCCGCGCTGCTCGTCGTCGATGCCGATGCGCGTCTCGTGCGCATCTTCGACTACGACGAACTGGATGAGGCGCTGCATTACGCGGGCCTTCTGTCGGCCAGGCCATCGTCATGATCCGGGGCAGACTTCCGGCGCGCTGGTGGTGGCCACGGGGCCACGGCAGTGCCCGTTCACGTGCCGGTGTGTTGTTCGCGGCCGGTGCACTGGCGCTCGCGCTCGGACCGCTGCGCGGCGTTCTCGAAGCCGGCATGGCGACGCACATGCTGGTGCAGTTCCCGCTGCTGATCGTGGCCGGCCTGGCGCTGGCCGGTGCGTTTCCGCCGCGACCGGCCGCGCACGTTCCCGCCGGCCGGCGCGACTGGAATCATCTCGGGATCGCCGGCCTGGCGTTCGCAGTCGCCGTGCTGGCGGTGTCGATGATTCCGCGGCTGCTCGATCTGGCGCTGTTCGACGCGCGCGTCGAGGCGCTCAAGCTGATCGCGCTGTTCGTGACCGGCGCGCTGCTGCGCTGGTCCTGGCCGAAGGCCGGGCTGATCGTCCAGGGGTTCTTCCTCGGCAATGTGCTGCCGATGACGGCGGTGGTCGGAATCCTGTATCGCGACAGCCCCGTGCGGCTGTGCAACAACTACCGCTTCGATGAACAATGGCTGGTCGGCACCATTCTGGTCGTGCTGGCACTGGTTGCCGGCGCGGCCTGGCTGGTGTTCGCCGGCTGCCGGATGCATCGGGCCGAAATGGCGTTACGCTGATTCCGTCCGGTGTCTGCGCGGGTGCCGCCGGGGCTGCCGGCAGGGTGTGGCAGCATCCCGGCGGGAGAAGATGGTCGTGGCACGCATGGAGACGTGGCAATGGATGTACGGGCAGCAGTAGCGTGGGAGGCGGGCAGGCCGCTGGTCGTGGAGACGGTGCAGCTTGACGGTCCGCGCGCCGGTGAGGTGCTGGTCGAGATCAAGGCGACCGGCGTCTGCCACACCGATGAATTCACGCGCTCGGGCGCCGATCCGGAAGGGCTGTTTCCGGCGATTTTCGGGCACGAGGGCGCCGGCATCGTGGTCGATACCGGCCCTGGCGTCACCTCGGTGCGCAAGGGCGATCACGTGATTCCGCTCTACACGCCCGAGTGCCGCCAGTGCAAGTCGTGCCTGTCGCGCAAGACCAATCTGTGCACGGCGATTCGCGAGACGCAGGGACGTGGCCTGATGCCCGACGGCACGAGCCGGTTTTCCCTGGGCGGCAAGCCGATCCACCACTACATGGGCTGCTCGACCTTCGCCAACTACACCGTGCTGCCCGAGATCGCGGTGGCGAAGATCCGCGAGGACGCGCCGTTCGACAAGGTCTGCTACATCGGCTGCGGCGTCACCACCGGAATCGGCGCGGTGATCAACACGGCGAAGGTGGAGCCGGGCGCCAATGTCGTCGTCTTCGGTCTGGGCGGCATCGGCCTGAACGTCATCCAGGGCGCGCGCATGGCCGGTGCGGCGCACATCATCGGCGTCGACCGCAATCCGGCGCGCGAAGCGCTTGCACGCCGTTTCGGCCTCACGCACTTCGTCAACCCGAACGAGGTCGATGGGGATCTGGTTGCCCATCTGGTGGCCTTGACCGACGGCGGCGCCGACTACAGTTTCGAGTGCGTCGGCAATGTCGGCCTGATGCGCCAGGCGCTCGAATGCTGTCATCGCGGCTGGGGCGTGTCGGTGATCATCGGCGTGGCGCCGGCCGGCGCGGAAATCTCGACGCGGCCGTTACAGCTCGTCACCGGCCGGCAATGGAAGGGCACGGCCATTGGCGGCGCGCGCGGGCGCACCGACGTGCCGAAGATCGTCGACTGGTACATGGAAGGGCGCATCGACATCGATTCGCTGATCACGCACACGATGCCGCTCGAAGAGATCAACCACGCCTTCGAGCTGATGCATCACGGCGAATCGATCCGCAGCGTGGTGCTGTTCTGATCGTCGGCCTGCGGTGATGCACGGCCAGGAACGAGCGCAGCAGCGCCCGGACGCACCGAGCCGCCGGGCTGGCCCGATGGGCATTGGCACGCGTGCATCCGCACGGCTCCCGGAGAAGAAGATCGCGGTCAGGTGCTGTCGGTGAACGAGGCCCCCGAGGCCGACTCCGGGTACGCCTGGTTCCGCCTGTTCGTCAGTCTGCTGCTGGCGGCCATCGGCGGCTGCGGCATGTATGTCGTCGTCGTCGTCGTGCTGCCGGCGGTACAGGCCGATTTCGGCGTGGCCCGCGGCGACGCGTCGATTCCGTACACGATGACGATGATCGGTTTCGGCATCGGCGGCATCCTCATGGGCCGCCTGTCCGACCGTTTCGGCATCGTGTGGCCGGTGACGATCGGCGGCGTGGCGATTGCGGCCGGCTTCCTGCTGGCGAGCGCGAGCAACGGCATCTTCGGTTTCGGCCTGGCGCAGGCGGTGCTCGTCGGCATGTTCGGCAGTTCGGCGATGTTCAGCCCGCTGGTGACCGACACCTCGTTCTGGTTTCAGCGCCGGCGCGGCATCGCCGTGGCGATCTGTGCCAGCGGCAATTACGTCGCGGGGACTTTCTGGCCGCCGCTGACCCAGCATCTCGTCGACAGCATCGGCTGGCGACAGACGTATTTCGGCATCGGTATTTTCTGTCTGGTCACGATCGTGCCGCTGGCACAACTGCTGCGCACCCGCGCGACCGCGCCACTCTTGCGGAGACCGTCCGTGCCGGCGCGGTCCGCTGCGGACGTGCGGGTCGCGGAGCACGGTGCGGCGCCGTCCGGCGAGCGTGTGTTCGTGCCGGAAGCAGCTCATGGTGCGCGCGCCGCGGGCGGTCGCCAGGAGAATGCGGACCGGATGCAACACCGGTCACAGGACGACGTGCCGATCCGTGACGCGCACGCGTCCGATGTGTCGTTGTCGCTCGAACGCCTCGGCATCTCGTCGCGCGCCCTGCTCGTGCTGCTGTCGATTGCCGGCGTGGCCTGCTGCGTGGCGATGGCGATGCCGCAGGTGCACATCGTCGCCTACTGCGGCGATCTCGGCTACGGGCCGGCACGCGGCGCGGAGATGCTCGCGCTGATGCTCGGTTTCGGCATCGTCAGCCGCCTCGTCTCGGGCGTGATCTGCGACCGCATCGGCGGCCTGCGCACATTGCTGCTCGGCTCGGCGCTGCAGGGGATTGCGCTGCTGCTCTTCCTGCCCTTCGACTCGCTCGCGTCGCTCTATGTCATTTCGGCGCTGTTCGGCCTGTTCCAGGGCGGCATCGTGCCGTCGTACGCGATCATCGTGCGCGAGTTCTTCCCGGCCTCGGGTGCCGGTGTACGCGTGGCACTGGTGCTGACCGCCACGCTCTTCGGGATGGCGCTGGGCGGATGGCTCTCGGGCGTCCTGTTCGATTGGACCGGCTCGTACGATGCCGCCTTCGTGCACGGCATCGCCTGGAATGCGGTCAACCTGTCGATCGTCGGCTGGCTGCTGCTGCGTCTGCGCCGGCGCGCTGATCAGGCGGTTCCAGGCCTGGCAGCTCGATCGTGACGACCAGTCCGCCGCCGTCGCGCGCGGCCGCGCCGATTCGTCCGCCATGCCATTCGATGGCGCGCCGGGCAATCGCCAGACCGAGGCCGTAGCCGTCGGTGGTCATGCCGGTGCGGGCACGCCGGAACGGCTCGAAGATTGCATCGACCTCGTCGGGTGCCAGCCCCGGACCGCGATCGCCGACGCGCAGCCGGAAACGGCCGTCGGCAGAGTATCCGGCCTCGACGTCGATGGTCGTGTCGGGCGGGGCGAACTTGAGCGCGTTGCGGATCACGTTCTCGAAGGCGCGATGCAGCAGGGCGGCGTTGCCCATGATGCGCATGCGTTCCGGGCCTTCGTCATAGTGCAGTTCGCGCCCCGACGCGCGCGCCTCGAAGCGCGCATCGTCGACGATGGCACCCATCAGATCGCCGAGGTCCACCGGTTGGCGGACATCTTCGGCCAGGCCGGCATCGAGCCGGGCCAGCGTCAGCAGTTCCCCGACCAGACCGTCGATGCGCGCGCTTTCATGCTCGATGCGTTCGAGCATCACTGCGGCCCGGGCCGGTTCCTGCCGGGCGATGCCGATGGCCGCCTGCAGGCGCGCCAGCGGCGAGCGCAGTTCGTGCGAGACGTCGTGCAGCAGGCGGCGCTGGGCATGGACGAGTTGTTCCAGATGCGCGGCCATGCGGTCGAAGTCACCGCCCAGGTCGGCCAGTTCGTCCTTGCGCCGCCCCATCCGGCCGGCGACACGGGTATCGAGTGCGCCGCCGGCCAGCGCACCGAAGGCCTGGCGCAGATGCCGGATCGGCTGCGTCAGATACCAGGCAAGCAGGGCGCTGAACGCGAAACTGGCCAGCAGGACGGCAGTGACGATCGTCGCCGGCGAGATCGGCGGGCCGCGTCGAACGTGCCGCAGCGGGCGTTCCGTCACGGTCACGAAAAGCGTCAGGCCGCTGTCCTCGTCGCGCCCGACGGCGATGCGCGGCGCCGGCCGCGCCTGCTCCGTCGCCGCGCCGGCCGACTCGCGGGCCCGGGCGAGGATTTCCGCCGGTACCGTGCGTCCGAGCAGTTCACGGCCGCGCCCGTCCACCGCATAGACTTCGTAGCGGCTGCGGTTGCCGGTCTCGTCGATCAGCCAGTCGCGCAGCGCCGCCACACCGCCATGGCGCACGATCGACAGCCCGGCGCGCAGCGTGGCCGCGCTGCGCGGCCCGGCAGCGATCGATACGGCATCGGTCACGGCATCGTCGCGCACGCCCTGCTCGTGCAGGCTGACGAGCGCCGCCACGAGCATGCTGGCGACGAGCAGTGACAGCCAGAAGGTCAGGAAGAACTTCCAGAACAGGCGTCCGACATGACGTTCGCCGCCGGACTCGCCACCGGATTCGCCGCGGGGTGCCGGGCGGGTGCTCATCGGCGCGCTGCCGCGGATCGATGCGGTCCGGCGGCGCCAGCTCGGTGGCGATCGGCGCACATTCGCGCCGTCGTCGCGCCGATCCGGCCAGTGCGGGTCGGATTGCGTTTCATGGCAGCAGGAACTGGTAGCCGCGTCCGCGCACGGTTTCGATCCAGGGCGTGCCGTCGGGGCGCGGTTCGAGTTTCTGGCGCAGATTGCTCACGTGCACGTCCAGGCTGCGATCGAACCGTCCGAGCGGGCGGCCGAGCGCCTGCTGCGACAGTTCGGCCTTCTCGACCACGC
>DAIUFU010000028.1:10197-12930 GCA_036844405.1 Burkholderiaceae bacterium | reverse complement strand
CGTCCGAGCGGGCGGCCGAGCGCCTGCTGCGACAGTTCGGCCTTCTCGACCACGCGGCCGGCATGGCGTGCCAGGGTCGCGAGCACGTCGAATTCGGTACTGGTCAGCGACAGCGGCACGCCGCGCCAGTCGGCACGCCGCTGGGCCGGCCGGATCTCGAGCGGGCCGACGATGACCGGTGTCGTGCAATCACGCGCCTCGCGCGCCCGGCGCAGGATGGCACGCAGGCGTGCCGCCAGTTCGCGCGGCGTGCAGGGTTTGGCGACGTAGTCGTCGGCACCCAGTTCGAGCCCGACGATGCGGTCGACGTCATCGCCACGTGCAGTCAGCATCAGTACCGGGACATCGTTGTCGCTGCGGATGCGGCGCAATACCTCGATGCCGTCGATGCCGGGCATCATGACGTCGAGTACGACGATGTCGAAGGGGGTCGCGAAGGTCGCGTCGTTTCCCGTGCCATGGCCGTGCACCAGGGCAATGGCACTCGTGCCGTTGCCGACGGTGGTGACGTCGAAACCATCGCGGCGCAGGTATTCGGCGAGCAGTTCGCTGAGTTCGACATCGTCGTCGACGAGCAGCACCCGCGGGAGGTCGCCGGGGATCGGCCCGGGTGTCGGGCTGGCATCAGGCATGGTGGCATTCATTCCGGTTGGCATTCTCGGCGACGACAGCACCGGGATCATCGCCTTTTACGAATGTTTACACCTTCCATACCGCATTTGACACGAGCCGCCGGCAAGCTGTCGTTCATGCCGGCGACCGATCGGCGTCGGCCACAACCGAACCCGGAGCATGAACTGATGAAACCTTTCGAGCCGACTTCCCGCAAGACTTCATCGTCCGCCGTCCGCATGGCGGCCATCGCCCTGGCCGGCGGGCTTTCCTTCTGCACGCCGTGGCTGGCTGCCGCTGAAAGTGCGCCGGACGCCGGCAGCCAGGCGACGACCGTGGCGCCGGTGACCGTGTCGGGCAAGGCCTGGCAGCGGCACACGCAATGGCATCACGGTGGGCGCGGGCACGGCAAGGCCGCTTGCGCCACCGGACCGGGCGTGCGGGGTGCGCATGGCCCTGCGATGCGCGGCGATCGGAACTGGCGCGCGCTGACCGGTGAACTTGCCCTGAGCCAGGAACAGCGCGACCGTATCTTTTCGATCCGCCATGCAGCCGAACCGCAGTTCCGCGAGCAGACGAAGAAGCTGCGCGATCTGCGCGCCGAATTCCGCCAGGCCGTGCAGGCCGACACCTGGGATGAAGCCGGCGTGCGCAGTCTTGCGGCTCAACAGGGGCAGGCGATGGCCGACCTGATGCAGATGCGTGCGCGCCAGATGCACGAGATCCAGGCCGTGCTCACGCCGGCACAGAAGGAGAAGCTGCAGCAGCCACGCCAGCAGCGCCAGCGTCCGGCCTCGCGCAGCTGAGTCACCGGAGCGCTCCGGGAGTGCCGGCCGGCACTTCCGGCTTCAGTCCCGCGACCCGGTGTCCGCAGCGCGGGGCAGGGTACCTGCTTCCCGCTTCAGGCCAGCAGCAGGACGACGCCCCCGAGTACGACGGATACCACCAGTGCCGTGCCCAGCACGGAGCCGGCGAAAGACAGCCATTCGCGCCAGTCGAAGTCCGGTGCGCCGGTATCGGCTGCGAGGGTATTGTGCGGGGATTCGGCAGACATGGTTTCGGTCGCGATCACGGTCGGGGTGAATGGGGAGGGCGTGAGGAGGGCGGCGGCTGCATGACGATTGCAGGCCGTGCGGCGGGATGGCGCACGGGCATGATCCGGATGGATGCGGGCAGGATTCGGGCAAAATCCGGATGCGTCGGGCGAACCGGCATCGATCGCCGGCGGATGCGCCGTTTCCCGGCAAGGCGGGGCAGGCAGGGATGCCGGTTTGCGTTACATTGCTGCGATGAGCCGTCGTATTGCCATCGTCGAGGATGAGCCCGCCATCCGTGCCAATCTGTGCGATGCCTTTGCCCGGCACGGCTTCGAGGCCATTGGCTATGCCGGGCGCAGTCACGCGCAGCAGGCGCTGGCCGTGCGCCTGCCCGATGTCGCGATCATCGACATCGGGCTGGGCGACGAACCGGATGGCGGTTTCGAATTGTGCCGCTGGCTGCGCGAGCACGCACGCACGCTGCCGATCCTGATGCTGTCGGCACGTGATTCGGAGATCGACATCGTCTCGGGCCTGCGTCTGGGCGCGGACGATTACGTGACGAAGAGTGTCAGCTTTCCCCATCTGCTCGCCCGGGTGACGGCGCTGCTGCGCCGCGTCGACGCGCTGGCGCAACCAATGGCCAGCGGCGAGCGTCTCGTGCGCGGTCCGCTGGTCCTCGATGCGTCCCGCTTCGAGGCGACCTGGCGGGAATTGCCGGTCGAGCTGACCGTCACCGAATTCTGGATGCTGCATGCGCTTGCCCGCCATCCCGGTCACGTCAAGAACCGGGATGTCCTGATGCGTGAGGCCAATCTCGTCGTCGACGATCAGACGGTCACGTCCTACGTCAAGCGCATCCGGCGCAAGTTCGAGGCCGTCGACGCCGAGTTCGGCGCGATCGATACCGTCTACGGGCTGGGCTACCGCTTCGTCGAACCACCGGCGTGAGCGTTCGCCGCCGCTGGCGAATTCCGCTGGGCCTGCGTTTCAGTCTGGCGCTGGCCATGGTGCCGCTGGTCGCACTGCCGCCCATCGGCCTGCGCTTCGTCGAGGTGATGGCCGAGTTCGCGCGCAACGAGCG
>DAIUFU010000028.1:9011-10097 GCA_036844405.1 Burkholderiaceae bacterium | reverse complement strand
CAGGAGCGCCCGGGCCAGTTCTTCCTGCTCGTCGATGCCGATGACGAACGCCTCGTGCTGCCGCAGATCGTCGATGGGGTGGAACTGGCCGGTGACCGGCTCATCATCGAATACGGTGATGCGCCGGATCGCATGCGTGCGCGTGAAGTCACGCCGCGCGAACGCCCCGGTGGCTGGCTGGCCGAAATCGGATTCGCCGAGGAGCCGCGCTTTCTGCGCGTACGCATCATCGACGTCGACTACCTCGGCTCGCGGCGCATCGAAGGGCGTGGCGATTCGGGACTGCTGACGCCGGTTCAGCCGCTGGCCGGCCAGACGCGCGACCCGCGCGGCGCCCTGTGGGTCGATGCGGTGCGCATGCTCGCGCACGCGAGCGGGCGTGTATCCGTTTTCGATGCCGGGGGGGCGCTGCTTGCGCAGACCGGGACCATCGCGGCCGGCGTGCCGCCACCGACGGACTGGCAGGGGCGGCTGGCTCGCCGCCTGCTGGCGGCCAGCGTGCATCTGCGCCCGGGACGTTTCGAGGTGTTCGCGCCGGAAACCGGCGCACCCGATCCGGCGCAGCGTTCGCCGTTCAGCCAGGCGCTGGCCGGCTTCGCCATGCAGCAGGCCGAACGCGTCGATTCGGACAGCGGGCTGCCGGCCTGGTTGATCAGCAGCGCCCAGCCGGTCTGGGTTGGCGATCGCGTCGTCGGGGCGCTGGTCATCGAGGAGCACACCGGCTCGCGTCTGGGTGCGTACACCCGTGCGATCGAGCGCTTGACGCTGTTGACAGCAGCAGCGATGGCGGCCAGCGCATTGGCGCTGCTGGCTGTTGGCTCGATCACCGTGGCCCGGATCGTGCGCCTGCGCGGACAGGCCGAGCGAGCGATCGATTCGCGCGGGCGGGTCGTCGGCAGTGTGCGTGAACCACTGGTCAGCGACGAGATCGGCTCGCTGGCCCGAAGTTACGGCTCGGTGCTCGAACGCCTGCGCCAGCACCAGCAATACGTGGGCAATCTGCGCGGGCGATTGGTGCACGAACTGCGCACGCCGATCATGGTGGTGCGCTCGTCGCTGGAGAACCTGGCGGCGGAAGGCGGATCG
>DAIUFU010000028.1:6780-8911 GCA_036844405.1 Burkholderiaceae bacterium | reverse complement strand
GCGCGCGACGGCACGCAGCGTCTCGAGCGCATCGTCGCGAGCATGGGCGAAGCCGCCAGCCTGGAATCGATGCTTGCCGACAGCGAACTGGAAACGGTCGATCTCGTGGCGCTGGTGCGTGCCTGCATCGACGGCTATCGCGACGTGTTCGCGCCGCAGCGGTTCGAACTCGACAGCACCGTCGACTCGGCACCGTGCCCGGTCGTGCCCGAAGCGATCGCCCAGGCGCTGGACAAGCTGGTGTCGAACGCAGTCGATTTCGCGCGCGCGGGCACGACGATCGTCCTGTCAGTGCGGGTGCGCGAGCGCGTCGGCCTGTCGCTCTACACCATCGCCGTACGCAATCAGGGGCCGCCTCTGCCGGCTGCCATGCGCGAGAGCCTGTTCGATTCGATGGTCTCCCTGCGCGAGCATCGTGCCGGTGCGGGCACGCATCTCGGCCTCGGCCTGTACCTGGTGCGCCTGGTCAGCGAGTTCCACGGCGGCGAGGCGTTCGCGCACGACGTCGCCGATGGCGTCGAGGCCGGCTTCACGCTGTCGGCGAGGAGCGCCACCGCCTGAACGCCGCGGCGGACCGATCGGCCGCACCGGCCGTTCGTGACCGCTTCCCGCGTTCATCCGCTTCGCTCATCCGCGCCCACCTGAAGGCCCGGTCGCACGCCGTCCACCTTTCCGTGCATCGGCAACCGGTTGCTGTTGCCGGGTCCAGTGAACGCTTCGGTATGTTCGGCGCGTCAGGAGCCTGTCCCGACACGATGGGTCCAGCAGGCTCCCGGGGGGAGATCGCCCCCCGGAACGTACTCCGGAGTCCTCATGAAAAAACTGCTTCCTGCCGTGGCGCTCGCCGCAGCACTGCCGGCGACGGCGCTTGCCCAATCCAGTGTCACTCTTTACGGCATTGCCGACGCCGGCATCGGCTGGAGCGATGGCGATGCCAGTGGTGGAAAGGGGACCATGGTGGTCGAATCGGGCTACCAGGCGACGAGCCGGATCGGCATCCGCGGAACCGAAGATCTCGGTGGCGGCCTGAAGGCGGTCTTCAATCTGGAAAGCGGCATCAAGCTGGACACCGGCGAGAGCGACGCGACGGGTTTCTGGCAGCGCCGTGCCGTCGTCGGGTTGGCGGGCCGTTTCGGCGAGGTCGTCGTCGGGCGCGACTACACGCCGGGCTACAAGTCGGCCGGCCTGACCGATGTGATGTCCTACGGGCTGTATGGCAACTGGGCGTCCTTCCACACTGGTGCAAACGGCATCACGATCCGCGCCAGCAACGGTGTCCACTACGCCGGCAAGTTCGGCGGGCTCACGCTGCGCGCCGCCTGGGCCGAGGGTGAAGTGGCGCAGCCCGGCAGCAGCGGTGACATCTACGGTGTCGCCGCCGACTGGAAATCGGGACCGCTGGTCATGCAGGGCTATTACCAGGAGATCAACAACGCTGCCGGTGACGCGGTGAAACAGGCCGGCATCGGTGCCGGCTATCGCTTCGACGGTCTGCGCCTGACCGTGTCCTGGGGGCTGGCCGACAATCCGGGAAGCATCCGCAGCGCAACGAATATCCGCAAGACCCAGGGGCTCGGTCTCGGTGCAGGGATCCGGGTGGGTGCCGGTGAAGTCCTGGCCCAGCTGATCCGGCTCGACCGTTCGATGATGACCGGCGGCGATGCGAAAGCGACCGTCTTCGGCATTGCGTACGTGTATCCGCTGTCGAAGCGGACCAATCTGTACGCCAATATCGGCATGACGAAGAACAACCGGAATGCGGCGTTTGCGCTGCGTGCATCCGGCACCGGCATCGCGGCGGGCGGGCTGGGCAGCGATCCGCGCGGCATCGCGCTCGGCGTCAAGCACACGTTCTGAACGCTCCGGTCTGCCCGGAGGGACATCCGGCCTGCGCGGGGCCGTCCGTTCCCGGCGCGACCGGCCGCGCGATGGCGGGCGCCGCAGCGTCCGCCATCGCGCAGTCAGGGTGTCGAGCGCTGGCTCAGCCGAGGTCCAGCGGCACGAAGATCCTCGTCTCGCCGCGCTGGATCAGCAGGGCGATCCGGTTGCTGCCCTGGTCGACGCGCTTGCGCAGGGCATCGACGCTGTCGACCGGTTGTCCGTTGACCGAGAGGATCACGTCACCGGGGCG
>DAIUFU010000028.1:4252-6680 GCA_036844405.1 Burkholderiaceae bacterium | reverse complement strand
GCGAGATCGCCCGAACGCTCGATCGGCTGGCCGTTGAAGGCCAGAATCACGTCACCGGGGCGCAGTCCGGCACGCGCGGCCGCACTGTCCGGGCTGATCTGTGACACCAGCGCGCCAGCGGGGCTTTTCAGGTCGAAGGAATCGGCCAGGGCCTGGTCCAGTTCCTGGACGGTGACACCCAGTTGCGCATGGCGCGCCTCGCCGGTCTCGACGATCTGGTCGCGGATGCGCAGCGCGACGTCGATCGGGATCGCGAACGACAGGCCCTCGTAGCCGCCGGTGCGCGAATAGATCTGGGCGTTGATGCCGACGACGCGGCCAGCGGCGTCGAACAGCGGGCCACCGGAATTGCCCGGATTGACGGCGACATCGGTCTGGATGAAAGGCACATAGGCATCGCCGGGCAGCGAACGGCCCTTGGCACTGACGATGCCGGACGTGGCGCTCTGTTCGAAGCCGAACGGTGCGCCGATGGCCAGCACGTAATCGCCTACGCGCAGCGCGTCGGTCGTTCCGAAGTGCACGCTGGGCAGGCCGCTGGCATCGATCTTCAGGACGGCGACGTCGGTTGCCGGGTCACTGCCCAGCACCTTTGCGTCGAATTCCCGCCGGTCGGCCAGTTTCACGCGGACGCGATCGGCATCGCGCACGACGTGCGCATTGGTGAGAATCAGTCCGTCCGCACTGACGATGAAGCCCGAACCCAGACCGCGCACGGGAACCTCGCCCTGTGGCATGTGCGGGATCGGCAGGCCCCGGAAGAAACGGAAAAACGGATCGCGGCTGATGTCAGGCGCATCGGCGTTGCCGACTTCGCGCATGCCCTCGACCTGGATGCCGACGACGGCCGGGCCGAAGCGGGCGACGACGCCCGCCCAGTCGGGTGCCAGTACGGGTGCAACTTCTGCAGTCTTGCTGCCGGTCGCATCCTGTGTTGCCGGGGTATCAGTCGGAGCCAGCGCCAGGCGGGTGACGGCGCTGCCTCGTGTCGGACCTGATGTGTCGGGCGTCCGTGCGACGCTGCTCGCCGGCGTTTCCGACGAGAACCAGTGGCCCGGGTTGAACGACCAGCCCCAGGCCGGAGCGGCGGCGATGACGCCGGCTGCGGTCAGTGCCGCAACCAGGAGTTTCGGCTTCATCGATGATTCCTCTTGTCTGCTGACGGGCGAGTCGCCCGGATGCACGCAAGTGTCGAACGCACGCCTTAGATTCGCCTTAAAACGGCCATGTCCGCGGATCGCGGTCCGCAGGAGGGATCGGCACGGGACACCGAATGCCGCCCGCAGCGTCACGCATGGACGGTGTGCCGGGAACCCCTGGTCGCCGCCTGCCAGCCGCTGACGGGCAGTTGCACGCTGACACGCAGCCCGCCCAGCGGCGAGCGCGCCAGTTCGATCTGACCGCCGTGCCGTTCGACCACGGCCTTGGCGATGGCCAGTCCCAGGCCGCTGCTGGCATCATCGCCGGCCGTGCGTCCGTAGAAGCGATCGAAGACGCGCTCGTGTTCGGCGGGATCGATTCCCGGGCCGTCGTCGTCCACGATCAGGTGCAGGCCGTCGTCCCGCTCGAGCAGGCGTGCCTCGATCCGGCTGCCGGGTGGCGTGTGGCGCAGGGCGTTGTCGAGCAGATTGCGCGCGAGGCTGTGCAGTGCACTGCCGTCGCCCTGGATGACCCGCTCGTCGGGTGCGTCGAGTTCGATGGTCGAGTCGTGCGCCGTCGCCAGCGGCAGCATTTCGGTGACCACGCTGCGGATGATGGCGGCCAGATCGACCCCTTCGCTGGCCGGGTCGCGCGCCTGCGGTTCACTGCGCGCGAGCATCAGCAACTGGTCGACGAGGTGCGCCGAACGGTCGATGCCGGCGTTCAGCTCGCGCAGGGCCAGGGCGCGCGCCTCGCTGTCGCGTGCCCGCGCCACCAGGCCGGCCTGCAGCTTGAGGGCGGCGATCGGGGTACGCAGTTCATGTGCCGCATCGGCAACGAAAGCGCGCTGTGCCGTGAAGCTGGCGCGCAGACGTCCGAGCAGTCCGTTCAGCGAGCGCACCATCGGTTCGACTTCGACCGGAATTTCGGCCTCGGGGATCGGGTCCAGACGATTGGCATCGCGCTGGCGCAGTTCGCGGGCGATCTGTTCGACCGGCGCCAGCGAGCGTCCGACCAGCCACCAGATGGCCAGCGCCACGAGCGGTGCGAGAAAGAGCAGGGGCGTCAGGCTGCGCAACGCCGCCGACGCCGCGATCCGTTCCCGCACCTCGAACGGCTGGCCGACCTGGATGACGCGGCCGCGCGCCAGAATGCTGTAGACGCGCCAGCGTTCGCCGTCGGCAACCACGTCGGAAAAGCCCAGGGTGGCCCGATCGGGCAGGCGCGCGCGCGAACGGGTATGCGACAGATAGATCTTCGAGCCGTCGGCGCTCCAGATCTGGACGGC
>DAIUFU010000028.1:1719-4152 GCA_036844405.1 Burkholderiaceae bacterium | reverse complement strand
AGGCCGGTGATGCGGTCCTGCACTTCGTCGCGGGCGGTGACGATGAGTACCGGCGTCGCGTCACCGCGCGCGCGCAGCGCGCGCAGCAGCGACAGGCCGTCACGTCCGGGCAGACCGAGATCGAGCAGCACGAGGTCGAAACGGACGGTGCTCAAGGCCGTATCGGCGGCCTCGGCATCGCGTACCCAGTCGATCGCATAGCCGTCCTGGTGCAAGGCGGTCTGGACGGCCTGGCCGATCATCCGGTCATCTTCGACGAGCAGCACTCTCATGATTGCGCAGCATAGCGCCAGCGGCTCGGAAGGCTCAGTCCGCCACCATCGTCTCGGCGCAGAAGTGGCCTTCACTGTCGACGGCTTCCAGTCGCACCGTGAAGCCCCACAGGCGCTGCAGCGAAGCCAGCACGCGCCCGGCGTCCCGGTCGAGCGGCCGCCCGCGATGGCGGGTGTGACGCAGCGTCAGGCTGCGGTCGCCGTCGCGTTCGTAGCCGATGATCTGGATGTCCGGCAGACGTGTGTCGCGATTGTATTGCGCCGCGAGCAGCCTGCGTACGCGCCGGTAGCCGGCCTCGTTGTGGATGCTGTCGACTTCGAGTTCGGGCTCGTCTTCGTGATCGGCAATGGCGAAAAGACGGAATTCCCGGATCAGCCGCGGCGACAGGAACTGTGCAATGAACGACTCGTCCTTGAAGTTGCGCATCGCGAAGTCGAGCACTTCGTGCCAGTCGGCGCCGGCGATGTCGGGGAACCATTCACGGTCTTCGGCATCCGGACGCTCGCAGATCCTGCGGATATCGGAAAAGATCGAAAAGCCGAGCGTATAGGGGTTGCAGCCGTTGTATCCGGGCTCGTCGAAACCGGGTTGTGCAATGACGCTGGTATGCGCATCGATGAACGCCAGCATGAAGGCGTCGTCGACCAGTCCCTTGTCGAATAGGCGGTTGAGGATGGTGTAATGCCAGAACGTCGCCCAGCCTTCGTTCATCACCTTGGTCAGGCCCTGCGGGTAGAAGTACTGCGCGACACGCCGCACGATGCGCACCAGCTCGCGCTGCCAGCTCTCCAGTCTCGGCGAATTCTTTTCGATGAAGTAGAGCAGGTTCTCCTGCGGCTCCGGGGGCGGCGTCGGCGCCGACCCGTCGCCGGGCCGCTTGCGCCGCGGCAGCGTGCGCCAGATCTCGTCGTGCTGGCGCCAGGCGTGTTCGCGCCGCGCGCGCTGGCGTTCCCGTTCGGCCTGCGGTGCAAGGGGGCGCGGGTGCGGGTAGCGGCTCACGCCGTAGTCCATCAGTGCGTGGCAGGCATCGAGTGTTTCCTCGACGGCCCCGGCGCCGTGGCGTTCTTCGCAGTCCATGACGAAGCGGCGCGCAAAGACCATGTAGTCGATGATCGCGTCGGCCTGTGTCCACTGCCGGAACAGGTAGTTGCCCTTGAAGAAGGAGTTGTGCCCGTATGACGCATGCGCGATCACCAGCGCCTGCAGCGGCATCGGGTTTTCTTCCATCAGGTAGGCGATGCACGGGTTCGAGTTGATGACGATCTCGTAGGCCAGCCCGCGCGCGCCGCGCCGGTACAGATGCTCGTGCGTGAGATACGCCTTGCCGAAGCTCCAGTGCGGATAGCCGATCGGCAGGCCGGTCGAGGCGTAGGCATCGAGCATCTGCCGGCTGGTGATGATCTCGATCTGGTTCGGGTAGCAGTCCAGCCCGAATTCGTCGACGGCGATCTGCGCGATCGCCTGGTCGTAGCGGGCGATCAGCTCGAGCGTCCATTCGGCGCCGGTCGACAGGGGTTTGCGCATGGCTGCTGGCTCTCCCGCGCGCTCACCTGCCCGGCGACGCTGCCGACTGCTGCCGACGGAACAGGCCGCGAAAGACCGGCCAGATGTCGCGTGCGCCATGCACTTCGCGCATCGCGAAGGCCGGGCTTTCGATGCGCCGGTACGCTGCCGACAGCGTCGACAGGCGCGCACCGGGATCGCAGATCTCGATGTACGCGAAATGACGCACCTGCGGCAGCAGGATGGTTTCCAGGAAGCCGCGGCTTTTTTCAGGGTCGGCGCCGAAGGCGTCACCGTCCGACACCTGTGCGCCGTAGATGTTCCAGGATTCGGGCGGAAAACGCGCCTGGATGATTTCGTTCATCAGCAGCAGTGCCGACAGCACGATGGTGCCGCCGGTCTTGCGATCGTGGAAGAAACGCTGTTCGTCGACTTCCTCGGCGTCGTCGGTGTGCCGGATGAAGACGATTTCCAGGCGCTCGTAGCGGCGTGCGAGGAACAGGTGCAGCAAGGCGAAAAAGCGCTTGGCCAGGTCCTTGCGCCGTTCATCCATCGAGGCCGAGACGTCCATCAGGCAGAACATGACCGCCTGGCTGATCGGTCGGTATTCGGTCGTCCGGTAGCGGTAGCGCAGATCGATTTCGTCGAGAAACGGGA
>DAIUFU010000028.1:0-1619 GCA_036844405.1 Burkholderiaceae bacterium | reverse complement strand
TCGCGGATGTCGCCGAACATCGTGCGCACCATGTCGGGCAGTTCGAGATCGTCGAAGAAGATCTGCAGGAATTCCTCGCGCGACAGCGTGAAGGCGAATGCATCGGTGCCGTCGCCGCCGCCCTCCCCGGAACCCTGTCCATCGCCGCCGCCGGCACCACCGTCGGGCCGGCGCAGCCGGTCGCCCGGTTCGAAACTGCGGTTGCCCGGCAGGACATATTCGTGGTCACCGCCGGCACCGTGGCGAAACACCGGTTCGGCGACGTCGCGCACCGGGATCGAGACCTGTCCGCCGCGCTCCAGGTCGCGGATCGAACGGCCCGCGACCATGTCGGTCACGGCCCGGCGGATCTGCGCCTTGTAGCGGCGCATGAAACGCTCGCGGTTGACGGCACTGCCGGCGCGATCGTTCGGGCGGCGATCGATGACGACGGACATGGCCGGTGCGCCTTATTGCGACTTGCGTACCCGCAGGTACCACTCGCACAGCAGCCGTACCTGCTTCTCGGTGTAACCCCGGTCGACCATGCGGGCGACGAAGCTGTCGTGCTTGCGCTGATCGTCGCTCGACGCCTTCGTGTTGAACGAGATCACCGGCAACAGCTCCTCGGTATTCGAGAACATCTTCTTCTCGATCACTTCACGCAGCTTCTCGTAACTGGTCCAGGCCGGGTTGGCACCACCGTGCTGTGCCCGTGCGCGCAGGACGAAGTGGACGATCTCGTTGCGGAAGTCCTTGGGATTGGCGATGCCGGCCGGTTTCTCGATCTTTTCGAGTTCCGCGTTCAACTGCGCGCGATCGAAGCTCTCGTTGGTTTCCGGGTCGCGGTAGTCCTCGTCCTGGATCCAGTAGTCGGCAAAGGTCACGTAGCGATCAAAAATGTTCTGGCCGTACTCCGAATAGGATTCCAGATAGGCGGTCTGGATTTCCTTGCCGACGAATTCTGCGTACCGCGGCGACAGCCAGCTCTTGATGAAGTCGAGCCAGCGCCGCTGCGTTTCCTCAGGCAGGCCCTCGCGCAGCAGACGCTGCTCGAGCACGTACATCAGGTGCACCGGGTTGGCGGCAATCTCGCTCTGGTCGTGATTGAAGACGGCCGACAGCACCTTGAAGGCGAAACGCGTCGACAGGCCGCTCATGCCCTCTTCGATACCGGCATAGTCGCGGTATTCCTGCACCGACTTCGCATTCGGCTCGACGTCCTTGAGGTTTTCCCCGTCGTAGACGCGCAGCTTGGCGTAGATGCTCGAGTTCTCCGGCTCCTTCAGGCGCGTGAGGACGGCGAACTGCGCCATCATCTCCAGCGTTCCCGGCGCACACGGCGCGCTCGCCAGCGAACTGTCGGCGAGCAGCTTGCGGTAGATCTGCATCTCCTCGGAGAACTGCAGGCAGTACGGCACCTTCACGACGTAGATCCGGTCGAGAAACGCCTCGTTGTTGCGGTTGTTGCGAAACGCCTGCCACTCGCTTTCGTTCGAGTGCGCAAGAATGATCCCCTGGAACGGGATCGCCGACAGACCCTCGGTGCCCTTGAAGTTGCCTTCCTGCGTCGCCGTCAGCAACGGGTGCAGCATCTTGATCGGCGCCTTGAACATCTCGACGAACTCGAGCAGCCCCTG
>DAIUFU010000027.1:22143-23636 GCA_036844405.1 Burkholderiaceae bacterium | reverse complement strand
TCGCGCGCGCCGACCACGGCGGCTTCGAACACCGCCGGATGCGAAGCCACGGCCGACTCGACCTCGAACGGCGACACATACTGGCCGCTGACCTTCATCATGTCGTCCGAACGCCCGGCGTACGTGTAGAAGCCGTCGGCGTCGCGCTGATACTTGTCGCCGCTGCGCGTCCAGATTCCCTGGAAGGTATCGCGCGTCTTCTCGCGCTGGTTCCAGTACTGCGCGGCCGACGACGGTCCGCTGATGTACAGGTCGCCCACTTCGCCGTCGTCCACCGGATTGCCGTCCTCGCCGATGAGCTTGAGCTCATAGCCGGGCACGGGCTTGCCGGTGGTGCCGTAACGCACCTGGCCGGCACGATTGGAGATGAAGATGTGCAGCATCTCGGTCGAACCGATGCCGTCGAGGATTTCCGTGCCGGTACGCTCGGTGAAATGCGTGCCGACCTGCTCCGGCAGCGCTTCACCGGCCGAGGCCGCCACCCGCATCGACATCTGCGAACGTTCCGGAAAGGCGCTGCTGGCAAGCATGCCGGCATACAACGTCGGGACCCCGTAGTAGATCGTCGGCCGACGGCCCAGCTTCGCCAGTGCGGCCGGCGCCTCGCCGGTCAGCCGGCGAAACACCGCATCCGGCGTCGGACGTTCGGCCATCAGCACACTCGTCGCACCCACCGACATCGGAAAGGTCAGACCATTGCCCAGCCCGTAGGCAAAGAAGAGCTTGGCCGCGCTGAAGCCGATATCGTCCTCGGTGATCCCGAGGATCGGCCGGGCATACAGCTCCGCAGTCTCGATCAGGCTCGAATGCACGTGCACGGTGCCCTTGGGCGAGCCGGTCGACCCCGAGGAATACAGCCAGAAACAGGGCTCGTCGGCAACCGTTTCAGCACAGGCGAAATCGTCGGTGCCGCTGGCCAGCAGCGTGTCGAACTCCACCGTTTCGCGGGCCAGTTTCGGCAGTGCCTCGCTCGCGGCGCCGGGCGCCGCCGAGACGACGACCGCGCGCAGGGCCGGCGCGGCCATAATGCCCTGTTCGAAGGCCGGCAAGAGCGCCTGCGAGACCAGCAGGGCGCCGGCACGGGAATCGCGCAGCATGTACTCGTAATCCTGCGGCCGCAGCATCGTGTTGATGGCTACCGGCACGATCCCCGCCTTGATCGAACCGAGGAAGGCCACCGGCCAGTCGATCGTATCGAGCATGCACAGCACCACCCGCTCTTCGCGGCGCAGACCGATCCCGGTCAGCCCCGAGGCAAAACGGTTCACGCGCCGGTTCAGCTCGGCATACGTGCATGAGCCGCGATCGTCGATGAAGGCGATCCGGTCACCACGGCCAGCGGCCAGGTTGCGCTCGAGCAGATCATGCGCGGCGTTGTAGTCGCGCGGAATGCGGATGCGCGGAGGAGTGACAGAATGATCGGCACTCGAAATCTCAGCCACAGCAGGTTCTCCCGGTTCGTTGATCTGTGCGGATTATCGCCCGAGCCGGGG
>DAIUFU010000027.1:0-22043 GCA_036844405.1 Burkholderiaceae bacterium | reverse complement strand
CTGGTTTTTCTGCACGAAGGACTGGGCTGCGTGCGGATGTGGCGCGATTTCCCCGATCGCGTCTGTGCGGCAACCGGCCTGCCCGGGCTGATCTACTCACGCCGCGGTTATGGCAGTTCCTCGCCCTGCACCGAACCGCGCACCGTGCGCTTCATGCATGACGAGGCCAATCAGGTGCTGCCGGCGCTGCTGGACGAACTGGGCATCGTCCGCCCGATCCTGATCGGACACAGCGACGGCGCATCGATCGCGCTGATCCATGCCGGAACCTTCCCGCAGGCTGATCTGGCCATCGCCGTACTGGCGCCGCATCTGTTCGTCGAAGAGGTCTGCACCACGGAAATTGCAGCGGCCGCCGCCCGCTACGAAACTACCCGCCTGCGTGAACAACTGGCGCGTTATCACGCCGACGTCGACGGGGCATTCCGCCACTGGGTGGACATCTGGCTGTCGAAGCCGTTCTCCGAGTGGAACATCGAGGCGGACGTGGAGAAGATCCGCTGCCCGGTGCTGGCCATCCAGGGCGAAGACGATCAGTACGGCACGATGCGCCAGATCGAACGGATCGGTGAACTGCAACCGTCAGCCCGGCTCGTGCGCCTGCGCGACTGCCGACACAGTCCGCATCTGGATCAGCCTCAAGCCGTGCTCGAGGCCATCACGAGTTTCTGCCGCGCAGTGATCGACGACGAACCCGTGGGGGCTCGCCAGGCAGGCAGGGCAGACCCGTGATCACCGGGCCGATGCAAACGGGCCGTCCGGGCCCGGAGTCCATGCAATCTCCGGCTCCGGCTCCGGATTCGGCCTGCGTCAGCATCCGTGCGGCGGAAGATGGCGCAGCCGCACAATCCCGCTGGCATCCCGCGCCAGACACCACGACCCTATAATGCGCGGATCCGCGTGGGGTCGGGCTGACGGGCACTGCCCGTTGCCATCACTGCGATGAAGCATCTGCGACGATCCGGTTCCAGCCCGATGGCCCGTTCGATTGCAGTCCCCGCTCCCCGCGCTTTGCCACTATGGACAGGAGACCGGCATGCAGGCTGCCCAGGACGCCAATGAACCGGCGGATGGGATCGTCGGCGAAACGGCAGTCCCGATCGTGCGACCGCGCTTCGATCGCGTCGTTGCCGCCACGGATCTGTCGGCGATCGGCAATCAGGCGGTGGCACATGCATTCGCCGTCGCCCCCGCACACGCCGAGATCGTCATCGTGCACGTACTGAGCCCGAACCTGCTCGATCAGGGGCGCTACGGGCGCCCCGCGCACCCGGACTTTGCCAGGATCCATGCCCGGGTAGTCGCCGACAGACGCGCCTGCCTCGAAAAGCTCGTTGCCGACCTCCGCGGAGACGGCGACAACCCGGTCCGCATCGAACTGATCGAGAGCGATCGCACCCACAGTGCTCTGCTGGAAGCGATCGAGCGCGAGGCCCCCGACCTCATCTGCGCCGGCACGATCGGTCGTACCGGTCTGGGCGCCGCACTGCTCGGCTCGAATGCACAGGCGCTGTTGCGCGACACCAGACGGCCGCTGCTGCTGGTGCAACCGCAGGACTGAAACGACAGGGGGGCCACTGCGGCCCCGGACAGGCCATCGCCTCTCCTGGCGTCACTTCCCGAACGCGGCCGCCGCCTTGCGCAGGCGGTCGCGTACTGCCCACCACTCGGGGGTGCCCGGCAGATTCTCGACGACGATCCGATCGCATCCCGCCCGATCGAGCCGGCGCAGGGTGTCATACAGTTCGCGGGCGACCGCGCGCGCATTGGACGGCATTGCCGCGCTGACTTCCGCAGCCGATGCCGCCGCGCCCGAGAGCGAACGCGACCAGAGCGCGACCCGCAGGCCCTGCGCGTGCAGGTCCGACAGCCGGGCGGCAAGTTCGTCCGGTTCGACGAGTTCCATCGCGGTGGCCGGCGCGTAATGGGCTGCCAGCGTCCCGGGCGCACGCGGTGCGTACTCGTCGCGATCGAGGACTTCCTCACCCAGGGCCGCCGACAACTGCGCAATCGAGATCGCACCCGGGCGCAGCAGCACGGGACGCGACCGGCTCAGATCGAGGATCGTCGACTCGACACCGATCTCGCAGGGACCGGCATCGAGAATCAGCGGGGCGTCGGCGCCCAGATCCTCGAGTACGTGTTCAGCGCGCGTCGGACTGATGCGCCCGAAACGGTTGGCCGACGGCGCAGCGATCCCGTGCCCGCCCAGGGCGGCAAATTCGGTCAGCAGCGCCTGAGCCACCGGATGCGCGGGCGCACGCAGGCCGATCGTCGTTTCGACCCCGCAGGCATGCGCCGGTGCGCCCGGCGCGCGCGGCAGAATGAGTGTCAGCGGCCCGGGCCAGAATGCCTCGCTCAGCCGCTGCGCACGCTTTGACCACTGCGCCCAGTAGCGCGCGTCACCCTCCCCGCGCACGTGTACGATCAGCGGATGTCCAGGCGGGCGCTGCTTGATGCGATAGACCGCCGAGACCGCATCGGCATTGGCCGCGTCGGCACCCAGTCCGTAGACCGTCTCGGTGGGCACGACGACGAGTTCGCCGGCCTTCAGCCGACGGGCCGCCTCGGCAATCACGGCCCGGTCCGCCGCGCTCCCGTCGAGTCTGCGCAGGGCAGTCATCGCCCACTCCCGCTGCCCCCGGCATCGATGCCGGCGACAATTCGTCCGCCCGCCGGGTCGGGTAATCCCTCGGCACGGGTGGCCGGTATCGTGATTCCCAGTGCCCGGGCAATCGCGTCGGCCACCGCTCGGGCCTGCTCCGGGTCGGAGCCGAGTACGGTCACATGCCCCATCTTGCGACCCGGACGCGCTTCGCGCTTGCCGTACAGATGCAGCTTGGCCGACGGGTGGCGCAGCACGGCGTCCCAGTCCGGTTCGCGCGGCTCTCCGCCGGCCGGATCGAACCAGAGATCTCCGAGCAGATTCAGCATGACCGCCGGCGCCAGTGCGCGCGTATCGCCCAGCGGCCAGCCGGCCAGCACGCGCGCCTGCTGCTCGAACTGGCTGGTCACGCAGGCGTCGATCGTCGCGTGGCCCGAATTGTGCGGGCGTGGCGCCATCTCGTTGAC
This sequence comes from Burkholderiaceae bacterium, assembly GCA_036844405.1. GTDB lineage: Bacteria > Pseudomonadota > Gammaproteobacteria > Burkholderiales > Burkholderiaceae_E > Zeimonas. The sequence continues at coordinate 18,971 of DAIUFU010000027.1, read as the reverse complement.
GCGCAGCGAGCCGTCGGCCAGCACGAAGAATTCGACGCACAGGACACCGACGTAGCCGAGCGCATCGGCCAGCCGGCGCGCCGCCTCGACGGCACGGTGCGCGAGATCCTCGTCGACCGGTGCCGGCATCATCGTGCGCGCCAGAATGCCGTCGACGTGCACGTTCTCGCACACCGGCCAGACCATGCTGGCGCCGTCAAAGCCGCGCGCCAGCACGACCGACAGTTCGCGCTCGAGCGTCAGACGCTGCTCCAGCACGCACGGCTTCGCGCCGAACGCAAGAAAGGCGGCGCGGGCCGCCTCGGCATCGGCGACCGTACGCTGGCCCTTGCCGTCATACCCGAGCCGGGCAAGCTTGACGATGCCCGGGAACAGCTCCGCCGGCGCCGACAATGCCTCCTGTTCGGAGCGCAGCGCCCGCCAGGCTGCCGTCGGCAGGCCGGCCGAGGCGGCAAATGCCTTCTCCTCGATGCGGTCCTGGGCAATGGCCACGCAAGCCGCGGACGGCGCGACGATGGTGCGTTCGGCCAGCAGGCCGAGCGTTCGCGCCGGGACATTTTCGAATTCGGTGCTGACCGCGGCACAGAGCGAGCCCATCTCCGCCAGCGCCGCCTCGTCCAGATAATCGGCACAAACGTGGCGCTCGGCAATCGACCCGGCCGGACTGTCGCGGCCCGGGTCGAGCACGCAGACGCGGTAGCCGAGACCTTGCGCGGCCATGCAGAACATGCGTCCGAGCTGGCCGCCACCGAGCATGCCAAGCCAGCTTCCGGGAGCCAGCGGCCGGTGCGGCGCGTGCGTGCCGGCCATTGTCGAGGTCGTCAACGGGGAATCCTCATCAGCCCGGTCTGCCATCGGCGCGGCACGATCAGACTGCCGGCAGTGCAGTGGCCCGGGCGGTCGCGCTCTGCGCCTCGCGGAACGCTTCCAGACGGGCTGCCAGCGCAGCATCATCGACGGCGAGCAACGCCACCGCCAGGAGCGCGGCATTGGCCGCCCCGGCCTCGCCGATGGCAAACGTGGCCACCGGCACGCCACGCGGCATCTGCACGATCGACAGCAGCGAATCCTCGCCGCGCAGGTATTTCGACGGCACCGGCACACCAAGCACCGGCACGATTGTCTTGGCCGCCAGCATGCCTGGCAGATGCGCCGCCCCGCCGGCACCGGCGATGATGGCGCGCAGGCCGCGCGCGCGCGCGGCGGCGGCGTAGGCGAACATCTCGTCGGGCATGCGGTGCGCCGACACGACCCGGGTCTCGAACGGCACGTCGAACTCGCGCAGGACCGCCGCCGCGTGCCGCATCACTTCCCAGTCGCTGCCGGATCCCATGACGACGCCGACCTGAACCGATGCGGCCACGACATCGGTCGCGGAAGTGTCGATGGCGGACGCCTCCGTCCGTTCGGCTCCCGGGGTACTCATCGGCCCGCTTCCCGACCGTGCACGACCGGCTCGTCCGCAGCACCGGGCGCTTCGTCCGGCGGCAATTCCTCGCCGACGATGCGGCGCAGCGCCTCGCGGTAGCGTGCCGCCGTCTGCTCGATCACCTGCGCCGGCAGGTGTGGCGCCGGCGCCTTCCGGTCCCAGCCGGGCACGCTCTCGAGCCAGTCGCGCACGTACTGCTTGTCGAAGGACGGCGGCGACTCGCCGACCCGCCATTCGTCGGCCGGCCAGAAACGCGACGAATCGGCGGTCAGCACCTCGTCCATCAGGTACAGCACGCCCTGCCCGTCGCAGCCGAATTCGAACTTGGTGTCGGCCACGAGGATGCCGCGTGCTGCCGCATGCTCGGCCGCACGCCGGTACAGCTCCAGACTCAGGCTCCGGATCTGCTGCGCCAGCGGCGCGCCGATACGCTGCGCCATCTCGTCGAACGAAATGTTCTCGTCATGCTCGCCCAGTTCCGCCTTGGCCGCCGGCGTGAAGATCGGCTGCGGCAGGCGCTCGGCCAGACGCAGCCCGGCCGGCAGCGCGATGCCGCAGACGGCACCGCTGGCCTGGTAGTCCTTCCAGCCCGAGCCCATCAGATAGCCGCGTACCACCGCTTCAACGAGAATCGGCCGCAGCCGCCTGACGACCATCGAGCGTCCGCGCACCTGGTCGCGTTCATCGGCCTGCACGACCGATTCCGGATCGATGCCGGTCAGGTGATTGGGCACGACGTCGGCCAGTTGCTCGAACCAGAAGAGCGCCATGCGGTTGAGCACCCGGCCCTTGTCGGGAATCGGCTCATCCAGAACGACGTCGAAGGCCGACAGGCGATCCGTGGTGACGATCAGCAGCCGCTCTTCGTCGACGGCGTAGATGTCGCGCACCTTGCCGCGCGAGACGAGCGGCAGGGAATGCAGGTTCGTGCGATGAACGGCGGGCATGGAATTACTTGACGACCTGTGCCAGTTCACCCTGGCGATAACGGTTGATCATGACCGACAGCGGAATCGGCTTGATGCGGCTTGCCTGTCCCTCGCAACCAAAGGCCCGGTAGCGCGCCAGACAGACCTGCTTCGCCGCCGCGCCGGCCGGCTTCAGATATTCGCGCGGGTCGAACTTCGACGGGTTCTCGACGAAGAAGCGCCGGATCGCTCCGGTCATCGCCAGGCGGATGTCGGTGTCGATATTGATCTTGCGCACGCCGTGCCGGATGGCTTCCTGCAGTTCCTCGACCGGCACCCCATAGGTTTCCTTCATGTCGCCGCCGAATTCGCGGATTTCGGCCAGCAGCTCCTGCGGCACCGATGACGATCCGTGCATCACCAGATGGGTGTTCGGGATGCGTTGGTGAATCTCCCTGATCCGGTCGATCGCGAGAATGTCGCCGGTCGGCTTGCGCGAGAACTTGTAGGCGCCATGCGACGTGCCGATGGCGATGGCAAGCGCGTCGACCTGGGTCTGCTGGACGAAATCGGCCGCCTGCTCGACGTCGGTGAGCAGTTGCTCGCGCGTCATCGTGCCCTCGGCACCATGCCCGTCCTCCTTGTCGCCCGTCATCGTCTCCAGCGAGCCGAGCACGCCGAGTTCGCCCTCGACGGTGACGCCGACCGAGTGCGCAATCCCGACCACGCGCTTCGTGACGTCGACGTTGTACTCATAGGAAGCGACGGTCTTGCCATCCTCCTGCAGCGATCCGTCCATCATCACCGACGAAAACCCGAGCCGGATCGCCTGCGTGCAGATCGCCGGCGACTGGCCGTGATCCTGGTGCATCACGACCGGCACATCCGGATAGCTCTCGAGCGCCGCCTCGATCAGGTGGCGCAGGAACAGCTCACCGGCGTATTTGCGCGCGCCGGCCGACGCCTGCATGATCACCGGTGCATCGACCTCACTGGCCGCCGCCATGATGGCCTGCACCTGCTCCAGGTTGTTGACGTTGAAGGCCGGGATCCCATAGCCGTTCTCGGCCGCGTGATCCAGCAGCTGACGCATTGAAACCAGGGGCATGACACAACTCCTCCGAAGTGAACTTGGCGCAGCCTGCGCACCCGGCCGGACCGGGACGGCACCTTCACTGCCGCGGCCATCTTCGGACCACGGCGGACTGCGGCACCCGGTGACCGGCTGCGCGAAGTTCCCTCGACCGGCCGATTATCGCCCAGAGCGCCAGAGGCAGGCATCGGACGGCAGTGCGCGGATCCGCACCACTGCGACTTCAGTCACGAACGGCGGTCGGGAACGGCGGCCACACAACGGATGCGGACGGCTGTCACGAACCGCGCAACGACAGTTGCGCTTGTGCCGACGCTGCGATCACGCCCAGTGCTCGCCGACGCGCACGATTTTCAGCGTGTTCGTCCCGCCCGACTTGCCGATCGGCTCGCCGATCGTCAGGACGATCAGATCGCCGCGTTCGACCACGCCGATATCGAGCAGCAGTTGTTCGGCTTCGAGCAGCAGGGCCTCGCGCTCGACCGCGTGAAAGGTGAAGACGATCGGGTGCACTTCACGATACAGGCTCATCCGGCGCCGACTGCGCTCCTCGGGGGTGAGTGCATAGATCGGCACACTGGTGTCGACGCGCGACATCCACAGGGCCGTCGAACCCGACTGCGTGAGCGAAACCACTGCCTTGACCTTCGTGTGCAGGGCAACGAACAGCGCGCTCATTGCGATCGTCTGATCGACGCGGGCAAAGTTGCCTTCGAGGAAAGCCTCGGTCAACTGCATGCGTTCGGCCCGGTCGGCCTCGACGCATACCCGTGCCATGGCCTCGACCGTCTCCACCGGATAGCGTCCGGCTGCAGTCTCGGCCGAGAGCATGACGGCGTCGCTGCCATCGAGCACGGCGTTGGCGACGTCGGAGACTTCGGCGCGCGTCGGCACCGGCGATTCAATCATCGACTCCATCATCTGGGTGGCCGTGATCGTCAGCTTGTTCAGCTCGCGGGCGCGCCGGATCATCCGCTTTTGCAGGGCCGGCACCGAGGCATCGCCGACTTCGACGGCGAGATCGCCGCGTGCAACCATGATGCCGTCGCTGGCCTTCAGAATCTCGTCGAGCGCGCCGATCGCCTCGTAGCGTTCGATCTTGGCAATCATCAGCGCACGGCCGCCGGCGGCGCGCATCAGTTCGCGCGCCATGTACATGTCGGCGGCATTCTTCGGAAACGAGACGGCGACGAAATCGGCCTCGAAGCGTGCCGCCGTCCGGATGTCTTCCATGTCCTTGGCTGTCAGGGCCGGCGCCGACAGCCCGCCGCCCTGCCGGTTGATGCCCTTGCGGTTGGACAGGACGCCGCCCTGCGTGACGGTGCACGCGACGGCACGGGCGTCGACGCGATCGACCCGCATGCGCACACGTCCGTCGTTGAGCAGCAGGGTGTCGCCGACGGCCACATCCTGCACGAGTTCCGGATAATCGAGCCCGACCCGTTCCTGATTGCCGAGCGGACAATCGACGTCGAGAACGAAGGGATCACCGTCGTCGAGCACGATGCTGCCACTCTCGAAGGTGCCGATGCGGATCTTTGGCCCCTGCAGATCGGCAAGCACACCGACGCTGCGACCAATGCGCTCGGCGATTTCGCGCACCCGGGCAACCACGTCGGTATGCTCCTGCGGGCTGCCGTGCGAGAAATTGACGCGCACGACGTCGGCTCCGGCATGCAGGATCCGCTCGAGCACCTCCGGAGCAGCCGATGCCGGACCGAGTGTGGCAACGATCTTGGTGGCACGGGGCGCGACGTCGGACATGGCGGCAACAGCGGAAAATTGCGGACTCCCAGTGTAAAGGAAGCCTGCAGGCCGCGTATGGTTGTCCGGACTCCTGGCCCGCCGTCAGCCCGCAGCCAGCGGACCGCGCAGGCCGAAACGCTTCACCCACAGGTGCCGCACCAGCAGGCGCGGCGGGAAGCGGCGCAGGAAATAGCGCGTCTTCAACACCCGCCGGGCCCACCGCCGGGACCGGCCGGTCGGCTGGTCCGGCGCCGCCGGCAGCAGCGAGCGGGTCACGAGCGCGTCCATGATCACCATTCCGGGGAACAGCGGACGTGCGCGACGCGTCGCCAGGCGTGCCGCCTGAGCCGGGATCGGCGAGCCGAGAAAGCGGCGACTGTAATGCAGGCCGTAGAACAACGGACGATGCAGGCCGTGACGCTCCGCCGCAGCCGTCAGTCGCGCGTCAAAATGCGGATCCGTCGCCCCGGCGCGCAGCATCGCATCGATATCGAGCAGATCGCGCATCTGCTGCCACAGATCCGAATCCTCGAACAGATGACAGCTCGCATGAAGCAGCTGATCCTCGGGCGCCAGGACTCGCAGCGAGGTGCCGGGAACCTTCACCGCAGCCGTCATCAACGCGCCCGCATCGGGCTTGAGCCGGCTGGTGACCGGCAGGATGGTGTGATGCAGATCGATGGCCAGAGGAAAATCGGGATGACGCAGGGGCGGCAGTTCGTGGCTCCACTCCCGGTAGTAGCGCTCGTCGTAGGCGTCCAGTTCACCGGCGCTCCAGCCGGACTGCACCAGAGCGGCCTCGGCGCGCGCGAGATCCGCGGCCGAAACCATCAGGTCGACGTCGCTGAGCAGCCGTCCACGCCCCCAGGGGGCCTCCTGGACCAGCCAGGCGGCGCCCTTGAGCACGACCGGCTCGATGCCCAGCGGCGCAAGCACCGAGGTCACGTGTTCGAGGATCCAGCGCGCCATGCCGGCGCGGTGGGCGGCGATGTTGCGCTCGCTGCGCAGTTGCCGGTTCACGGCCACCGGCAGACGGTCGAGGGCACCCGCATCTTCGTAGCGCGCATGCAGGCGCGATGCGATCGAACCCATCCGTGCAATGCGCACGATCCGGTCCCATTGCGCCAGCGTCGGTTGCTGGGACTGGGCCGGATCCCGCAGCAGCGACAGCAGCCGGTGCGCACCGGCTGCCGACGCCAGCAGCGAAGCCTTGTTCTTCCCCGGGTTCATCGCTGCGTGCAGTGCGCCCAGCGGGTCGTCACCGGCCGTTCGGCGAAGAGCGCATCGATCAGCGCAAACGCGTTGTCGAGATCCGGATACGTCAGTTCGTAGAATCTGCAATGCGACAGCAGATTGGTCAGGGCGACGAAGGCGGTCTCGCCGAGCAGCGCGTAATTGAACGCGTTGCCGGACAACTCGATGAATGCCTGCGGTGCCGACAGCGCCTCGATTCGCGCACTCTTCCCGGGCCGATAGCGCGGGAAGACGACGAATTCGGGTCGTGCCGGTTGCGTGCGCGCCGCCACACTGGCTGCCGACGGCGCCAGATGCGCAACCGTGCCCTTGCGCGTGCCGACTGTGACCGGACCGATCGGAGAGCCCGGCCAGCGCCGGGCGATCAGTTCAATCGAATCATTTTTCAGGCACACCGGACGCAGCAGCGGCATGACGTGACCGACAGCCGGATCGATGGCACAGAATTCGTCGCTGAGCAGGCGATAGCCATTGCACATCAGGCCGGCGGTCAGCGTGCTCTTGCCGGCGCCGGAAAATGCCGGAATCAGCAATGCGCGGTCTTCACGGGCGACCACGCCGGCGTGCAGGATCATCCAGGCATGTGCCCGATGCGCGATCGTCCAGTTCAGGCCCCATTCGACCAGCGGCATGAACATCGGCAACGGCAGGGACTCGAGCGGCGATTCACCGTCGATGAGCAGTTCCGCCCGACAGGCGCCAAAGCCGCGGCGGCGGGAACGCAACTCGATGCTGACGTCGGCAAAGCCCGATTCGGGTTCGATCGGAAACGCGCCGTACAGAATGCGCATTGCCTCGCTGAAATCGTGATGGCGAGCGCGGAAACGCACGGTGCAGGCGCCCAGATCGAGGGCTACACCCGGTTCGCGCAACTGCTGCCGCAATGCTTCCGGCGGGAGACTGGCGACGGTCGGCATCGTGCAGTGTCCGGTGACTTCAGCGCAGATCGGTCGCCAACGGCCGGGCGGCGTATTCGATCAACTGGCAGGTGTGCAGTTCGGACAACGCCCTGGCGACGAGTGTGTCCGCTTCCCTGGGGGAAAAACCGATGTCGTCCAGCGCCAGGGCGTCGGCCAGCGTAGCCACCGGTTGCTGCCCGCGCTCGGCGAACAGGGCCAGCAGCATTGCCGCTGCGCCGCTGACGATGTGTGTGCGCCACGAATGCGGATCGTACACGGCGACCGAATCCGCCGACAGGGCGCGACTGCGCAGGCCCGATCGTGCACGGACTTCGACGAAAGCTTCGCCAGGCACCAGTCGTCCTCAGACCTGGTCCAGCCAGTATTTCGCGTATGAGGAACCCGTGCGGCCAGCCAGCAGAGTCGGACGGTCGGAGACATCACCTGGTTCCCCGTCCCTGAGCGCCACGGACGCGGCGCGGCATCCAGTGGAGCCGGCACCCTCGTCGCCAGGCTCGCACGCCTCGGAAGCCGCCAGCGTGGACCCGGGCCGCAGCGTCAGCACCATCGGCACGGCCGTGCCGATACGCAGCAACTGACGCCGGCGTTCTGCCCGCAGGCGTTCATCCGGCGCAGGCTGCTCCTGATTCAGGCTCCCGTCCGGGGATGGCAGATTCGGATCGTGCGGATCATTCATGGCTCAACTCGGGATTCACGCGGGGGAATTCTTCCCGCGACATAGTCTCGGTCGAGGGACCGTCAGTTTCAAGGGACTATCGCACGGGAATGATCCCGCACAGACGCCTCCCGGTAGTCAAAAACCGCCTCTCATCGACGAATCAGGTTACATGCAACATCCGTGCCTGCTATCGCCAGACAACTGATTGTCAGAGAATTACTGCCATTCTCTGCGCTCTTGTCGAAGTCGACTGTCAAATATCCCGACAGTCAGGCACGCGCCATCAGTGCCGCCACCGCCGGCAAGGTACGGCCTTCGAGAAACTCGAGAAAGGCCCCGCCGCCAGTCGAGATGTAATCGATTTCCCCGGCCACACCGAATCGGGTGATGGCGGCAATGGTGTCACCGCCGCCGGCAATCGAATAGCCGCCGGAAGCCGCGATCGCCTCGGCAATCACGCGGGTGCCGTTGGCGAAGGCATCGAACTCGAAGACGCCGACCGGCCCGTTCCAGACGATCGTTCCGGCCTGCCGCAGGGACTCCGCCAGCGCCTGCGCCGTCCTCGGCCCCACATCGAGGATCCGGTCATCCGCCGATACATCGTCAACGGCCTTCACGACCGCTTCGGCCGAAGCCGAGAACTCCTTCGCGCAGACGACGTCGACCGGGATCGGCACAGCCGCGCCCCGGGCCGCCATCGCATCGAGAACGGCCCGCGCCTGCCCGACCATGTCATGCTCGGCCAGCGACGCCCCGATCGGCTTGCCCGCGGCCAGCAGGAAGGTATTGGCAATGCCGCCGCCGACAATCAGCTGATCGACCCTGGCCGCCAGCGCCTGCAGGATCGACAGCTTCGTCGAGACCTTGGATCCGCCGACAATGGCCACCAGCGGCCGACGCGGCGCGTCCAGCGCACGGCCGAGCGCATCGAGTTCGGCGGCCAGCAGCGGACCGGCACAAGCCAGCGGCGCTGCCAGCGCCAGTGCGTGCGTCGTTGCCTCGGCCCGGTGTGCCGTGCCGAAGGCGTCGTTCACGTACACATCGCACAGGGCCGCCATGCGGCGCGCCAGTTCCGGATCGTCCTTCTTCTCTCCCGGATTGCAGCGGCAGTTCTCGAGCAGCACGACTTCGCCGGGTGCGACGGTGAAGCCGCCGTCGACCCAGTCCGATACCAGCCGTACATCCTGCCCGAGACACTCGCCGAGCCGCTGTGCGACAGCACCGAGCGAATCCTCGGGACGCACCGTCCCCTCCTGCGGACGACCCAGATGCGAAGTCACCAGCACCGCCGCTCCTGCGTCCAGGCAATGCCGGATCGCCGGTGCCGACGCGCGAATGCGGGTGTCATCGGTGATCCGCAGCGCTTCGTCGCGCGGCACGTTGAGATCGGCCCGGATGAAGACGCGCCTGCCGGCGACGTCGACATCGGCCAGACGACGGAACTGCATGCGGCCTCCGTGTCAGCGGGCGTTCGTCCAGGCCACGGCGACGTCGAGCATGCGGTTGGAGAAGCCCCACTCGTTGTCGTACCAGCTGTTGACCTTGACCAGCCGGCCGGAAACCTTGGTCAGCGTCGAATCGAAGATGCTCGAGGCCGGGTTGTGGTTGAAGTCGATCGATACGAGCGGTGCGTCGTTGTACGCGATGACGCCCTTGAGCGCTCCATCGGCGGCGGCACGTATCGCTTCGTTGATCTCCTCGACCGAGGTATCGCGCGCGGCGATGAACGACAGATCGACAATCGAGACGTTGATCGTCGGTACACGCATCGCATAGCCGTCCAGACGCCCGTCGAGTTCGGGCAGAACCAGGCCGACCGCCGCCGCCGCTCCCGTCTTCGTCGGAATCATCGACATCGTCGCCGATCGTGCCCGGCGCAGATCGGTGTGATAGACGTCGGTGAGCACCTGGTCATTGGTATAGGCGTGAATGGTCGTCATCAGGCCGGTCTCGATGCCGACACACTGGTGCAGCACGCTGGCCATCGGTGCCAGGCAGTTGGTCGTGCACGACGCGTTCGAGATCACTGTCTGGTCCGCGCGCAGAACATCGTGATTGACACCGTAGACGACGGTAGCGTCGACGTCCTTGCCGCCGGGTGCGGAAATCATCACTTTCTTCGCACCGCCCTTCAGGTGCGCCGAGGCCTTTTCCTTGCTGGCGAAAAAGCCGGTGCATTCGAAGACGATGTCGACGCCGAGTTCGCCCCACGGCAGCTTCGCCGGGTCGCGCTCCGAGAAGACCCGGATGCGATCACCGTTGACGACGATGCTGTCGCCATCGACCGAGACGGTGCCGGGAAACTTGCCGTGCGCGGTGTCGTACTGCGTCAGGTGTGCGTTGATGTCCGCATCGCCGAGGTCATTGATCGCGACGATCTCGATCGGATGCTTCTTGCCGTCCTCGTAATGTGCCCGAAGAATATTGCGGCCGATGCGGCCATAGCCATTGATCGCGATCCGGATGGTCATGACAAACTCCTGAAAAAAGAAGATCGATCCTGTGAGTCCCGCAGCAGCCCGTGCCGGCCATCAGCACCCGGCCGGTTCGTGCACGGAATTCTTCGACATCGGGGCAATGGTCACCGCCGCGCGACTTCGCGCGAACGTGCGGTGCACCATCGGCATCGGCGGCGCGCCTCCGCGCGGTCCGCCTCCGCGCGGTTCACCTCCACGCGGCCCGCCCCCACGACCTGCACGCACGATCCGGACTGCGTGGCGGCCTCAGTCGGTCGCACGTCGGTCAAGCACGGCCTGCACGCGTTCGACGACGTGTTCCGGGGTGAAACCGAAGAATTCGAACAGCTGCGCGGCAGGTGCCGATTCGCCGAAGCGATCGATCGAGATCACGTCGTCGCAGCCGTATTTCCACCAGCCGTCGCCCACACCGGCTTCGATGGCGATCCTGGGCACTCGCTTCCCGAGGACCGCCTGGCGCCAGTCCTCGTCCTGACGGTCGAACACGTCGGCGCACGGCATCGAGACGACACGCACATCGATGTCGGTGGCGGCCAGAATGTCGCGCGCCTGCAGGGCCAGCGCGACCTCCGAGCCGGTGGCGATCAGCACCACTGCCGGCTGTTCGGCTTCGCGCAACACATAGCCGCCGCGCAGGATCGCATCGATCTGCGCGCGCGACCGGGTGACGAAAGGCAGGTTCTGACGTGACAGATGCAGCGCCGACGGTCCGTCGTCGCGTGCGATCGCCGCCGCCCAGGCGGACGCCGACTCGACCGTGTCGCACGGGCGCCAGACGTCCAGATGCGGAATCAGCCGCAGCGAGGCGGTGTGTTCGATCGGCTGATGGGTCGGCCCGTCTTCGCCGACACCGATGGAGTCATGCGTGAACACATAGACCACGCGCTGCCTCATCAGGGCCGCCATGCGCACGGCGTTGCGCGCGTAGTCCGAAAAAGTCAGGAAAGTCCCACCGTAAGGGACGAAACCACCGTGCAGCGCGATACCGGTCAGCGCCGTGCACATGCCGAATTCGCGAACGCCGAAATGCACGTAGCGACCGGCGACGAAGCGCTCGCCGGTACGCAGGACTTCGGCTCCGGCGAATCCGGTGAGATTGCTGCCGGTGAGGTCGGCCGAACCGCCCAGCAGTTCCGGCAGCGCGCTGCCGAAATGATTCAGCGCATTCTGTGACGCCTTGCGCGTGGCGATCGAAGCGGCCTGCTCGAGAGCCTCGTCGAGTGCCGCATCGAAGGCATCGTCATACGAGGCCGGCAGACGGCCGGCCATGCGCCGTTCGAATTCCTGGGCATCGTCCGGCCAGGCCTCCCGATAGCGCGCAAACAACGCGCGCCATTCGTCATGCGAGCGCGCACCACGTGCACGTGCATTCCAGTCGCCGCGGATGTCATCGGGAATCTCGAAAGGAGCCCACGGCCAGTCCAGTGCCTTGCGCGTGGCCGCCACCTCGTCGACGCCAAGCGGCTCGCCATGGGATTTCGCCAGACCGGCACGACCCGGTGACCCATGGCCGATCTGCGTGCGGCACTGGATCAGCGTCGGCGCGAAGATGCCATCGCGACCATGTTCACCCCAATCGCGCGCCAGCCGGATCGCCGCCTCGAGCGCGTCGACGTCGTGGCCATCGACATCGGCAATCACGTGCCAGCCGTAGGCTTCGAAGCGCGCGGGCGTGTCATCACGGAACCACTCGCGCACCGGCCCATCGATCGAGATGCCGTTGTCGTCGTACAGCACCACCAGTTTCGACAGACGCAGCACGCCGGCCAGCGAGCACACTTCGTGCGAGACGCCCTCCATCAGGCAGCCGTCGCCGGCGAAAACCCAGGTGAAATGATCGACGAGGGCGAATCCGTCCCGATTGAAACGCGCCGCCAGCAGGCGCTCGGCCAGCGCCATGCCGACCGCATTGCCCAGACCCTGCCCGAGCGGTCCCGTGGTCGTCTCGACACCGGGTGTCAGCCCGTGCTCGGGATGGCCGGGCGTCTTCGAATGCAGCTGGCGAAAGCGCCGCAGCTCGTCCAGCGGCAAGTCGTAGCCGGTCAGGTGCAGCAACGCATACAGCAGCATCGAACCGTGCCCGTTGGAGAGCACGAAACGGTCACGATCGGGCCACTGCGGATCAGCCGGATCATGCCTGAGGATTCCATCCCAGAGCGCTACGGCGATGTCCGCCATGCCCATCGGCATTCCCGGGTGCCCGGAGCCCGCCTGCTGGATCGCGTCGACCGCCAGCATGCGGACCGCATTGGCCATCCGGCGGCGGCGCCCGCTTCCTGCAGTGGACTGCGCGTCTGCATCCTCGACGGCGGCATCGGCAGAGGTGATATCCGTCGAAGCGACCTGACCAGCCGGGGGCGGAACAGGTTCCACGGGAGGAGTCATCGGAGGCGGATCCTGCAAGGAAAATGAAAGACTGCCATTCTAGCAAACGGCCTGCCCGAGGACTGGCGGCCCTTCCGGAAAATCGTATAGAATCGACGGCTTTTCTCGCCGGGTTGCCGGTCGCGCCGAAACACCGCGATCGCAGGACACGGCGACATTTCCACTGATCTGGATCCCCGAGGAATCACCGTGGGGATACTCAGGGACTGGCCGGGCGGTGACGCACGGCTTTCCGGCACCGCCACGGGGCCGGAGCCCGGACGATGGGCGCAGTCATGCGGACGCGGTCCCGCGAACGCAACCAGGTGCGAACGTCCTCCGGAGCGTCCCGGAAGCGCCGGCGTTGCGACATCCCGATCGCGATGCTCGCGTCTGCTCCATGCGGAGGCGGATGCAGGAGGCGCGTCCGGGGGTCTTGGGGTCTTCACCCTCACCAGAGGGACTGGGTTGGAACGAAATGCAGGGACTGCACCTCACTGCCGATCTGTATGACTGCCAGTGCGACCTGGCATTGTTCACGCAAGCCGAACGACTCGCCACCATGTGCCGCGACGCGGTGCGCAAGGCGGAGCTGACGCTCGTCGACGAGAAATTCTTCACTTTCCCCGATTACCAGGGAGAGCCGGGCGGCGTGACCGGCGCCGTGCTGCTGGCGGAATCCCATGTGGCGGTGCACACCTGGCCGGAGCGCAGCGGCGTCACGCTGGACGTCTACGTATGCAATTTCTCGACCGACAATTCGGCCAAGGCCGAGCAGCTGCTCGCCGACCTGATCGTCGCCTTCGCACCGCACCGGCAGAACACGAACCGGATCCTGCGCGGCTCGGAAGATCCCGAATCCGGTGAAGGCGAACTCCTGCTCGAATGGCTGAGTCCGGACGCCGCCTTCGGTTTCCGCGCAGCACGTCGGCTCGAAACCATCCGTACACCGTACCAGACGCTGGAAGTCTTCGATACGCCGCAATGGGGCAAGCTGTTTCGCCTGGACGGCTGCTACATGACCTCCGAGCGGGACGAGTTCTTCTACCACGAGGCCATCACGCATCCGGCGGCCATTGCGCATCCGAAGCCCGAGCGTGCACTGGTGATCGGCGGCGGGGATGGCGGCTCCACCGAAGAACTGCTCAAGCATCCGTCGATGCGGGAGGTGGTCCTGGCGGAACTCGATGCCGAAGTGATCCGCGTCGCGCGCGAGCATCTGCAGCAGGTCCATCATGGCGCCTTCGACGATCCGCGCGTCGACATCCGCATCGGCGACGGCTGGGCAACGGTGGAGCAGCTCACACGCCCGCCGGGAGAAGGGTTCGACCTGGTCGTGCTCGACCTGACCGATCCCGATACGCCGGCACACCGCCTGTACACGGCCGACTTCTTCCATCTGCTCAGGAAAACCATGAATCCGGGCGCGGCGATCACGCTGCACATCGGATCGCCCCTGTATCAACCCGAGCTCGTGCGCCGCCTGCTGGCCGAGCTCGCCAGCGTCTTCCGCATCGTTCGTCCGCTCGGACTGTTCATTCCACTGTATGGCGCCTACTGGGGCCTGTGTTGCGCTTCGGACAGCCTGGATCCGCTCGCACTCGATCCGGACAGCGCTGCGCGCCGCCTGCAGGAACGCGGCATCGACGATCTTCGCTACTACAACGGCGCCACGCATCAGGGGCTGTTCGCCCTGCCGAACTTCTACCGTGAACTGCTGCCCGACAATGGCAATCACGGTGCCGAGATCGTCCCGCTCGCACGCGCCGGTTGAGCGCCGCTCCATCCGGACCGGGCCGCCCCGACCTCCGACATGAATCCGGCACGCAGCGGCAGATCCGGCGGCATGCGGCCTCGTGTGCTGCTCGCCGACGTCCGGACGGAAGACGCGCAAGCGCTGCAGCTGGACGCTGATCGTTCACATCACCTGGTACGGGTGCTGCGGCTGAAACCCGGTGCGGCACTGGAATGCTTCGACGGACGCGGCACGCGTTTCGACGCCTGGCTGGAAACGGCGGATCCACGCGCCTGCACCATCCGCCTCGGCGAGCCCCGGCAGGTGCCGAACGAGAGTCCGCTGCGCGTGACGCTCGCGCAGTGCGTCTGCGGCGGCGAACGCATGGACTGGCTGATCGAGAAGGCCACCGAACTGGGCGTGTACGCCGTGCAACCGCTGCTCTCGGCACATTCACCGCTGCGACTCGACGACCAGCGCCGCCGGCGGCGTCATGAGCATTGGCAACGCCTGATCGAAGCGGCCTGCATGCAGTGCGGCCGGGACATGTTGCCGAACCTGCACGAGATCCGGCCACTCGAAGCCTGGCTCGGTGACGATACCCGTCCACGCGCACCGACGGCCTTCGTCCTCGCGCCCGGAAGCGACAGCAGTCTGCGCGACGCGTGCATCGAACCTGCCAACGCCATCGAATTGCTGATCGGCCCGGAAAAAGGGCTGACAGACGCCGAACTCGCCAGCGCACGAACGGCGGGTTTCCGGGCCGTGCGTCTCGGTCCGCGCGTCCTGCGTACCGAGACGGCCGGGATCGCTGCATTGGCCGCGCTGCAGGCGCTGGGCGGGGATTTCTGAAACGACCGGGGTGGCTCCGGGCAACCCGCGATTACGGCCCCGCCGGCCCGGCTCATCCGGGATCCGGCGCTGATGCCGGCATGACCGGCACATCTGATGGCTACGAGGCTTTGCGCACCGAGTAGAACACGCGAAACGCAGTCTGCTGGTCGTAGAAATAATCAGCCGCCTCGCGAAAGACGTCGAGCAGACGATCACGTGCGGCACGATCGAAGGCCGGTGTCTCCGGAAGATTCTCCAGGAAGACGACGAAGCCGGGTGATTCGGCCGTCGGATCCGGCTGCAGACTGGTGACTTCCCGATAGAGCGCGTCGTGGCTGGTCGCTCCGTTCCCGGAAAATGCAAAATCCGCCGTGATCCGGCCGAGTACCGAGTCCGGGTCGCCCGCACCCGCACAGTCCGCCTGCAATACGCGCTGGCCGGCATCGGCGGCCGCCAGGCGCAGTGCATTCCGGTCATACGATTGCAGAGGCAGCACGGCGTGTGGCGCGATATTGCTCAGGGTACCCATGCGATGCGTACTCCTCCGGGAAACGCTGACTGCGATGTTTCACACCGCACTGGCACCATGCTATCGGAGAATCGGCCGCGCGCAAGCCCGGGCCATGACGGGGACCGGGCCTGCGTACTTCCGGGTTCCGGAATCCAGCGGCAAGGGGGCGGCGACGAAAGAGCCTGTTGTCCGGAAAGAGCCCGCAGCCGGAAAAGTCCGCGGCCCGATACCGGTACGGCGATCAGCCGCGCGCCGGACGCACCCGGAAAGTGCATCCGATCACGACGTGCATTCCCGGGAGACGGTTTCGCTGCCGCCGGCGGCAATCGCGTCGAGTGCACAATCGACCGTGCTGTGGGGTTCGATCCGGCGGGCGCGGCCGGAAGCAATCCAGGATACGAGTTCGGCACGCTCGAGTGATCTGCCGAAATCGGGAAAGCGCGAGAGGATGTACAGGCGACGCCCGGGGCTGATCCAGGCCAGTCTGACGAGTTGCACGACTCCGTCGTCATCATCGAACTCGATCAGGTCGCCACGCTGCAGGGCATCAACGGCGGCGAATCCGTAGACCGGGACCGCCGCAATCTGCGAAGCGCCGGCATGCGCAGCGCCGGATGCCAGCGACTGCGGGCCGACATGAGCGGCACCCTTGCCCGCGACATCCGGCCGGAAGCGTGCCGACGGAGAATCCGGATAGCCCTTTCTGGCGTCACGGACCACCTGCGCGTGCCATTGCAGCAACTGATCGAAAAACTGTCGTCGCTGTGTCTCGTCCATGCCGGTTTCCTGCAGCGATTCGATCAGGGACGTGATCATCTGCGGCAGGCAGGCGGCCAGTTGCACGACCTCGTCAGGCGCCTTCGGAGCTGCACTCCAGATCAGTGTCTGCGCCACGCGCAGGGCGGCCGTCCGATCCATGCCGGCACAACTGCCGTTGACCTGGGCACAGGCAAGGACACCGGACCACCAGTCGTCGAGAAACGCCCGTACGAAGACGGGTGTCGTCCCGTCGATGCAGGCGGCCAGGTCCGCATTGGCCGCTTCGCGCGCAATGACCAGCGCTTCCGCCTGCTCGGCCTGTCGCGCCAGTTCGGTCAGCGCGGCCGCGCGCCGATCCTCCTCGGCCTGCGCCAGTTCATCGAAGCGGACCAGCGCCTCGTCAAAGATCTGCAGATCGTCGTCAAAACACTCGAGAATCCAGTCGACGATCGACGTGATCCCGCCGATCAGGGTCGCGCCACCGGTGGAGTCGACGTCAGGATCGGTCGCCAGGCGGCTGATCCGGTCGATCAGACGACGCATCGGGTGCTGACGCCGGGCGAAGAAACTGCGATCGAGCAGGGCCGCCTTGACCGCCACCACCTGCAGGCGCAGCAACTGCTGCTTGACCGCATCGGGCAGGCGTCGATCCGCGTAGATGTAGTCGAAGACCAGAGAGACGATGTCGACCGTCAGGCGGTCGAGCGGCGACCCCTGTTCGCGCGCATGGTCGATGGCCTGCGCAATCAGCGGGGCGACGTCGGACGCGTCGCGCGAACTCGACTGCAGCGCATGCAGGGTCTCGATCAGACTGGTCGCTGCGGCCGGCATCGGAACGGCTGCCGCAGCGAAGGTTCCCGGATCCGACAGCACGCCGGC
Source organism: Burkholderiaceae bacterium (assembly GCA_036844405.1). Taxonomy (GTDB): domain Bacteria; phylum Pseudomonadota; class Gammaproteobacteria; order Burkholderiales; family Burkholderiaceae_E; genus Zeimonas. The sequence goes on along the minus strand of DAIUFU010000027.1, from coordinate 1,404 downwards.
GGCCACGCGCCGCACACCGGCGCGATCTCCCTGGTCCGCATGGATGCGATGCACCAGTTCTTCGAACAGCCGCGAGGGGTCGGCGGACATCGTTCCGGACTGCGCACCGGAGGCAAATCCGCCTTCGGGACCGCTGCCGGCCAGAGCGCGGTGCCAGGCCGGAGCCTGCCGCGCGCCCGCCGGATGGCTGCCGGCAGCCGGCGGTGCCTCCGGCATGCCAACGGAAATCGCTTCCCCGGTGCGCACCGGGCGCAGGCGGATCGACGTCAGCACATTCTCGCCGAGCAGACGCTGATTCAGGCTGACATGCATGTCGGCCAGGCTGGACGCCACCCAGGGTTCGAAGGCCTGCAGCAGCGCCGTGCGAGCCGGTGGCGACACGGCCAGTTCGTCGAGCGAATCCAGCAGCGCCTGGAAGACCAGTTCAGGGGAAGCCGGGTAATCGGTCTCGTCGAACCACTCCCGATCGAGCAGCGTGGCCAGCCGTGCGCGTACGCCAAGCACTTCGTCCGGATCCAGCTGACGACGCGCGTTGCGCGCCAGGCGATCGACGGCGATGCGGTCATCGATGGCGCTGTCATCCAGCAGTGTCAGTTCACCGGACCGACTGGCCGACGTGCGTACGGATGCCGATGCCGGCTCGAACAGTCGCTGCTCGAACGACTCGGCAACGATCTTGCGGAAACGGAACTCGAGGTCATGACGACGGCTGCGCACCAGGGTCAGCGCATCGAACAGGGCCTGCTGCTCTTCGTGGCTGGGCGCCTTCACGGCGGCCCCGGCCAGTTCCACACCGATCTCGTCGAGCGCCTCGGCAATGAATGTCGACAGACGCGCGACCACCATGTCGCGGCATTCCTGCAGCAACCTGAGCCGTCGGCGCGGATCGAGCGGCACACCCGCTTCCTCGCGATCCCGCTGACCGACGGATCCGGAGATTTCGGGCAGATCAGCAGACATCATCGGGGATCGCCACCGGAAGAGAGAATTGCACGCATCCCGGGCCACATCTTTCGTGCCCGCCCGCTAGACTGGCACGAAGAGACGGTCCGGGACCGGTGATTCAGCCGGGATTCCGACGAGCGGCGAGTTGCCGGGCGCGGGCGGTGATCAGCCCCGGTCGGCGCGCGGCGTGCCTGCGTCCACGACGATCCACGCCGTCATGTTGACGATCCGGCGCACGGTCGCGGCCGGCGTCAGAATGTGCACCGGCCTGGCCGCGCCGAGCAGCACCGGTCCGATCGCGATATTGTGTCCGGCCGCCGTCTTGAGCAGGTTGTACGAGATGTTGGCGGCGTCGATGCCGGGCATGACCAGCAGATTGGCGTCTCCGCTCAGCGTGGAGCGTGGCATCACTTCGCGCAGCAAGGCCAGATTCAGCGCGCCGTCGCCGTGCATCTCGCC
>DAIUFU010000026.1:19611-23970 GCA_036844405.1 Burkholderiaceae bacterium | reverse complement strand
ATTCATCATCTACGGCATCCGGGGGCGCGAGTGCCACGATGTATGAGCGCAATCCGGTCCCGGAGGCGCCGGCTTCGGCTGACGGGGTACCCCCGCACTCTGCCATAACCACGCTCTCCGAAGACCTTCCGATCCGGTTTCAATGACCCGGACGAGTCGGGAACCGGGGCCTGCGCCCGCACTGCGAAACGGCCAGAAGCGCAGGCGACTGACCGGAGTAGCCGGCCGCCATTCCTGATGCTCCCGTCATCACTTGCAGTCAGGCCGTGGAGCGGGCAGCCGCCTGCTTCACGGGCGCCTCATTCTTGCCCGGCGTGCGAAGGTGCGACTTCATGTTGCGATACTTTCGGGTGGCAGTCTAGGAGCCCGGGCCCGCCCCGCCGCCCTGCCGTTGACAGAATTCCAGCGCTTCGCGGGCATCGTGCGTGATGCGAAACGGCGGCAGGCTGGCCAGCAGCGTGCGCCCGTACGAGCGTGTCGTGATGCGCTGATCGCAGATCATCAACAGTCCGCGATCCGTACCGGAGCGGATCAGACGGCCGGCGCCCTGTTTCAGCGCCATCGCGGCCGCGGGCAACTGGAGCGTGCGGAAGGGATCCTGTCCGGCCCGTCGGGCCGCCTCCAGCCGGGCCGCCAGCACCGGGTCGTCCGGCACCGAAAAAGGCAGCTTGTCGATCACGACCAGTGACAGGCGATCGCCGGCAACGTCGATACCTTCCCAGAAGCTCGTCGAGCCGATCAGCAACGGTTGCGCAGCCGTGCGAAAACGCTCGAGCAGCGTCGAACGCGACGCGTGTGCCTGGACGAGCAGTTCGATCGCGCACCCCGAACGCGAGATTTCCGCCGCCAGCAGACGCGCCAGCCGATCGACCATGCGCAGACTGGTGCACAGGACAAAGGCCCGCCCGCGATTGGCCAGGATCAGCGGCCAGGCGGAACGGCTCACCCGTTCGGCAAAGTCCGCGCTCGCTGGATCGCCACAGTCGTCCGGCAGATACAGCAGCGCCTGTTGGGCATAGTCGAACGGACTGTCGCACTGCAATGTGTGGGCATCGGGCAGACCGACGGCCGCCAGAAAATGATCGAAGCGATCCGCCACCGTCAACGTCGCTGACGTGTGGATCCAGGCGCAACGCACGTTCTGCCGATGGCGCTCGAGCACCTGGGCCACCGACAGCGGCGTCACCTGCAACGACAGTCCCTGCTCGAAGACGTCCATCCAGTAGATCGCTTCATCACCGGCAACATCTTCCAGCGATGCGACAGCAGACGCACCGCCAGCATCCGCCCCGGGCGCCGGGGAAGTGCCCGGCGCGGCGGTGCTCCCGCATCTTTCCGTGCCGGCCCCGGCACCGGCCTCTTCGGTGACCCGGTCACCGGGCTCGTACACGCCGGCCTGCCATTCACGCAGACGCATGCGCAACTCGTCCGCACGCGCGTGCAGACGCGCCAGTTCCCGGCCGCGTTCGGCGCAGTGCTCGAGCACCTGATGCGGCAATGCGCGCTCGACCGAGCGGATGCGGGCCGACAGGTCGCCGAGTTCCTGCAGCTGTCGCCGATCGAGCCGGCGCGCTCTGCCGGCAGCCGATCCGGCGGCCATGCGCAGATGCTGTACTGCCAGTTCGAGCATCTGGCTCAGACCGGCCCAGTCGGCTCCGTCCGGTGCTTCCTCGATGCCGATGCGCCGCAGATCGCGGGCAAACTGGATCAGTTGCCGTGTCGATACACCGCGTCCGAGAAAACGCGTGGCGGTATCGGGCAATTGATGCGCCTCGTCGAAAATGACCGCATGCACGCTCGGCAGCAGTTCATTCACCCCGTCGTCACGCAAAGCGAGATCGGCGCAGAACAGATGGTGATTGACGACGACGATATCGGCATCGTGCGCCGCCTGGCGCGCCCGGAAGACGAAGCAGCGGGCAAAATCGGGGCACTCCTGGCCCAGACAGTTCTCGCGCGTCGACGTGGCCAGCGCCCAGGCCGGATGGTCTTCGGCAATGCCTTCGGCCTCGCTGCGATCGCCCGTGGCCGAAACGGCGGCAAAACGTTCGATCCGGCGCAGGGTCGCCAGATCGGCGGAATGCCCGACCAGACCCTCGGCCAGATTGCGCCGCAGGTGGTAATGACAGACATAATTCGCGCGCCCCTTGAGCAGGGCAACCGTTGCGCCGGATGCCAGGGCGCGCCGGATCTGCGGCAGATCGCGCCGATAGAGCTGATCCTGCAGCGTCTTCGTATCGGTGCTGATCAGTACGCGCAGGCCGCTCAGCAGTGCCGGAACGAGATATGCCCAGGTTTTTCCGACGCCGGTTCCCGCCTCGACGACCAGGGACCCGCCGGTGCTCATCGACCCGGCGACGGCACGGGCCATGGCCACCTGCGCCGGGCGCACGGCATAGCCGGGAACGACTGCTGCAACCGGTCCGTCGTGCGCGAATGCCGCTTCCGTGGCTTCGACCAGGGGCGCGTCCACGCGCGCAGGCGCTCCGGCCATCAGGCCGGTTCGTCCGGCACGAGTTGCATCTGCAGCAATACGATGGCGTCCTTGATCTGCAACTTGCGCTTTTTCAGGCGCCGCAACTGCAACTCATCGAACTGCGGCTGGGTCCCGAGCGTGTCGATCATGGCATCCAGTCCACGATGCTCCAGTTGCAATTCACCGATGCGCTGCTGGATCGCGGCGCCAGAGTCGTGTTTCATACCGTGCATCATCCATGTGCCAGCAGGTTTTCCCCGCGCATCATACGTCTGCCTGCCCATTGGATTCAATGGACCGCGGATTCCGCTGCTGCCGTCCTCGGCGGGCCATCCCCGAGCGTGTTCTCACGCCTGGGCGCCTGCAGATACTCAACCGAATTCATCTCGTGCAGCCGGCTGACGGTACGCTGGAACTCGTTGGCGAGCACACCGTCGGTGTACAGCGACTCGGGCTCGACTTCGGCGGAAATGATCAGGTTGACGCGCCGGTCATAGAGGACGTCGACCAGCCAGACGAACCGGCGCGCCTCCGAGGCCATGCCCGCACTCATGCGCGGCACCCCGGAAAGAAATACCGAGTGGAACTGGCTGCCGATTTCGAGATAGTCGTTCTGCGAACGCGGGCCGCCGCACAACGTGCGGAAGTCGAACCATGCGACGCCGCCTGCGCGGCGCAGGGCGCGGATCTCGCGGTGCTCGATCATCAGGCGCGGATCCTCGTCGCGCGTCTCGGCCAGCTGCTCGAACAGGCGGCGCAGCGCGCGGTCGGCTTCGAGGCCGAGCGGCGCGTGGTAGGCGTCGATACCGGCCAGCGTGCGTTGCCGGTAATCGATGCCGGCATCGACACACAGCACATCGAGATGGCGTTCGATCAGTTCGATGGCGGGCAGGATCCGGTCCCGATGCAGGCCCTCCGGGTACAGATCGCGCGGCCGGTAATTCGAGGTGATGACGAAGGTCACGCCGTGCCCGAACAGGCCGCGCAGCAGACGCTCGAGAATCATCGCGTCGGCGATGTCCGAAACGTGGAATTCATCGAAGCAGATCAGCCGGTAGCGACGTGCGATCCGGGCGGCGACCGCATCCAGCGGGTCGGCCTGGCCCTTGTGTTCGTCGAGCGAGCGGTGCATGTCGCGCATGAACTCGTGGAAATGCACGCGCGTCTTGCGCACCAGCGGCACCGATGCGTGGAAGCAGTCCATCAGGAAACTCTTGCCGCGCCCGACACCGCCGTATAACCAGACACCACGCGGCACCTCGGGGCGCCGGACCAGCTTCTTCCACCGATTCGAACGCGCCGACTTGAATGCGATCAGCTCGTCGCACATCTCCTGCAGGCGATCGATGGCCGCCTGCTGTGCGGCGTCCGGCCGGTACCCACGTTCGCCGAACGCACCGGCACAGTCATCACGAAAGCTCACGCGTCGATCATGCGTTCAGCGCGCCCTGCCCGCTGGCCGCCAGGGCGGCCTCGCGCAGGGCCTCGGACAGCGACGGATGCGGATGCGAAATCTGGCCGATGTCCTCCGCCGACGCACGGAACCCCATGGCGAGCGCGGCTTCGGCCACCAGTTCCGACGCCGCAGCGGAAACGATGTGCACCCCGAGCACCTCATCGCTGTGCGCATCCGCCAGCACCCTGACGAAGCCGATCGAATCGCCGTTGCCAAGCGCGCGTCCGTTGGCCGCAAACGGAAACTGCCCTTCCCGGAAGTCCCGACCCTGCTCGCGCAGTTGATGCGCCGTCTGACCGACCCAGGCGATCTCGGGTGCGGTGTACACCACCCAGGGAATGCAGCGGTAGTCGATCTGCGCATCGCGTCCGGCGATGCGCTCGGCAACCATCACGCCTTCGTCGCTGGCCTTGTGCGCGAGCATCGG
>DAIUFU010000026.1:0-19511 GCA_036844405.1 Burkholderiaceae bacterium | reverse complement strand
TCCAGTTCGATGCGCAGCCCCTGGCGGGCAAACTGCTTCCATGCTTCCTTGCGCACCGCCTCGTCGGCGGCGGCGAGAAATTCCGGCATGGCCTCGAGAATCGTCACTTCCGCACCCAGACGCCGCCACACCGAGCCCAGTTCGAGCCCGATCACACCGGCACCGATCACGCCCAGGCGCTTCGGCACCTCGGCGAGCGACAGCGCGCCGACGTTGTCACAGACGAGCCGGTTGTCGATCGGCGCGAAGGGCAGCGTACGTGGCCGCGAACCGGTCGCGACGATGACCTGCGCCGCAGCCAGCCGTTGCGTTTCTTCACTGCTCCCCGGCCCGGGGCCAACCGCAATCTGCCAGGCATCACCTTCCCGGCCGACGAAACGTCCGAAACCCTGGATCCAGTCGATCTTGTTCTTGCGGAACAGGAACTCGATGCCGCGTGTCATCTTCTGCACGATCGACGTCTTGCGCGCCTGCATCCGGCCGATATCAATGCGCACATCGGCGCACTCGATTCCGTGCGCCGCATACTCCTTGCCCGCCTGCTCGAAGGCTTCGCTCGAGGCCAGCAGCGCCTTGGACGGAATGCAGCCGACATTCAGGCAGGTGCCGCCCAGCACGGGCTTGTCCTCTTCATTGCGCCAGCCTTCGATGCAGGCCACCTGCATGCCGAGCTGTGCGGCCCGGATGGCGGCAATATAGCCGCCCGGGCCGGCACCAATGACGATTACATCATAAGTTTTCGTCATGAATAATGGCCTTTATAAATCCAGGAGCAGGCGGGACGGATCTTCCAGTGCTTCCTTGATCGAGACCAGGAAGAGAACCGCCTCACGTCCGTCGATCAGGCGGTGATCATAGGACAGAGCCAGATAATTCATCGGCCGGATGACGATCTGCCCGTCCTGCACGACCGGCCGTTCCTTCGTCGCGTGGACGCCGAGAATGGCCGACTGCGGCGGATTGATGATCGGTGTCGATAGCATGGAGCCGAACACGCCCCCGTTGCTGATCGAGAAAGTCCCCCCGGTCAGCTCCTCGATGCTGAGCTTGCCTTCCTGCGCCCGTCGGCCGAATTCGGCAATCTGCTGCTCGATCTGCGCAAAACCGAGCTGATCGGCATTGCGCACGACCGGAACGACCAGGCCACGCGGCGAACTGACTGCCACGCCGATATCGAAATAGCCGTGATAGACGATGTCGGTTCCGTCGATCGAGCCATTGACGACCGGATACTTGCGCAAGGCATGCACGGCCGCCTTGATGAAGAAGGACATGAAACCGAGCCGGGTGCCGTGTTCCTTCTCGAAGCGCTCCTGATAGCGCTTGCGTAGATCCATCACCGGCTTCATGTCGACTTCGTTGAACGTCGTCAGGATGGCGTTGGTCTGCTGTGACTGCAGCAGGCGCTCGGCCACACGCTGGCGCAGGCGCGACATCGGCACCCGCTGTTCGGGCCGCCCCGTGAGCAACTGTGACGCATCGACCGGCGGCTGGACTTCGGGCAACGGTGGACGCGCCGCAGCGGGCGGCGGTGGTACCGGCTTCGTCGTCGCCGCCGCGCCGGCCAGTGCATCGATGACGTCACCCTTGGTCACCCGGCCGTCACGGCCGGTACCGGCCACCTGGGTCGGCGACATCTGGGCCTCGCGCAGCATCTGCGCCGCCGCCGGCATGGCGACGTCGCCGTGGGCGCCACCGCCGACTGCGGCTGGTGCCGGCGCGGCTTCCGGGGGTGGCGATGCTGCTTCCGGTGCCGCCGCGGCCCGGGGAGCGGCGCTCGCCGTGGCATCGGTGTCCAGGCGCGCGATCACCTCGTCGGCGACGACGGTCGCACCGTCCCCCTTGAGGATTTCCACCAGCACGCCGTCGGCCGGTGCCGGCAACTCCAGCACCACCTTGTCGGTTTCGATATCGATCAGGTTTTCATCGCGGGTGACGGCCTCACCGGCCTTCTTGTGCCACTGCAACAACGTGGCTTCGGCGACGGATTCCGACAGCTGCGGAACCTTGATCTCCAGAAAGGGCATCGGATTCTCCGGGCAAGGCGCGCCTCAGGCGGCCTCGCGGTTGGTTTTCTTCGAGCGCGAACGTCCGGCACCCAGGGCGACGGCGAGCAGTTCCTTCTGCTGCGCATAATGCTTGTCGTAATAGCCGACCGCCGGCGACGCCGAAGGCGCCCGACCGGCATAGACCAGTTTCTGCTGCTCGGACAGTGCCGCGGCGATCTGGTGCTGCACATAGAACCAGGCTCCCTGGTTCTGCGGCTCGTCCTGACACCAGACGAACTGGGTGGCCGAGGCGAATTTCTTCAGCTCGGCCGCGAACGCCTTGTGCGGAAACGGGTACAGCTGTTCGATGCGCAGCAGCGCCACGTCGTTCAGCCGCCGTTCGCGGCGCGCCGCCAGCAGATCGTAATAGACCTTGCCGGTGCAGATGACCACGCGGCGCACGCGACTGGCTTCGACCGAAGGATCGCCGAGCACGGTACGGAATTCGCCCGAGGCCAGATCCTTCAGGCTCGATACGGCTTCCTTGTTCCGCAGCAGCGACTTCGGCGTCATGATCACCAGCGGCTTGCGGAACATCCGGATCATCTGGCGACGCAGCAGATGGAAGATCTGGGCCGGGGTCGTCGGCTGGCAGACCTGCATGTTGTTCTCCGCGCACAGCTGCAGGAAGCGTTCGATGCGCGCCGACGAATGCTCGGGCCCCTGCCCTTCGTAGCCGTGCGGCAGCATGAGGACCAGCCCGTTGGCCCGCCCCCATTTGGTTTCGCCCGAAGAGATGAACTGGTCGATCACCACCTGGGCGCCGTTGGCAAAATCGCCGAACTGTGCCTCCCAGATGACCAGCGTATTCGGGTCGGCCGTGGCGTAACCGTATTCGTACGCCAGCACCGCCTCCTCGGACAATACCGAGTCGATGACGATGAACTGACCCTGGTTGTCGGCGACGAACTGCAGCGGGATATAGGCGCCCTGGTCCCATTTCTCGCGGTTCTGGTCGTGCAGCACCGCGTGCCGGTGCGTGAACGTGCCGCGCCCCGAATCCTGGCCCGACAGACGCACGTCGTAGCCCGAGGCCAGCAGCGTGGCAAAGGCGAGATGTTCGCCCATGCCCCAGTCGAGCGGATGCTCGCCCTCACTCATGGCGCGACGATCATGGATGACGCGATCGACCAGCGGATGCAGCTTGAAGTCGGGCGGAATCGTCGTGATCTTCTCGCCCAGCCGGCGCAGTTCCGCCATCGGCACGCCGGTCTCGGCCGCATCGGTCCACTTGCGGTTCAGGAACGGCATCCAGTCGACGGCGAATTTGCCCTTGAAATCCGTCAGGATGGGATCGAAGGTCGTGCGCCCTTCGTCCATCGCCTTGCGGTATTCGGCCACCATCTGCGCCGGATCGTCAGGCGTCACCACTTCCTGGTGCACGAGCTTGTCGGCATAGATCTTGCGCGTGCCGGGATGCTGCGCGATCTTCTTGTACATGATCGGCTGCGTCATCGCCGGCGAATCCTGCTCGTTGTGGCCGAGCTTGCGATAGCAGACGATGTCGACGACCACGTCCTTGCGGAACTCCTGGCGGAAATCGAACGCCAGCTGCATCGCATAGACGACCGCTTCGGGGTCGTCGCCGTTGACGTGCAGCACCGGCGCCTCGATCATCTTGACGACGTCCGTGCAATACAGCGTCGAACGCGTGTCGCGCGGGTCCGAGGTCGTGAAGCCGATCTGGTTGTTGATGACGATGTGCACCGTCCCGCGCGTACCGTAGCCGCGGGTCTGCGCCAGATTGAGCGTTTCCATCACGACGCCCTGCGCCGCGAAGGCCGCGTCACCATGCACCAGCACCGGCAGCACCTGGTCGCCGTTGCGATCGCCGCGCCGGGTCATGCGCGCGCGGCACGACCCCTCGACGACCGGATTGACGATCTCCAGGTGCGACGGGTTGAAGGCCAGTGAAATGTGTACCGGGCCGCCCGGCGTCGACAGATCGCTCGAGAATCCCTTGTGGTACTTGACGTCGCCGCTGGGCAGGTCTTCCGCGTGCCGCCCTTCGAACTCGGCAAAGAGCTCCTTGGGCATTTTTCCAAGCACGTTGACGAGCACGTTCAGGCGGCCACGATGCGCCATACCGATGACGATTTCCTGGATGCCCGCCTGACCGGCACGCTGCACCAGTTCGTCCATCGCCGCGATGAAGCTTTCACCGCCTTCCAGTGAAAAACGCTTCTGCCCGACGAACTTGGCATGCAGGTAACGTTCCAGCCCCTCGGCCGCCGTCAGCCGCGCGAGAATCCGCTTCTTGCGCTCGATCGGATAACTGGGCCGCGAACGCGTCGACTCCAGGCGCTCCTGCAGCCAGCGCTTCTGCGCCGGGTCGCCGATGTACATGAACTCCGCGCCGATCGAACCGCAATAGGTGTCGCGCAGCGCCTTGATGATGTCGCGCAGCGGCGCGCTGTCGAAGCCGAAATAGGTGTTCGCGGCCGAATAGATGTGCGCCTGGTCACCCTCGGTGAAATCGTAGAACGCCGGCTCCAGCTCGGGAATGGCCGGCCGCTCCTGGCGCTTGAGCGGATCCAGATCCGCCCAGTGCGTTCCGAGAAAACGGTAGGCGGCAATCAGCTGCTGTACGTAGACCTGCTTGCGTGCCGTGGCGGCGTCGCCCCCCATCTGCTGCGGGCGCAGCAGACCCGCCCTGGCGCGCTCGGCAAAGGACTGCACGATCGGAGCGTGCGCGACGTCGCGTGTTTCGGGTCGGCCATCGGCCGCCGGTACGCCCTGCAGACGATCGAACCAGGCGCGCCAGGCATCCGGCACCGATGCCGGATTGTCCAGGTAGCTCTCGTAGAGCCCCTCGACATAGGGCGCGTTGCCGCCGAACAGATAGGAATTCGACTGAAGAGTCGACAGAATGGACTTGGCCATGATTTCTTCACCTTGTGAAACGAGCTTCTCGTTCAAGATGCCCGGCCTGCCTGCGGCAGTCGGCAAACGCCTTCCGGCTTCCGGAGCGGTCGTTCGAGAGTAAACAACAGAAAATTCAGGTCATTGCGTTCCTGCGGGTGCCATGCGGGGTATGAAAAAGCCCGTGCTTGAGTGCGGGCAGTGATCGCTGTACGATCATAACACCGGGCTGACCCGACCTTGTTCGCCGCCGGCAGCATCCGCACAGATACCGCCGGGGCGCGCTTGCGGGCTGGATGACCGCAAGCGCAACCGATGACCTGCTGTCAGCGCCCGCCGACAAACGAGGCCGGAATGTCGCGCCGCGGGTGACCGGTGTACAACTGGCGCGGACGGCCGATCTTCTGATCCGGATCGGCGATCATCTCACCCCACTGTGCAATCCAGCCAACCGTGCGGGCAAGTGCAAAAATGCAGGTGAACATCTCGGTCGGGATGCCAAGCGCCTTCTGCACGATGCCCGAATAGAAATCCACGTTCGGGTACAGCTTGCGCTGCACGAAGTATTCATCTTCGAGGGCGATCTTCTCCAGCTTCATGGCCAGCGCGAACAGCGGATCGTCGTGCAGGCCGAGTTCGCCGAGCACTTCGTAGCAGGTCTCGCGCATCAGCTTGGCCCGCGGGTCGTAGTTCTTGTAGACCCGATGGCCGAAGCCCATCAGCTTGACGCCCGAGTTCTTGTCCTTGACCTGGGCAATGAACTCGCCGATCCGCTCGACGCCACCCTGCTGCTGGATGTCACGCAGCATCAGCAGCGACGCTTCATTGGCCCCGCCATGCGCTGGCCCCCACAGGGTCGCGATTCCGGCGGCGATGCAGGCAAAGGGATTGGCCCCCGAAGAACCGGCCAGACGCACGGTCGAGGTCGAGGCATTCTGCTCGTGGTCGGCGTGCAGGATCAGGATGCGGTCGAGCGCGCGCACGAGTACGTCGTTGGGTTCGTATTCCTCGCACGGCGTGCCGAACATCATGCGCATGAAATTGGCCGAATACGACAGCCGGTTCTGCGGATACATGAACGGCTGGCCCATCGAATACTTGTAGGCCATCGCCACGAGCGTGGGCATCTTGGCGATCAGGCGGATCGCCGAAACAAAACGGTGCTCGGGATCGCTGATGTCGAGCGAGTCGTGATAGAACGCCGACAGCGCGCCCACCATGCCGACCAGAACGGCCATCGGATGCGCATCACGGCGGAATCCCTGCAGGAAACGCGCCATCTGCTCGTGAACCATCGAGTGATTGGTCACCCGATTGGCGAAATCGCGCTGCTGCTCGGCATCCGGCAGTTCCCCGTTGAGCAGCAGATAGCAGGTCTCCAGATAATCGCATTTCTCGGCCAGCTGTTCGATCGGATAGCCGCGATACAGCAGTTCGCCCCTGGCGCCATCGATGTAGGTGATCTTCGATTCGCAGGCAGCCGTCGCCATGAAACCCGGGTCGAAGGTGAAATGACCCGATTCCGCATACAGTTTGCGGATATCGAGCACTTTCGGTCCGATGCTGCCGGCATGGATCGGCAACTCGACGGTCGTGTTGCCATCGGGAAACGACAGCGTGGCCTTGTTCTGCTCTTTCATCGATTCATTCCTCGATTCGCTTGATGGTGATGACGACGGGAGTCTGCGACAGTGGACACCGGTCAGACGGAGAAACGCCCGAAACCCATGAAGCGGCATGCCGCTTCATGCGCTCTCACGCCTCGCGCAACAAGGCAAGCACCTTGCGTACTGCCGGCCTGTCGATCTGCCCGGGAAGAGCGCTGCGACCCACGATCAGGTCGAGCATCTCGCTGTCGGGCAGATCGAGCAGGGTATCCAGCCCGCCGATGAACTCCTCGTCGATGGCATCGGAGTGGCGTTCGAAAAAACGCTCGAGAACGAGATCGTTCTCGAGCAGACCGCGGCGCGCGCGCCAGCGCAAACGCCGCAATCGCTCTGCATTCGCGTCCACGGACACTGCTGACCTCCGCCGGCTGCCGAAAATGCCGTCAGACCGTGCGACGGACAAGCAGATCCTTGATCTGATTGATCGCCCGCGTCGGATTGAGCCCCTTCGGACAGACGTCGACGCAATTCATGATCGAACGGCAGCGAAACAGGCGGTACGGATCGTTCAGATCGTCGAGCCGCTCCGAAGTGGCCTGGTCGCGGCTGTCCGCGAGAAAGCGGTAGGCCTGCAGCAGGCCCGCCGGACCGACGAACTTGTCGGGATTCCACCAGAACGACGGGCACGCGGTCGAACACGATGCACACAGAATGCACTCGTACAGCCCGTTCAGCTCCTCGCGCTCTTCGGGCGACTGCAGGCGTTCCTTCTCCGGCGGCGGCGTGTCGTTGATCAGATAGGGCCGGATGGAGTGGTACTGGTGGAAGAACTGCGTCATGTCGACGATCAGGTCGCGCACGACCGGCAGGCCGGGCAGTGGCCGCAGCACGATCGGCTCCTTCAGGTCGCGCAGATTGGTGATGCACGCCAGACCGTTCTTGCCGTTGATGTTCATGGCGTCCGAGCCACACACCCCTTCCCGGCACGAGCGGCGAAACGCCAGTGAATCGTCGACGTTCTTCAGCCGCATCAGCGCATCGAGCAACATCCGATCGGTGGCTTCGAGGCGCACTTCGATCGACTGCATGGTCGGCCGCGCGTCCTTGTCGGGATCGTAGCGGTAAATCGAGAATCGCACGACGCGGCTGCCGGGGGCAGCTTGCGCCGGTTGCACGGCGGTTTCCAGGACTGCGCTCATTTCTCTCCTGCGCCTTTCGGGATCGGCCGACCGGGACCGGACAGGCGGTCCCGCAGCCATTCGGGAATCCGGAGCCGAATGAAGGCTCCGGCAATCAGAATGTCGTGAAGACCTTCAGAACGTACGGGCCTTCGGCTGGAAGCTCTCGACCGTCAGCGGCTGCGTGCGTACCGGCTTGTATTCGAGACGGTTGTCCTGCGCATACCACAGGGTGTGCTTCATCCAGTTCACGTCGTCACGTTCGGGGTGATCCTGCAGCGCGTGCGCCCCGCGGCTTTCCTTGCGCGCCGCCGCCGATACCACCGTTGCCTTGGCGACCTCGATCAGGTTCTGCAGTTCGAGCGCCTCGACGCGCGCCGTGTTAAACACGCGCGACTTGTCGGCCAGGTGCAGTGCATCGACCTGACGGGCGATTTCGGCCACCTGCCGCACGCCTTCCTCCAGCAGTTCCGTCGTCCGGAAAACGCCGCAGTGCGACTGGATCGTGCGCCGGATCGTCGCGGCCACTTCCTGGGTCTTTTCACCCGAGGTCGAGCCTTCGAGCCTGGCCAGGCGTGCCAGCGCCGCATCGCCGGCATCGGCCGGCATCGGCTTGTGGCTGCGCTCGCGGAACTTCGAAGCAATGATGTGATCGCCGGCCGCGCGTCCGAACACGAGCAGATCGAGCAGCGAGTTCGTGCCGAGCCGGTTGGCGCCGTGCACCGAGGTACACGAGCATTCGCCGATCGCGTAGAGCCCGCCCACCACTTCCTCGGGGTTGCCGTTCTTCGGCACGACGACCTGCCCGTGATAGTTGGCCGGGATGCCGCCCATCTGGTAATGCGCCGTCGGCACGACCGGAATCGGATCCTTGATCGGATCGACATGGGCGAACTTGATCGCGATTTCGCGAATCGACGGCAGCCGCTTGATGATCGTGTCGGCGCCCAGGTGATCGAGCTTGAGCAGCACGTAATCACCGTGCGGGCCGCAGCCGCGCCCTTCCTTGATTTCCTGGTCCATCGAGCGTGAAACGAAGTCGCGCGGCGCCAGATCCTTGAGCGTCGGCGCATAGCGTTCCATGAAGCGTTCGCCATCCTTGTTCAGCAGGATGCCGCCCTCGCCGCGCACGCCCTCGGTGATGAGAACGCCGGCACCGGCCACGCCGGTCGGATGGAACTGCCAGAATTCGAGGTCCTCGAGCGGGATGCCGGCGCGCGCCGCCATGCCCAGGCCGTCGCCGGTATTGATGAACGCGTTGGTCGATGCGTTCCAGATGCGGCCGGCGCCGCCGGTGGCGATTACCGTGACCTTGGCCTCGAGAATCATCACGTCACCGGTTTCCATCTCGAGCGCGACCACGCCGACACAGTCGCCGTCCGCATCCCGGATGATGTCCAGTGCCATCCACTCGACAAAGAACTGGGTGCGCGCGCGCACGTTGCGCTGGTACAGCGTGTGCAGCATCGCGTGACCGGTCCGGTCGGCCGCGGCACAGGCACGCTGCACCGGCTTCTCGCCGAAATTGGCGGTGTGGCCGCCAAACGGACGCTGATAGATGGTGCCGTCGGGGTTGCGGTCGAACGGCATGCCGAAATGCTCGAGTTCGTAGACCACTTTCGGCGCCTGGCGGCACATGAACTCGATGGCATCCTGGTCACCGAGGTAATCCGACCCCTTGACGGTGTCGAACATGTGCCAGTACCAGTTGTCCTCGCTCATGTTGCCCAGCGACGCGCCAATACCGCCCTGGGCCGCCACGGTGTGCGAACGGGTCGGAAATACCTTGGACAGCACCGCGACGTCGTAGCCGGCGTCGGCCAGTTGCACCGAACAGCGCATGCCGGCCCCGCCGGCACCGATGATGACCGCGTCGTACTTGCGCCGCGGCAGGTTGTTGGCCAGGGAATCGAGAACCGCTGCCATCTCAAACGCTCCAGAGAGTGAGCATCGCCCAGCCGGCATAGCCGAGCAGGACGACGATCGTGGTGAACTGCAGCGCAAGGCGCAGCCCGATCGGCTTGATGTAATCCATGAAGATGTCGCGCACGCCCACCCAGGCGTGCCAGATCAGCGCCAGCAATGCCACGAAGGTGAAGACCTTCATCCAGCGAACGGCAAAGATGCCGGACCAGCTGCCGTAATCGAGTTCGGGCAGCGCAAACACCCAGCCCAGCAGCACGAAGGTATAGGCGATGAGCACGAGCGCCGTGAAACGCTGGGCAAGCCAGTCGCGCAATCCGTAATGCGCGCCGGTGACGGTTCGGGTGACGGTCATGTGAGGGCTACCGGAAACAGGGAGAACATGCAGTGCAGGACTCGGAAATCACGGAGAAGAACCGTGCCATGAAGAAACGGGAGAACCGGCTGCCGGCGCGGGCAGATCCGGACGCCATCAGAAAATTCCGGTGATCTTCAGAACGAAGACGAGCGTCGTCGCGAGGCTCAGCACCAGAACGGTCGCCGCCGATGTGCGCCCCGGTTCCTTCGCGACGCCGATGTCGAGATCCATCAGCAGGTGGCGGATGCCGGCGAACAGATGATGCAGGAAGGCCCACATCAGCCCGATCAGAACCAGACGCATCAGCGGATGGCTGACGAAAACGCGGTAACGCTCGAAACTCAGCTCGGACAGGACACTTTGCTGGAACAGCCAGAGGATGAGCGGCAAACCGATCAGGAACATCGCCGCACCGCTGATCCGGTGCAGGATCGAGACCAGACCGGCCAGAGGCAACCGGTAGCCGACGATCTGCGAGATGTGGATGTTGCGAAACTCCGGCCGATCCGCCCCGCCGCCAAGCGTCTTGCCCGCCATCGTCTTGCCCGCCGCAGTCACCATTTCACCCTCGTTGCCAGTAAACCTGCTTATTTTGACCGAAATTGGCGCATTGCATCAAATCCGCCGTCTCGCGAACCGCGTCAACAGTGCATCCGGACCCGAAACGCGTGCAGTTCGCGACCACGTCCGGGCCTCTAGTTGAGACGGTTGAAGTAGTGGTGGTGGCTGGTCACGCAATAGCCGCTGCGCAACTCCACCGGCTGCTCCTCGTAGGTCCACGACAGCCGTTCGACGAGCAGCAGCGGCGTGGCCTCGCCGACCCGCAGCACACGGGCGTGCGAACGCGATGCCGCCACCGCCTTGAGGCGTTCGGACGCGCCGATCATCCGGGTGCCGAACTCGGTTTCGAACAGCGCATAAAGCGGCCCGTGCCAGGCATCCAGGCGCTCGGTGTTCAACCCGCGGAAACGCATGCCCGGCAGCCAGATCTCGTCGAGCACGAGCGGGCTCGTCGCACTTTCGAGCAGACGCCGGATCAACACGACGACTTCACCGGCGCGCAGGCGCAATGCACGCGCCACTTCGCCGGGAGCACGCAGCCGGCGGCACTCCAGCACCCGGCTCGTCATGACCAGCCCGGGGGCCGACTCGCCCAGCGCCTCGCCGGAGTGCTCGCCCGGTTCGGCCTCGCCGAAACCGGCCTCGTCAGGACGCAGGCGCAGGAAGCGGAACTGCGTGCGTACCTCGCGGTGCGAGGCCACGAAGGTGCCGCGTCCCTGACGGCGCACGAGCAGATGCTCGGCCGCCAGTTCGTCGATCGCCTTGCGCACGGTCCCCTGGCTGACGCGATAACGCGCCGCCAGTTCGGTTTCGCTCGGAATCGCTTCGCCGGGCTGCCACTCTCCCGACTGCAGCCCACGCAGCAGCAGCGTGCGGATCTGGCGATACAGCGGAGCGAAAGTCGGTGCCTCGTCGACGCCGCTTCCGGGCACATTCGCCGGCGCACGGGAAATTTCGTTCATCGCCGGATTGGACCATGAATCACCGCTTTCGTCTATTGTGTTATCTCTTATATAAGATATCGACCTGATTGACAGATTTCCCTTGCGGGGACTAGACTGCCGGCCGCTGCCGAATTCCCCCAACCGAGGCATTTCCCCCATGTCAAGACCCGCCAAACGCGTCGCCGTGACCGGCGCCGCCGGCCAGATCGGCTATAGCCTGCTCTTTCGCATCGCCAATGGCGACCTGCTCGGCAAGGACCAGCCGGTCATCCTGCAATTGCTCGACATCACGCCGGCCCTGCCTGCCGTTCGCGGCGTGGTCATGGAGCTGGAAGACTGCGCCTTTCCGCTGCTGGCCGGCGTGGTCGTCACCGACGATCCGAAAGTCGCCTTCCGCGATGCCGACTACGCGCTGCTCGTGGGCGCGCGGCCGCGCAGCAAGGGAATGGAACGCAAGGATCTGCTCGAAGCCAATGGCGCCATCTTCACCGTCCAGGGCCGTGCGCTCGACGAGGTTGCGAGCCGCGAGTGCCGCATCCTGGTGGTCGGCAACCCGGCGAACACGAACGCGTACATCGCGATGAAATCGGCGCCGAACCTGCCGAAAAAGAATTTCAGCGCGATGCTGCGCCTGGACCACAATCGTGCGCTGTCGCAACTGGCCGCGCGCACCGGCAAGCCGGTCGACAGCATCGAAAAACTGGTCGTCTGGGGCAACCACAGCCCGACGATGTATCCCGATTACCGTTTCGCCACCATCGGCGGGCAGTCCGTGCGCGACCTGGTCGGCGACGAGAACTGGAACCGCGAGACCTTCATCCCGACCGTGGGCAAGCGTGGCGCGGCGATCATCGAGGCACGCGGGTTGTCGTCGGCGGCCTCGGCGGCCAATGCCGCCCTCGACCACATGCGCGACTGGGCCCTGGGCGCCGGCGAGCGCTGGGTCACGATGGGCGTGCCGTCGGACGGCGCCTATGGCATTCCGGAAGACATCCTGTACGGTTTTCCGGTGCTGTGCCGCGGCAACGGCGAATATGAGCTGATTCGCGATCTGCCGATCGACGAATTCAGCCGGGAACGCATGGATCTGACCCTGGCCGAGTTGCTCGAAGAGCGCGACGGCGTCGCATCGCTGCTGGGCTGACGGCGTCATGCGCAGCGCCGGCAAACGCTTTCGCGAGGCGCTCGGCGCCGAGCAGCCGCTGCAGATCGTCGGCACGATCAACGCCAATCATGCGCTGCTGGCCCAGCGGGCGGGTTTCGGTGCGATCTACGTCTCCGGCGGCGGCGTCGCCGCCGGCTCGCTTGGAATGCCCGATCTGGGCATTTCGGGCCTCGAGGACGTGCTGATCGACGTGCGCCGCATTACCGACGTCTGCGAGCTTCCCCTGCTCGTCGACGTCGACACCGGCTTCGGCGCCTCGGCCTTCAACGTCGCCCGAACGACGCGCGCCATGATCCGCGCCGGTGCCGCCGGCATGCATATCGAGGACCAGGTCGGCGCCAAGCGTTGCGGCCATCGTCCAGGCAAGGAGATCGTGCCGCAGCAGGAAATGGTCGATCGCATCCGCGCCGCCGTCGATGCCCGCACCGACCCGGATTTCCTGCTGATGGCGCGCACCGACGCACTGGCCGTCGAGGGTCTCGACCGCGCCGTCGAGCGCGCGCTCGCCTGCGTCGAGGCCGGAGCCGATGCCATTTTCCCCGAGGCCGTGACCGAACTGTCGATGTATGCGCGTTTCGTCGAGGCGGTCAAGGTACCGGTGCTGGCGAACATCACCGAATTCGGCCAGACACCCTTGTTCACGACAGCGGAGCTGGGCGGCGTCGGCGTGGCCATGGCGCTGTATCCACTGTCGGCCTTTCGCGCAATGAACAAGGCGGCGCAACGGGTCTACGAGAGCCTGCGGCACGACGGCACGCAAAAGGCGGTGCTCGAACAGATGCAGACCCGCCAGGAGTTGTATGACGCCATCGGCTACTGGGAGTACGAGCGCAAGCTCGACGAGCTGTTCCAGCGCTCCTGAGAACCCGTTTGCCGGTCGATCGGCCGGTGAACACGAAGCGCCCGCGTCCGCACCCGGGAGATGATCCCCGGAAAGGCCGCATGCCGCCCGGCGCATGCAGTCATCGCGACCGGAAACCGGGCGCGTGTCGCCCATGTCCGGGCAAACCACGGAAGCAGACCATGACGGAAAAAGCTGTCGCGACGACCGAACGACCGAAGGCCAAGAAATCCGTGGCGCTGTCCGGCGTCATTGCCGGCAATACCGCGCTGTGTTCGGTCGGCCGCACGGGCAATGACCTGCACTATCGGGGTTATGACATCCTCGAACTGGCCGAACAGGCCGAATTCGAGGAAATCGCTCATCTGCTGATTCACGAGCGTCTGCCGAAACGGGCGGAACTGGATGCCTACCGGCGAAAGCTGCGCGCGCTGCGCGGCCTGCCAGCCGCGGTGCGGACCTCGCTGGAAACGATCCCGGCCAGCGCGCACCCGATGGACGTGCTGCGCACCGGCGTCTCGCTGCTGGGCTGCGTGCTGCCGGAAAAGGACGATCACAATCTTGCCGGCGCACGCGACATTGCCGATCGTCTGCTGGCCTCGCTCGGTTCGATTCTTCTGTACTGGTGGCATTACGCGACCAACGGCAAGCGCATCGAACCCGACACCGACGACGAGTCGATCGGCGGGCATTTCCTGCACCTGCTGCACGGCCGGGAGCCAACGGCCGATCAGGTGCGCGCGATGCACACGTCGCTCATCCTCTACGCCGAGCACGAGTTCAATGCGTCGACCTTCACGGCGCGCGTCGTGACCGGCACGGGCTCGGACGTGTGGTCGGCCATCACGGCGGCGATCGGCGCACTGCGCGGACCGAAGCACGGCGGCGCCAACGAAGTCGCCTTCGACATCCAGAGCCGCTATGCGGACGCCGACGAAGCCGAAGCCGACATCCGCCAGCGGGTAGCCAACCGCGAAGTCGTCATCGGCTTCGGGCATCCGGTCTACACGGTATCCGACCCGCGCAACCAGGTCATCAGGGAAGTGGCGCGCCGCCTGTCGGAGCAGGCCGGCGACACGAAGCTCTATGAAATCGCCGAGCGGCTGGAATCGGTCATGTGGGACAGCAAGAAGATGTTCCCGAACCTGGACTGGTTCAGTGCCGTCAGCTACCACATGATGGGCGTGCCCACCGCGATGTTCACGCCGCTGTTCGTCATTGCGCGCACGGCCGGCTGGTCGGCGCACGTCATCGAGCAGCGCATCGACGGCAAGATCATCCGCCCGGGCGCGAACTATACCGGCCCGGAAGACCGCACGTTCGTCCCGCTGGCCCGGCGCGGCTGATCATGCACAGACCCGGCCGACGGGCGGCGCCTGCCTTGCGGCGCGCGGCGGGCGTCGACAGACCCTGCGGCAAACCGCATACCCGGCCCGCAACTCCGGGCCCGCTATCCCGCATCGAGCGGCATTGACCGACGAGGACGCATCCGACATGAACACCCATGCCCCGACGACCGGCCGCCCGCGGCCCGACCAGGTTCTCGTCGACATCGTCGACTACGTACTGACCTTCGAGGTCAGCAGCAACGAAGCGCTGGACACCGCTGCCGCCTGTCTGATCGACACTCTCGGCTGTGGCCTGGAGGCACTGGACTACCCCGCGTGCACGAAGCTGCTGGGCCCGGTCGTGCCCGGCACGATGGTGCCCAACGGGGCGAAAGTGCCCGGCACCCAGTTCCAGCTCGACCCGGTTCAGGCAGCCTTCAGCATCGGCGCGATGATCCGCTGGCTCGACTTCAACGACACCTGGCTGGCCGCCGAATGGGGCCATCCGTCCGACAACCTTGGTGGCATTCTGGCGACCGCCGACTGGCTCAGCCGCACCGCGATCGCGGCCGGCCGGGCGCCGTTGACGATGCGCCAGGTGCTCGAAGCGATGGTCAAGGCGCACGAGATCCAGGGTGTGATCGCGCTTGAAAATTCGTTCAACCGCGTCGGCCTCGATCACGTCGTGCTGGTCAAGGTCGCCTCGACCGCCGTCTGTGGCCAGTTGCTGGGGCTGAGCCGCGAAGAACTGATCAACGCGGTTTCGCTGGCCTGGGTCGATGGCCAGTCGCTGCGCACCTACCGGCATGCGCCGAACACCGGCAGCCGCAAGAGCTGGGCGGCGGGCGACGCCACCAGCCGCGCGGTGCGCCTGGCACTGATCGCGCGCACCGGTGAAATGGGTTATCCGTCGGTGCTGAGCGCAAAGACCTGGGGCTTCTACGACGTGCTCTTCCAGGGCCGGGAATTCACTTTCCCGCGCTCCTACGGCAGCTACGTCATGGAAAACGTCCTCTTCAAGATCTCCTTCCCGGCCGAATTCCATGCCCAGACGGCCGTCGAATGCGCGATGACGCTGCACCGGCAACTCGCCGATGCCGGCCGCAGCACCGATGACATCGCGCGGATCACCATCCGTACGCACGAATCGGCCATCCGCATCATCGACAAGCAGGGGCCGCTGGACAATCCGGCCGATCGCGACCACTGCATCCAGTACATGGTGGCGGTGCCGCTGCTTTTCGGACGCCTGACGGCCGCCGATTACGAAGACGCGGTGGCCGCCGATCCGCGCATCGACGCCCTGCGCGCGAAGATGCAGTGCGTCGAGGACCCGCAGTTCAGCAAGGATTATCTCGACCCGGAAAAGCGCTCGATCGCCAACGCGATCACCGTGGAATTCGCCGACGGCAGCAGGCTCGATGAAGTCGTCGTCGAGTACCCGGTCGGCCATCGCCGCCGCCGCGCCGAGGGCCTGCCGCTGCTCGTACAGAAGTTCCGCACCAATCTGGCACGCCGCTTTCCGGCCCGCCAGCAACAAAGAATCCTCGATGTGTCGCTCGTGCGCGCAAGGCTGGAGGCCATGAGCGTTTGCGATTACGTCGATCTCTACGTCATCTGACTCCTGTTTCCCTGATCCCTACCCTCGAGACCTCACTCCATGACTCAGAACCCCTTCGATACCCTGCAGGAATTCCGGCTCCAGTCGGGCCGGACGTCGCGTCTGTACTCGCTGCCCGCGCTGGCGAAACGCTTTCCGAATGTCGCGAAGCTGCCGGTGTCGCTGCGCGTCGTGCTCGAAGCCGTGCTGCGCAATGTCGATGGCCGGAAAATCACCGAAGCCCACGTCGAACAGCTGGCGAACTGGCAACCCAATGACAAGCGCGTCGATGAAATCCCGTTCGTCGTCGCCCGCGTCGTGCTGCAGGACTTCACTGGCGTGCCCCTGCTGGCCGACCTGGCCGCCATGCGCAGCGTTGCGGCACGGATGGACCAGGATCCGAAGAAGATCGAGCCGCTCGTGCCGGTCGACCTGGTCGTCGACCACTCGGTGATGATCGACCACTACCGCCGTCCGGATGCGCTCGACCTGAACATGAAGCTCGAATTCGAGCGCAATGCCGAGCGCTACCAGTTCATGAAATGGGGCATGCAGGCCTTCGACACCTTCAAGGTCGTGCCGCCGGGGATCGGGATCGTGCACCAGGTCAACCTCGAGTACCTGGCTCGCGGCGTACACGAACGCGACGGGATCACCTATCCCGACACGCTCGTCGGCACCGACAGCCACACGACGATGATCAACGGCATCGGCGTCGTCGGCTGGGGCGTGGGCGGCATCGAGGCCGAAGCGGCGATGCTGGGCCAGCCGGTCTATTTTCTGACGCCGGACGTCGTCGGCGTGCATCTGAAAGGCCGTCTGCGCGAGGGACGCACCGCCACCGACCTCGTGCTGACCGTCACCGAAATGCTGCGCAAGGAAAAGGTGGTCGGCAAGTTCGTCGAGTTCTTCGGCGAAGGCACGCGCTCGCTGGCCGTACCCGACCGGGCCACCCTGGCCAATATGGCGCCCGAATACGGCGCAACGATGGGATTTTTCCCGGTCGACGAAAAGACACTCGAATACTTCGAGGGCACCGGCCGCACCGCCGAGGAAATCGACGCGCTGGAGAGCTATTTCCGTGCCCAGGGCCTGTTCGGCATTCCCGATGCCGGCCAGCTGCAGTACTCGAAGGTGGTCGAACTCGACCTCGATACGGTCACGCCGTCGCTGGCCGGGCCGAAGCGCCCGCAGGACCGCATCGAGCTGGATCACATGAAAGCGACGTTCCGTGACCTCTTCTCGCGACCGGTCGCCGAAAACGGCTTCGCGAAGAATGCCGCCGACCTCGAGCGCAGCTACCGCGCCGCCGACGGCACCGAACTGAAGAACGGCGACGTGCTGATCGCGGCGATCACGTCGTGCACGAACACGTCGAACCCGGGCGTACTGCTGGCCGCCGGACTGCTGGCGAAAAAAGCCGTCGAGCGCGGTCTGAAGGTCGACCCGAAAGTGAAGACCTCGCTGGCTCCGGGATCGCGCGTCGTGACCGACTACCTGCAGCGTGCCGGCCTGCTCGAGCCGCTGACCGAACTCGGCTTCGCACTGGCCGCCTACGGCTGCACGACCTGCATCGGCAACGCCGGCGACCTGCCGGCCGGCTTCAACGAGACCATCGCAGCCAATGATATGGTCTGCGCTGCCGTGCTTTCGGGCAATCGCAACTTCGAAGCCCGCATCCATCCGAACCTG
This sequence comes from Burkholderiaceae bacterium, assembly GCA_036844405.1. Classification (GTDB taxonomy): domain Bacteria; phylum Pseudomonadota; class Gammaproteobacteria; order Burkholderiales; family Burkholderiaceae_E; genus Zeimonas. The sequence goes on along the minus strand of DAIUFU010000026.1, from coordinate 1,404 downwards.
CGCGCCAACTTCCTCAGTTCGCCGCCGCTGGTCGTCGCCTACGCGATCGCCGGCAACGTCGGCATCGATCTGACGACCGAGCCGCTGGGCCAGGATCAGAACGGCAAGGACGTCCATCTGCGCGATGTCTGGCCGACGACCGACGAGGTCGCCGCCCTCATGCAGTACGCGATGGACGCAAAGACGTTCCGCCGCCTGTACGCCGACCTCACCCGCGATCACAAGCTGTGGAATGCGGTGCCGGCCGCAACGGGACAGGTCTACGACTGGCCGCAGTCGACCTATATCGCCGAACCGCCCTTCTTCGAGGGCTTCACGATGACTCCGGCCAACGAGAACCCGTCGATCCGCGGCGCCCGTGCGCTCGGCCTGTTCGGCGACTCGATCACCACCGATCACATCTCGCCGGCCGGCGCGATCAAGGAATCGTCTCCGGCCGGGCAGTACCTGGTCGGGCACGGGGTCGTGCGCGAGGACTTCAACTCGTACGGCTCGCGCCGTGGCCATCACGAGGTGATGATGCGCGGCACGTTTGCCAACGTGCGCATCAAGAACCTGATGATTCCGGCGCGCGCCGACGGCACGCGCGAGGAAGGCGGCGTCACGCTGTTCCAGCCGTCCGGCGAAAAAATGCCGATCTACGATGCCGCCATGCGCTACCAGGCCGCCGGCACACCGACCGTCATTTTCGGCGGTGAGGAGTACGGCACCGGGTCGTCGCGCGACTGGGCCGCCAAGGGCACCCAGCTGCAGGGCGTCAAGGCCGTCATCGCGCGCAGCTTCGAGCGCATCCACCGCTCCAACCTCGTCGGCATGGGTGTGCTGCCGCTGCAGTTCCAGGCTGGTCAGAGCTGGGAATCGCTTGGCCTGAAAGGTGACGAGACCTTTGACATCGAAGTCCCGGCTGATGTTGCGCCGCAGCAGGAGGTTGCCCTGGTCGTCCATCGTGCCGACGGCTCCAGCGAGCGGGTGCAACTGCTGTCACGCATCGACACGCCGATCGAAGTCGATTACTTCCGTCACGGCGGCATCCTGCCGTATGTGCTGCGCGAGTTGCTGGCTGCCTGAGCGCATGTGAAGCGTGATCGTCATGGCAACCGGGTGGAAACACCCGTTGCCATCCAAAAAGGGGGACTTCGGTCCCCCTTTTTTTCGGTTCGCCCGCTTCCTGAACCGTCACACGGCACTTCTTTTTCGAACCGCTGTCCCGTACCGCGCCATTTGCCCCGAAGCGCACTTTCCAGCCGGATGACCGTCTAAAAGACGGCCTGGAGAGCGCCAGACTTACAGCCTGCCACCATCGTCTTTGCAGAATGGATTTCAGCCTCTGGTTGAATTTTCCGTCGTTTTATATTGCAGCGCAGCGTCAAAAATAAACAACTTTGCAAACGAAATGCACATTTA
>DAIUFU010000025.1:21206-24943 GCA_036844405.1 Burkholderiaceae bacterium | reverse complement strand
CGCAGTGCCGCCATCTGGCTGACGCGCTGGCTGACCTGGCTCGGCCTGTTCGCCGCCGTCGGCGCCGGTCTGTTCCGGACCATGGCGCCAGGCCAGCACGTCGACCGGGCACGAACCATCGTCGCCGTCACTGCACTGTTGCTGCTGGCCGATCTGGGCCTGCAGGGTCTGGACCTGCTCGATGCGCCCGTGATCGGCATCTTCACGGTCCGGTCCTGGCAGCAGGCGCTGGCCAGCAGCTACGCGCTCACGCTCGCCGGCATGGCGCTGGCGCTGGTCGCGGCATGGCTGGCCATGCGGATGCGTGGCGGTTTGTTGCAGCGGGTCGCGGCCGGTGCGGCGCTGCTGCTGGTCGCGGTGGCGGCATCACTCAGCGGTCACGCCGGGACGGCACCGCCGCAATGGCTGGCGCGTCCGCTGGTGACGCTGCACGTTGCGCTGGCACTGGCCTGGTTCGGCTGTCTCATTCCCCTCATTCGGCACCTGCGCGCGGATCTGGCTGGCGCAGCCAGCGCCAGCACTGCGCTGGCGCGGTTTTCCGGCTGGATCGCGCCGGCGGTCGGCGTGCTCGTGCTGAGCGGCGTGGGACTGGCTTTCCTGCAGTTGAGCGGGCCGTCGGATCTGTGGCACACCGCCTACGGCCGCGTGCTGCTGGCCAAGCTGGCACTGGTGGCCGGCCTCTTGTGCCTGGCGGCGATCAATCGCTGGCACAACACGCAGCCGGCGCTGGCCGGCGACGCAGCAGCCAAACGTCGTCTGGTACGGGTCACCAGGGGCGAAGTGCTGCTCGCCATCCTGCTGCTGGCCGTCGTTTCGCTCTGGCGGCTGACCCCGCCGCCGCGCAGCCTGGCGGCGCAGGAATCCGTGCGCGTGCATGTGCAGCCGCGGACATTCGAGCTGTCCGGCCAGCACCTGCGTGCCCGTGTCGTGCAGGAAGAAGAAGGGCTCTGGCGCATCGATCTGCATGACACCAACGGTCTGCCGCTGGCGGCGCAGCGGGTGCAACTTGCCGTGAGCAGTCCAGAGCACGGCGTCGAGCCTCTGTGGGTCCAGGCCCGGGAGCAGGCGCCCGGTCAGTGGCTGGCCAGGCTGCCTGCGCTACCGGTGTCAGCGCCGCAACTGCAACTGCGGGTGCTGATCGACGACTTCACCCAGGAAACGCTGCGCGATGCGCCTGACCCCGCGATGACGGAGGGCGCCGCGCACACACACCGGCATATTGACGGCGGCCTGCTCGACCCGGGCCACCGTTCGAAACCTTGACGTGCTGCGGGGTGAACCAATGGAAAAACCTGCCCGACGACGTCACGGTCTTCGATCCCCCGACCCCGCGCTACAGCCTGCGGGGTCGGCCTGGCCGTCCGGGCCGCAGCGGTCCCGATTCAACCAAGGAAACAGATCATGTCTTGTCCCGTCATGAGGAAAACAGACTGCACGAACCTGCGCGCGCGCAGGCTGTCACGACTGACGGTGGGCGCCGTCATCGCTCTGGGCATGCTGTGGGGCATCACCCCCGGCGCGCTCGCGCACGTCACGCTGCAATTACGCAGCGCGCCGGTCGGCAGCTACCAGAAGCTCGTGTTTCGCGTGCCGCATGGTTGCCGTGGCGCCGACACCACCCGCCTGCGGGTGCGCATGCCGGAAGGTGTGGTCGCCGTCAAACCGCAGCCCAGGCCGGGCTGGACGCTGCAGACGCAGACCGGCGACTATGCGCATCCCGTGAAGCTGCACGGCAGCCTCCTGAAGGCCGGAGTGCGCGAAGTCAGCTGGAGTGGTCTGCTGCCGGACGCCTGGTACGACGAATTCGCCGTCATGGCGTATCTGTCCGACGCGCTTCAGCCTGGGCAGAAACTGTACTTTCCGGTCGTGCAGGAGTGCGCAGACGAGGTGGATCGCTGGATCGATACCTCCGGAGATCCAGCAGCAGACCATCCCGCGCCGATGCTTCAATTGCTGGAACCGGAGCCCCGGTAATCCGGGGTTCATCATGGCCCGATGCGAGTCCATACAATAACGTAACGTTATGACGTATCGTTCCAGAAGATGGCGGAGCGTTACACTGGCAGCCTGACGTCTGCGACCCGGGGTACGTGCTGCCCGCACAAATGATCATGCCAAGCAAGGAACTGACCAGGAACCAGCGCCTGGTGCTGGATGCGCTGGCCACAGCGGGCAAACCGCAGAGTGCCTATACGGTGCTGGATGCACTGCGTGACGAGGGCTTTCGTGCGCCGCTGCAGGTGTACCGTGCGCTTGACCGGCTGATCGAGCGTGGCTTCGTGCACAGACTGGAAAGTGTCAACTCCTTCGTCACCTGTGCGCATCCACACGAACATGAGCACGGCATGGTGGCCTTCGCCATTTGTGATCAGTGTGGCAGCGCGGATGAATTCTCCGACGACATGGTCGAGCAGCGACTGAAGGACTGGGCGCTCGCCAGCCACTTCAGGCTGGCACAGAGCATCATCGAGTTGCGCGGGGTGTGCGAGATGTGCCAGGGAGGTGCCGCCAACTCCTGAGTGCGCAGAGTAACCGGCCCTGACGGCACTCCGGGTGCTGCCGGCGGGTCGGGTTCCGGCTCCGCGGCGGGCACTCGCAGCGGTGCGGCAATGTTTCAGTCCCGCCAGGGCTGGCGTCGGTGCGTTCGGGAAACCAGGCCGCCGCGCGCAGGCGCCCGGAAAGTCGGCATTCCTTTGCCGCGCAAATATGACAGAAGAGCAGAAAGCAGGAATTCGGAACGCATGACAAATCACATGAATGTAATGATATAACATTTATATTCATGTTCGATGATCCGAAAGGAAAGTTCATGCCACCACAAGTCCGCACACTGGTGCTGGTCGCGTCCGTCCTGCTGATCCATCCGGCCAGGGCACAGGTGCCGGCTCCGGACCCGGACCCGGAACGAAGCACGGCCGTCATGCTGGAAGAAGTGACGGTGCGCGCCATCCCCGAGAGCGCCGATCGCATTACGGCACCGATCAGCGTCATCGACGGGGAAGTGGTGGTGGAGCGCGGCGCCGGGACGCTGGGTGAGGCCATCGCCGACCTGCCCGGCGTGCGCCAGGACTCCTTCGGTGCCGGTGCCAGCCGTCCGGTCATCCGCGGCCAGACGGCGCCACGCGTCAAGGTGCTCTCCGACGGCGCTTCGGTGTTCGATGCTTCCGACATCTCGCCCGATCATGCAGTCACCGTCGATCCGCTGCTGATCCGGCGCATCGAGGTGCTGCGCGGGCCGGCCACGCTGCTGTATGGCGGCGGTGCCGTGGGCGGCGTGGTCAACGTCATCGATGGCAAGATCCCCTCGCGCCTGCCCGACAACGGCCTGGAGGGCCAGATCACGCTGCGCGGCGCAAGCGTTGCGCGCGAAAAGGCGGGCGCGGGCGCCGTGGACAAGCAGCTGGGCGAGCACCTGGTACTGCACGCCGAGGGTTCCTGGCGCGATGCAGCCGATTATCGGGCCCCCGGGCACGGACGCGTGGGAGCCACCTGGTCCGAATCCGGCAATGGCGCGCTCGGTGCCTCCTGGATCACGCCCCGCGGCTATTTCGGCATGGCCTACAGTCACCGCGACGACGACTACGGCCTGGCCGGGCACAGTCATGAGTTCGAGGACTGTCACCCGCACGGTGGCACGCTGCACTGCGGCGACCACGACCACGACCACGACCACGATCATGATCACGGTGACGATGATGCGTCGATAGATCTGCGCAGTCGGCGCTTCGATCTGCGCG
>DAIUFU010000025.1:1281-21106 GCA_036844405.1 Burkholderiaceae bacterium | reverse complement strand
CACGGTGACGATGATGCGTCGATAGATCTGCGCAGTCGGCGCTTCGATCTGCGCGGCGAGTATCGCGAGCCGTTCGCCGGTTTCCGCCAGATCCGCTTTCGGGGCAGCTATACCGACTATCGCCACCATGAGCTCGATGACGGCCGGATCGGCACCACCTTCAGTAACCGGGGCCATGAGGGTCGCGTGGAGCTGGAGCATCAGCCGCTGGGCGATTTTCGCGGCGTGATCGGCCTGCAGCACTCCGACGTGCGCTCCGGTGCCAGCGGCGTGGAAGGCTTTCTGCCCAGAATCGACACGCGCGCCATCGGCCTCTTCATCGTCGAGAATTACGATCCCGGCGAGCAATGGCACTTCGAGGTCGGCGCGCGGCACGACTGGCTGCACCATCAGCCCCGGGACGACGAGCGTGATCTGCCCGGGTACCGCGGTACGGCGGCTTCGCTCTCGGCGGCGGCGACGTGGCGCTTCAGACCGGGTTGGGCCGTCGGCCTGTCGGTGGCGCAGTCCGGGCGCCTGCCGCATGAGCAGGAGCTGTACGCGCGCGGCATCCATCTGGCGACCAACACCTACGAGTGCGGTCTGCTGCCTCATGCGCTGACCTGCGGCGGTGCGGGTAACGACGCCGCGCTGAAAAAGGAGCGCTCACGTAATGTCGGGCTGTCGTTGCGCAAGACTGCGGGAGCCGTCACCTTCAACGTCGGCGCCTATTACAACCGCATCAGCAACTACATCTTTGCCGACACCCTGGATCAGTTCGAAGAGTTCCGCCTCATCAAGTACAGCCAGCGGGATGCCAGCTTCCGCGGGCTGGAAGGGGAGCTGACCTGGCAGGTGAACCGCGCCTGGTCCGTGACCGGTTTTGGCGACATCGTGCGGGCCCGGTTTTCCGGCAGTGGCGGCAATGTGCCACGCATCCCGTCGGCACGCTATGGCGCGCGCGTGCACTACGCAGAAGGGCAGTTCAGCGCCAGCGTGGAACTGTATCGCGTGACCCGGCAGAATCGAGTCGCCAGCTTCGAGACCACGACGCCGGGGTACACCATGCTCGACGCCGGCCTGAGTTACTGGTTGCCCGGCGACCGGACCAACCTCTTCGTGCGCGGTGGCAACCTGCTGAACCAGCAGGTTTGGAATCATGCGTCCTACCTGGCGCAGGTCACACCGCTGCCGGGGCGCAACGTCGTGGTTGGCGTTACGCACCGCTTCTGATGTCGCGCCACGGCCATCAGACAGCAGCCTGCCCGGATTCACTGCGTCCGCGCACTGTATTCCAGGCAAAACCGGTCAGCAGCACGAGCACGACCAGCAACTGCGCCAGCGTGGTCTGCCAGGTCGGGTAGATGCCGAGCCAGTCCAGGCGGGGCACAGGGGCCAGCGCGATGCCGATCCAGCCGGCCTCCTGCAGTGCGGCGATGCCCTTGCCGGTCATGACGAAGGCCAGCAGCGCAATCAGCAGTGCACTGTAGCGGAAGAACTGTGCGATCGGCAGGTGCCGGCTGGTACGCAGCATGATCCAGGCCACCGCCGCCAGCAGGGCGGCTGCCGCGAACATGCCGGTAAGCAGCCAGACGTGCTCGCCGTCGGCCCACAGCGCGGCGTAGAACAGGATGGTCTCGAACACCTCGCGATAGACCGAGACGAAGGCCAGCACGAACAGGAACCAGCCCGAGCGGCGCTGCAGCGCGGCGCTCATCTTCTTCTTGAGATAGAGCTGCCAGCGTCCGCCGACACTCTTGCCGTGCATCCACAGGCCCACGCCCAGCAGCACGGCGGCGGCGAACAACGAAGACAGGCCCTCGGTGAGCTCGCGGCTGGCGCCGCTGATACCGATCAGCCAGGTTGCTGCGCCCCAGGTGGCGGCTCCGGCCGTGAGCGCCAGCACCCAGCCCCAGTGTACCCAGCGCGCCGCCTCAGCGCGTCCGGCCTTGTGCAGGAAGGCCAGCAGTGCCACCACCACCAGCAGCGCCTCCAGCCCCTCGCGCGCCAGGATGGTGAAGGCGCCGACGAAGGCGGTGGCCGGACTGGCTCCGGTCCGCTGCAGCAACTGCCCGGCCTCGGCAAGCAGCGCGTCAGCCTCGTCCGCCAGTGCCTGGACCTCGACACTGGAGGACGCGCGCGTCAACGCGCTGCGGTAGGCGCCCATGGTGGTTTCGATGCGACCGCGCAGCGCGCGGTCGCGCGTGTCCAGGCGCGGCTCGTCGGGCTCGACTCCGTCCAGGTAGGCCGACAGCGCGAGCTGCACGGCATCCTGCACGTGACCCTGGCGGTGGGCGGCGACGCTGGCAGCCAGCTTGGCGCGTGCCAGCGCTAGGCCCTGCGGTGCCTGCAGCACGGCCTGCGGGTGCGCGCGGAGCCAGCCCAAGGCCGCGCGCGCGGTATCCAGGCCGAAGCCGGGCGCGAGCTGTGCCGCACGTGCGTGGGAGAGTTCGTCCAGGCTGCTGACATGGGCGCGCAGTGCCGCATCACGCTGCCAGGCCTGCTCGCCGGCGCGGGCGCCGTCAGCGTAGGCGAGCGTACCGACGTAGTAGGCCAAGGCCCAGATCTCCTCGTCGGACAGGGTGCCCGCGTAGCCGACCATGCCCGTGTCCTCGATGCCTTGCGCCGTAGCCTGGTAGAGCGAGAGCGGGCTGCGCAGGTCGGCGCGTCCGGCGTCGGTGAAGGCGATCGGCGGCGGGTCGAGCGCCAGACCGGCTGGACCGCGACCATCGCCGTCGGCGCCGTGGCAGGTGGCGCAGTGCTGCTGGTAGAGCCTGGCGCCCAGGGTGAGGTCGGGCGCCTGCGCGGGCGCCGATGGCACCGGGTAGGCGGCCAGCAGCGCGGTGGCCAGCGCGTGCGCGCGCTCGTCGACGTCCGGCGGCGGCACCTTGTCGTCCACCGCCTGCGCCAGCGCGCGCGCCTGCTGCTGCAGGCCGGCCAGTGCCGGGCCGTCCGGCAGGCGCTGCAGCAATTCGAGCACGGTGGCGCTGAATTCCTGCTGCTCGACGTATTCGGCTTCGTCCACCACGGCACCATCCTTCACCGCGCCGGCGTAGTCGGTCGCCACGTAGTCGAGCAGCTTCCAGGTCTGCTGCACGGTGGTGGCGGCCTCGGGGCCAAGGGGCGCAGCCGGCCAGGCCAGCAACGGCAGCGCCAGGAGTACGGCGGCGCCCAGGTGGCGGAACAGGGTTTGCAGGGTCATTTTCGTCGGGCAGGGGGAAGTGTGGAAACGGCGGGTGCCAGCAGCGAGAATCAGTTGCCGCCCTCGGGAACATAGATCACGCTCCCATCCTTCAGGCGGTAGGCCACGCCGGCCTTCACACCCTCGCCCTGGCCGGCTTCGCCGGTGGATTTGAAGCGCTCGATTTCCTCGCCCTTCTTGACGATCATCTCCATGGTGGGCTGGCCGGCGTCGACCACCACGGTCACGTCCTGGCGCATCATGGCCTGGATCAGGGGGTTGCTGGCCATGCCCAGCAGCAGCGCGGCAATGATGACCAGGAAGATGTCGATCAGGTTCACGACCGAGAGGATGGGGTCCTCAACGCTGCCCGATTGCAGGAATTTCATGGGGTCAGCTCCGGTTCGGGCGTGGCCGGCATGCGCGCGGGCGGGTCCATGGACGGGTTGAAGCGCAGCTCCACCTTCTGGAGCGGCTTGCCGCTGGCCTGCAGCCAGGCGATTTCCTCGGCCAGCCAGCGCTGGCGCACCGAGGCGATCCAGAACATGATGGAAGCGGTGATGAGGGCGATGATGACCGCGGAGAACGCCACCGAGAGGCTGCCCGACATGGCCGACAGGTTGCCGTCGGCCAGACCGCGCAGCGCGGGGCCCATGGGGATCATGGTGGCTACCAGACCCATCATCGGCGCGACGCGGGCCACGATGCGTGGCATCTCCAGCATGCGGTGCGCGGCCACGTCGCGCGCGTCGGTGTCGGCGCCCGGGTGCGCAGCGGCCCAGCGCAGCACGTCGAAGCAGCGCAGATTGTCCTGGCCATCACCGGGGCGCCGGCCCCGACGCTGAGCCCAGGCCATGAGGAAGCTACCCAACGCATACAGGGCATACAGAAACAACGATGCAATCACCAGCAGGGTCGGAATCAGGAAGATCTGACCGACCTGATACATCAGGCTTTCGAGCGTGGTATCCATGAAGCAGCACTCCGGAGGTTTCGTTGATCGTGAATGAACTCCATGCTCAGCGTTGCGGCATGTGCCGGCGCACGGCCTGACGCAGCATGCCCGCGCCGAGCACCAGCAGCAGCATGGTCAGGATGATCCAGGGGCTGTAGTCCAGCAGCAGTTGGCCGACCTCGCGATCCTGCTTCTCCAGCTTCATGCCCTTGATGTTCCCGGCCGGGGCATCGGCTTCGGTCGAAGGTGTGGGCTGCAGTTGTTCGGCCACATGCTGCGCGAATTCGGAGTCGGCGGGCACACCGTCGGCCACATATTCGAGGAAGCGCCGGTTGTCGCTGCGCACATCGAACTGCGTGGCCATTTCGCGGTAGCGCTCCTGCAGCAGTTCGACGGTCTCGGGCCTGGCGTGCCAGTAGCCCTGACGCGCGGCTTCCAGCATGCGCTCCATGGCCTGCGCCAGCGCGTGCGGGTTTTCCTTCTCGAACCACTCGCGCAGGCCCAGACCGAACTTGTCGCGCACGTAGACGTCGACCATGGTTTCCCACTGGTCGTCGCGCACCATCTCGCGCGCCACGGCGTTCCAGCCCCAGAGGTTGTTGGTGACGTTGAGGACTTCCAGCGTGCCGGAATAGCCCTCCGCCATGATGCCCTTGATGTAGCCGGGGTGGAACTGGCGTGTGGCCAGCTCCCTGGCCAGGAACCTGGCCGTGCCCTCGATGCGGCCGGCACCGCCCTTGCGCAGGTCGGAGATGTAGAGCTGGGGCAGCGCGCCGTCGAGGCGGCGCACGGCCAGGCCGATGCCGCCGAGGAGTTCGAAGGGGTGGTCGGTGGTGAGCACGCCATAGAGGTTGGACGAGCGCGCCAGCACGGCGCCCTCGGTGCCGCTCAGGTGCCGGGCGTAGAGGTTGAGGTCCTCGGCGCCGGCCACGCCGGTCCTGCCCCAGGTGGATTCGTCCGGGCCGTAGGTGTACTGCATGGTCGAGAGATACAGGTCGGCCAGCTTCCGGTCGCCTTCCTCCTGGCCGTCCCACGTATCGGTGGCCATGGCGGCGCCGGTGAGGCCGGTGCCGTACTGGCCCGAGGCGGAAGTGAAAATGCGTGTCTCGGCCGCGTTCTGTGCCGCTTTTTCCTCCACACCCTGCTCCCGCAACTGCGCGTGGATGCGCTGCGTGTTGGCGGCCACGGGGTTGTCGTCTTCGCCGCGCGCCTGGCTTGCGAGTTGCACGGCGCGGGCCAGGTGCTTCATCGTGTTGGGGAAGTGGTCGCGGTACAGCCCGGTAACGGAGAGCACCACGTCCACGCGCGGGCGGCCCAGCGTCTTGCGGTCGATCAGACGCACGTCGTCGATGCGGCCGCCGCGGCCGTAGACCGGCTCCACGCCCATGAGCCAAAGCGCCTGCGCCTCGAGCACGCCCTGCTGGCGCATGGTCTCGGTGGACCACAGCGAGAATGCCAGCTTCCCGGGCATCTGGCCGGTCTGCGCCTGATGTTCGGCCAGCAGCTCGTCGGCCGCCTGCCTGCCGGCCTTCCAGGCCTGTTCGGTGGGAATGCGCGTCGGGTCGAAACCGTAGATGTTGCGCCCCGTGGGGTAGGCATCGGGGTTGCGGATGGGGTCGCCGCCATAGGAGGTCTCGATGTAGCGACCGTCGAGCGCCGCAAGCAGCCCGGGCAGCTCGAAGCGAGCGCCGATGTCACGGTACCACTGGCGCGCCTGCTGCAGCTGTTCGCGCAGCGCAGGCGAGGCAGTCTCGGGAATCTTGTCGTCCAGCAGCGCATCGCGCAGCAGTTTGTACGGTGCCGAGTCCTCCAGCTCCTCGTAGTCCACGACCATGGCTTCGCTGAGCGCGTGATCGTGATCAGGGTCGTGCCTGCCATCCAGCAGCCCGACGGCTGCGCGCCAGAAGTCGTCGCCCAGCATCATGAGCACGGTGGAGATGCGATGGAATTCGCGCGGGGCGCGGCCCATGGCGTGCAGGCCCAGCGGCTGCGCAGTCTGCGCCAGCTCGTGCAGGTGCACGTGCAGCTCCTCGGCAAAACGGGGGAAAGCGCCGGCGATGTCTTCGGTCTTCCAGCCCATGTCCTTTTCGATGTTTCCGGCGGTGACCCTGGTGATGAGGTCGCGCTCGATCTGCTCCCGGACGCGGCCTTCCATTTGTGCGAACCAGTCGTGCAGCAGCCCGTGCAGGGCGGTGACCTCGGTGTGCAGGCCGGCCGGGCGAAACGGCGGTGTCTGGTGGCTGATGACCACGGCGCGGCCGCGCCGGCGCGCGTGTATCGCTTCACCCACGTTGTCGATGATGTAGGGATAGATGATGGGCACGTCGCCCAGCAGCAGGAACGGATAGTCCTCATCCACGGCCAGGCCGCGCTCTTTGCCCGGCAGCCATTCCTGCGAGCCGTGCGTGCCCAGATGCACGATGGCATCGGAGGGGTGCTGCGTGCGCGCCCACAGGTATTCGGCCAGGTAGAAATGTGAGGGTGCCGAGTCGGTGGAGTGGTACAGCGCCGCCTCCTTGTCGTCTATCCTCTCGCCGCGCGGGGCCTGCGGCAGGATGGCCACCTTGCCCAGCAGCACGCGCGGCATGACGAACCAGGCCTGACCATCTTCGTGCACGACCATGCGCGAGTCCTCGGGCGCGCCCCACTGCCCGTTGATGTTGTCCTGCACGGGCTGCGGCAGCGTGGCCAGCCAGTCCCTGTAGCGGCTGACGGGAAATTTCTCGGCCAGACCGTCGTCCAGCAGGCCCTGCAGCCTGCCGTCGCGGTAGTACGGTGCCAGGATGGCCTGCACGCGCTCCAGCATGGCGTCCTCGCCGGGCACCTGCACGTCATAGCCGGCCTTCCTCATGGCGCCCATCATGGCGACCAGGCTCTCGGGCACGTTCAGGAAGGATGCGCCGAGGTTCTTCTCGCCGCCGGGATAGTTCCAGAAGAACACCGTCACGTGCTTGTCTGCGTTGGGCAGCTGCTGCAGGCGTACCAGGTTCATGGCCTTGGCCACCACCGAGTCCAGCTGCGGCTGGATGGGCGTGAGGACGCCGCTGTCCGCGTGTACCGCGGCGGCGACCTGGATGTCGGTGACGCCGGCAAACTCGGGCAGCGCCAGGTAGAAGGGGATGTTGGTCATGGGGATGCCCTGCGGATCGGCGCGCCAGGCCTGTTCGTCGCCATTCCCGGTGTAGGGGATGGCCTGCGTGACGGGAATGCCCAGTGCTTCGAATACTTTCCGATCGCCGTCGGGCTGCGGCATGACGCGTGTGCTGATGATGACGTCGACCACGGGCCGGCCGTCCTTGTCCGTGAGCAGCGGCGTGAGCGTGTCCTCGTCGGCGTCCATGAAGGGGTAGTAGAAGGCCATCGGCAGGCCGCCGGCCTTTTCCACGCCACGGATGAGGCCGTCGAGCAGCCCGGTCTGCATGGAACCCGCGTTCTGGCTGTAGAAGGCAATACCTACGCGCGCCGGGCGCGCACTGTCGTCCGCCGGCCGGTTTGCATCACGCCCCTGCTGCCACCGCAGGTAGTCGGCGCTGTTGGCGAAGAACCTGCCGGGCGCCTCGGGATGGTAGAAGGCGGCGTCCGGGAACACCTCGGGGTCGGCCACTCTGCTCCAGGGCCTGCCGGCCAGCCAGGCGGCCACGGTGGCGAAGAAGCCATCGAAGTTTTTCTCGCCGCCGTTGGTGTAGTAAACCCCCAGGCGCTGCACCAGCTTGTCCGGCATGCGCAGGCCTTCGGTCTCGCCGCCGGCCGAGACGAAGCCCACGGGTACTGTCGTCTTGTCAAAGATGCCGGCGTAGCGCCGGCGCACCATTTCGGGCATGAAGCTGTCGACGAAGATCACGTCGTGCCCCTGCAGCACGCTGGCGTCGGGCTCGTCCGGCAGGTCGCTGAAATAGAGCACCGCCACGTGCAGGCCATGCGGGCTGGCCAGTTTTTCCAGCGTTGCGAACTTGCCGCGCGAAGTACTGGTGCTATTGGCGAGGAACAGCACGGACTTTGCGTGCGCCGGCACCAGTGCACCCCATAGCAGCAACACCAGCAGGAGGAACAGCAGCGCAATCCGGATGGGAGCGCGTGTTCCGACCACCGGTTCATGGCAATTCGAAGCCGCTTCATCGGCCGCATGAGGCGCCGGCCCACTCGCCACGACTCGCCCGCCATCAGGCGGTATCGGCAACACACTGCGAGAGTACGGTTGTGCCGGGCGAAGGCTGTTGGATCGCGCGGCAATCAGGCACCGAGTCGCGTGTTGAGATGTCTGCATGGACAAGTCGCCGTGGTCTGTGAAGAAGGGGACATGACGGCTGGCTGTGACGTCCTGTAGACGTATGGCTGGCGATGAGGTGGCGATAGCGCCGCCGCGCAAGCGGCCGGGGCACTGTGCTCTGGTGGTGGGTTTACTTGGTCAGGATGAGCCGACCCATGCGCGTGGTCTGCAGGCGATAGACGGTGCCGTTGTGAACGATGCAGACCACTTTGCGTCCCCGCAGCAGTTCCGCACTGGAGATCGTTTGCGGTTCGGCGCCGACGTACGTGGACGGAGGTGCCGGTTCCGGCAAATCGGATGCTTTCGCGGGCTCAAGGCCGTTCATCATGCTCTGCCAGGTAGCCCGGCGGCGCTCGCGGACGAATTGCTGCGAGATGCCCGCAGCGGTGCAGCGGCGTTGCCATCCATGGCTGACCTCCAACGTCAGTGTGATTCAGGGCTGGCTGGCTGCGCGGTCCGGCCCGGGATGCCGACTTCGAATTTTGCGACCGCTCGCTGGCTGATGTCCGGGATCGAATCCTAGCATCAATTGAAATGAGACGCATTCTCGTTGTTTATGGATGAGAGCGTCAATCATGTCGAAATTGACTTTGTGCGCTGGACTTTCGACAAACCCATAGTTCAGTATAATTGAGAATCATTCTCATTGCCTACCCCAGCTCCTTGCCAGGTACAGGCCTTGTTTCACCGTCCTGCAACCCCGATCAAGGAGCAAGCATGCAACCACCCCTCCGGCTGGCAGTGCTGGCCGCCGCCAGCCTGACATGTACGGCGCCGGCACTGGCGCAAGACGAGCTGCGTGAACTGGCAACCGTGACGGTGGTCGGCACCGGCTTGCCGACCGAAGTCATGCAAAGCCCGGTTTCGATTACGGTCATCCCGGCCGAGGACATCGAGGATCGAGCGCCAGTGTCCATAGCGCAGCTGCTGCGCGATATCCCGGGCGTTCAGATCAGCGAGGAGGGCATAGAGCGCATCTCCATCCGCGGCGAGACGGCGCGGCGCGTGGCCATCCTGATCGACGGCCAGAAACTCACCGACCACACCAACTATGGTCAGCCGGTGCTGGTCGACCCGACGACGATCGAGCGCATCGAAGTGGTGCGCGGCTCGTCTTCGGTGGTTTCGGGCAGCAGCGCCATCGGTGGAGTGATCAACATCATCACCAAGCGTGGCGCGGACAAACCTTTCACCTTCAGCGCCACGGCAGGCTATCTGTCGGCGACACGCGGCTATCGCGTTTCTGCCTCGGCGGCCGGCACCGTCGATATCGGACACGGCGCACTCGACTACAACCTCAGCCTGGGCAAGATGAAGCAGGGCGACCGCCGTACGCCCGACGGCGTGCTGACCCCTTCCGACGTGCACGATCGCAACATCTCCGGCCACCTCGGCTACCGGTCGGGCCAGCATTACTTCGGCGTCAAGGCCCAGGCGTTCGACCTCGCTGCCAATGTCTACGTCGGCCAGTCCGACTTCCTCATCTCGCTGCCGCACCGCGATCTGCGCAAGACCTCACTGTTCTACGAAGGTACGCAGCTGGCTCCATGGCTGACCAAACTCAGTGCCAGCCTGTACCGGCAGACGATCGACCGCGACTTCCGCAACGACGTCGCCGTCGATGCAGGCCCGATGCGCATCCGGGTGCTGTCGACCTCCATCGACGCGCAGGCCACCAACGGAGCCAACCTGCGCGCCGAGATGAAATTTTCTCCCGCGAGCCGCACCATGGCCGGCCTCGAATGGGAAGATGATGCGCTGACCGCCGACAAGGCCACCGACACCACGCGCACGCCGCCAGGCAGCACCATCACGACGTTGCGCTACGACGACGCCAGCACGCGCACTTTCTCCGTATTCGGCCAGCACGAGATCACGCTGACCGATCAGCTCACTGCCACCCTGGGCGCACGCGGCACGCGCGTGCGCTCCGACCACCGCGCCTCCACTACCGGAGGCACTGCCAACCCCACCGACCAGAGCTCCGACAGCATATTGCTCGGCACGGCCGGCCTGGTCTGGGTTCCGTCGAACCGCCTGGCACTGCGCGCCAACATCTCACAGGGCTATATCCACCCGACGCTGGGCCAGCTCTTTCTGACAACCACCGGCGGCGGCGTCACGCTGAACGGCAATCCCGATCTCAAGCCGGAAACCTCCACCACCTACGAACTCGGTGCGCGCTACGCGGCTGGCGGCACCGTGCTGGATGCCACTCTGTTCCATGCGCGTTCGGAAGACTACATCGCCACCGTGTCCACCGGCACCACCGGCACCTACCAGAACGTCGATGCCGCACGCAGCACCGGTATCGAGCTGTATGTCGAGCACGCGCTCGGCGTGTGGGGCCTGAGCCCGTACGTCTCGCTGGCTGCCATGCGTCGGCAGCTGCGCTACGGCAACGGCTACCAGACCAGCGAGAGCGGCTCGCCCAGCCTGGCCGGCAAGACAGGCTTGCGCAAGGACTGGGCCGCAGGCGGCGCGAACGGCAGCATCGATGTCTATCTGCGCGGCGAATCCAGGGTGCGCATGCGCGACGAGAGCGGTTCCAGCCTGAGTGGCGCGGCCGGCTACGTCACCCTCAATTTGCGCGCCAGCGCCCACCTGCGGCACGACTGGATCCTGGTGGCCGAGCTGAACAACCTGACCGACCGGAACTACCAGCCCTACGGTCAGATGCCAGGTGCCGAACGCTCGGTCAACCTGTTCGTCACCAGGAAATTCTGAGCGCGGCGTGCTCCGGACGAAGGCAACGGGAATCTCCCCCCGTTGCATGTCTGCCCGGCGTGTGGCTGCCTCCGATCATCGAGACGTCCAGGCCTGCCGTATGTTGCACCAACATGGCTGCATCCACCTCTGGCACAGGTACCAGCGGCCAATGATTCGGGTCTTTCATGGTCAACCCCCTCTGCAGGGTGCTGCAATCAACTCCCAGTCGCGCGCCTGCCGTTGCGCCGACCACAGGCGCGCATAAAGCCCGCCATGCCCGATCAGTTCCGCGTGTTGCCCCTGTTCCACCAGTCGGCCCCGGTCGAACACCAGAATGTGTTCGGCATGGCGCACGCTGGCGAGCCGGTGGGCGATGGCCACCACGGTGCGGCCCTCCACTGGCCATCGTGTTCAATGGACTCGAGTCGAGCAGCACGGGCAAGTCCTTGCCCGTGCCATGGGGTCAATTCATCCGTTCATTGCTGCCCCATCGATACGATGATGGGGTCATCCCGGTCATCTCGCGAAACACTTTCGAAAAATGACTTTGATCGCTGAACCCGCATGCCTGCGCAATCGTTACCAGTGGCACCGATCCGGTACGCAGCATCGACATGGCAGACTCCACCCGAAGCCGAAGAAAATATCGATACGGCGGAACGCCGAAACTTGCCTTGAACGCCCGGGAAAAATGACTTGTGCTCACGCCGCACAGGAGTGCCAGATCCGGGATGGCGAGATCTTCGGCGAGGTGGGCATGCATGAAGTCGATCACGCGACGTGACTGGGCGGATCCAAGCTTTTCCCGTCGCTTCCCGGCATGCTGACGTCCTGGCTCCAGATGGAGCAAGGTCAGGAAAAGGCTCAGCAGCAATCCGTCTGTATAAAGCTTTCCCAGTTCAGGATACAGTGATGAAGCAGAGATGATGCGTTCAATCAAATGCCGTATCAGATCGTCTTCAAAACCGCGACGAGAAAGCCTGTCGAATGCGGACGCCGGAACCGATTGCAGCTCGGGGCAATGTTCCTGCACTCTTTCCCATTGCCAGGATACGGCCACGATGTCTGATGCACCATTGATGAACCACTGATATTCCACATTGGCCGGGATCAGGTGAATTGGCTTGGGTCGTGGGAGATAGTGATCCTGCCAGCCATCACCGTAGTTCGCATCAGCTCGAGTGCATTCATACTTCGGAGACAGAAAGATCACCGTTTCCGGTGATCCGGAACTTCGAATGAGACAGGCAGGCATCGAAAACGAGGAAACTGACGCGGCGAAGCTGCTGACGGTTTCGTTCGTCACTTGCTGGTTCACGCATCGACTTTCGTCATCGAGCAGGCTGTCCCAGCCTTCAAATTCGGGAACCCTGCTGGTATTCGCCTCTGCCTGATCGCAGGTCGATGCGCGCAAGATCCCACCTTTCATGCTGGATTTCCGGGAAGTGATGTCAGGTAAAGGCATTCTGCCGGATATGGCGGCATTCAGGCTACCCGAAGAGGGCGCGAATCAGTGCGGAAAGCTTCCGGACACGGCGCGGCCGTCCGGGAGGATGCGGCCTTGCCGTCGAGGAGACCGGTACGTCCGGAGCCGCGCCGGGCTCAAGGGATGCCATCGTCCCTTCCGTGCACCCCTCTTGCCATTCCGCGTCGTGACCCGTTCTGCCTGACTATTGCCGCTCGTAGGCACCGGCCGCGCGCAACACCGTCATCTCGTCGAAGTGCCGGCCGATCAGCATCAAGCCGACCGGCTTGCCGTCGGTTTCGCCGCACGGCACCGAGATTGCCGGGTGACCGGTGAGGTTGAACGGCGAGGTATTGGCCAGCATCGTCCAGCTGTGCGTGAGCACCTCGGCCAGCGAGGCGCCGTCAGGTGGAATCGGCAGCGTCGGGAACGGCAGCGTCGGCATCAGCAGCAGATCGCAATGCGCCAGGCGCTCGTCGTATTCGCGGCACAGTCGCCGGCGCAGGTTCTGCGCCTTGGCATAGAAGCGGCCGTGATGATCGGTGGCCAGATAGTGTCCGAGCAGCATGCCGGCCTTGATCGTGTGCGGCAGTTCGTTGGCGCGCTCGCGCAAGCCGGTGAGCATCGCGCCCAGACCGAGCGGATAGGCACCGATGCCGTGGTGGCCGACGCCCGTGCCGCTGTAGAGCGAACGACAGGTGCCTTCGTTGGCCAGTGCGCCCCAGAGCGCCATGCCATGACGGTGCCAGGGGATGGAGACTTCTTCGACGATTGCCCCGAGTTGTTGCAGCACGGGCAGTGCTGCGCGTACGGCCTGGTCGGTGCCCGGATGCGATTCGGGCAGCCCGAACGATTCTCGCACCACGCCGATGCGCAGGCCCTTCGCATCCCGCCCGAGCGCCTCGGTATAGGGCGCGACCTTCACATTGCGCTGGCGTCCGTCGATGCCGTCCTCCCCGGCCATCACTTCGAGCAGCAGTGCGACGCCGGCAACGTTGCGCGCCATCGGGCCGGCGTGGTCGATGGAGTAGTCCAGCCCCATCATGCCGGTGTAGGGCACGAGCCCGAACGTGGGCTTCAGGCCGACGATGCCGGAAAACGATGCGGGAATGCGCACCGACCCGGCCTGGTCGGCGCCGGTGGCCAGATCGACTTCACCGGCCGCGAGCAGCGCG
Organism: Burkholderiaceae bacterium; assembly: GCA_036844405.1. Lineage (GTDB taxonomy): Bacteria > Pseudomonadota > Gammaproteobacteria > Burkholderiales > Burkholderiaceae_E > Zeimonas. The sequence goes on along the minus strand of DAIUFU010000025.1, from coordinate 7,375 downwards.
GCGCTGCCGGTGGTCGAGCCCCCCGGCGTGTGTCCCGGATTGCGCGGGCTGATCACGGGGCCGGTGGTGCTCGTGGCGCTGCCGCCGGCGAACGAGAAATACTCGCACACCGACTTGCCGACGATGTGCCCGCCCGCATCGAGAATGCGCGTGACGATGGTGGCGTCGACGTCGGGCACGAAGCCCTCGAGCACCCCGGCGCCGTTCATCATCGGCACGCCGGCGATCATCGTGTTGTCCTTCACCGCGATGCGCTTGCCGGCGAGCTTGCCACTGTCGGCACCGCGAATGTCGGTGCGCACATACCAGGCGCCGAGCGGATTGTCCGCCGGCTCGGGGCGCCAGCCCGGCGTGCGCGGGTACTTCACCGGCGGTTTCTCGTCCGGCAGGCGCTCGATCAGGCGGAAGTCGGGCACGAAGACCTGGCAGAAATCGAGGAATTCCTGCGCGTACTCTGTCGTGATGTCCATGCCGAGTTCGGCGCCGAGACGGCGCACGCGGTCGTTGCTGGGCAGGTCGAAAGGCATGACGATCTCCTGTCGGATCAGGTGGACGATATTCGTGTCGCGCATCGTGAAACCACTTTCACGAGCGCCTCATTCCTGCGAAAAACCGGTGAGTCCGAGCAGGGTGGTGGTGGCATCCGCGTCACCGGTTCCGACGATCTGCCGGATCCGGCCTTTTTCGAGTACGGCGATGCGCTGCGCGAGCGCGCGCACGAAGTCGAGATTCTGTTCGACGAGCACGATCGTCAGATCGCGGGATCGGTGCAGGCGGCGCAACAGATCGATCATCTGTTCGACGATCGACGGCTGGATGCCCTCCGTCGGTTCGTCGAGCAGCAACAGGCGCGGCTGCGTGCACAGGCAGCGTGCGAGTGCCAGAATCTGCTGTTCGCCACCGCTGAGCAGGCCGCCTTGCCGCTCCAGCAGGCGCTCGAGCATCGGCAGTTCCGCGAGCACCTGTTCGACGACGTTGTGGTCGGCGCCGCTCGCACGCGCGGCGAAACGCAGGTTGTCATGCACGGTGAGGGACGGGAAAATCATCCGTCCCTGAGGGACGTAGCCAATGCCGAGACGCGCGCGCTGGTGGGTCGGCAGGTGCGTGATGTCCATCGCGCCGAAATGCACCGAACCCTGCGTGAGGGACAGCTCGCCGATGATCGCGCGCATCAGCGTGGTCTTGCCCATGCCGTTGTGGCCGAGCACGCCAAGGAGCTCGCCGGCTCCGACCCCGAGGCGGATTCCGTCCAGGATCGGAATCCGTCCATAGCCGCAATGCAGTTCACGCAGTTCGAGCAGCACCGTCACCCCGACCCAGATACACGTCGCGCACGCGTTCGTTGCCCAGCACGTCGTCGACCGCGCCTTCGCACAGGAGCGCACCCTGGTGCAGCACGGCAACCCGATCGGCAATGTCGCGCACGAAACGCATGTCGTGTTCCACGACGATCAACGTGCGCCGACCGCGCAGCCGGCGCACCAGGGCAGCGGTGCGTGCGGTCTCCTCGTCGCTCATGCCGGCGACCGGCTCGTCGAGCAGCACCAGGCGCGGCTCGGCGGCCAGTACCATGGCCAGCTCCACCCACTGGCGCTGCCCGTGTGCCAGTTGCGCAAGGGTACGATCGGCGATCGCCCCGATCCGTACCTCCTCGAGCAGTGCATCGACCCGCGCCATGCGCTCGCGCCGGCCCGCACCGCGGTTTTGCGCGCGTATGGCCAGGTACAGGCTCTCGCGTACGCTCAGGCCATCGAAGACGCTCGGTACCTGTGTCTTCACACCGATTCCGCGCCGCGCGATTTCGTGGCGTTGCAGACCGACGAGTGGCCGGCCCAGGAACTCGATCGAGCCCGAGGATGGCCGCAACTGTCCGGTGAGCGTCTTGAAGAACGTGGTCTTGCCGGCACCGTTCGGACCGATCAGACAGAGCAGTTCGCCGTCTTCGACCTGGAGGTCGACACGGTTGATCACGATGACGCCACCGAAGCGCATGCTGAGCCCGCGGACACGCAGCAGGGTCGGGCACACGCCGCTCTCGCCGGTTGCCGTCATGATGGTTTCGTCGCGGCGCGGCCGAAGAGCGATCTCAGCCCCGGCAACAGGCCTGCCGGCATGCCCAGAACGGCCAGCATCAGGAGCAGTCCGAGGATGAGGTTGGCGTCGGCCAGATGCGAGGTGCCCAGCCAGGTGGTCAATGCCTGGACCAGCAGGCAGCCGAGCACGGGGCCGGCGATGACGCTGACACCTCCCACCTGCGCCCAGATGATGATCTGGGCGGCGAAACTCATGCCGAAGACGTCGGGGCCGACGAAACTGCCCCAGCTTGCATACAGCGCACCCGCCAGGCCGGCAATGGCCGCGCCCTGCACGAACAGCACGAGCTTGTAGCGGCGGGCGTCATAACCGAGCAGTTCGGCGCGCAGCTCGTTTTCGCGGATGGCAATGACGATGCGCCCGAAGTCCGTCCGCACGAGGATGCGCAGGCCCAGGTAGACCAGTGCCAGCAGTGCAACGCTGAACAGGTACATCTCTTCGTAGCTCAAGGCCCGGTGCGGCCCCCACGGCAGATGGATCGGCGCGACGCCGGGCAGGCCGTTGTAGCCGCCCAGGGCAATCTCGCCGATACGGAAGTCGGCACCCGCCAGCGTGTTGACCAGGTGGTAGAAGATCAACGAGACCGTGAGCGTGATCACGGCGAGATAGACGTCGCTGATGCGCCCGTAAAAAAGGAAGTAGCCGAGGACCACGGCGAACACGGCCGGCATCGCGATGGAGACGGCGATGGCGGCGGTCGAATCGCCGAAATTGCCGATCGTCACGGCATAGGCGTAGGCGCCGAGACCGAAAAAGACCGACTGGCCAAAACTGAGAATTCCGCCGATGCCCCACACGAGAGACATGCTCAAGGCGAGAATCGACAGGATGATGAACACGTTCAGCCCGATCAGCGTGAACGTTTCGACGAGCCATGGCATGGCGGCGGCCACCAGCACGAAAGCGGCCGGCAGCAGCCAGGTGCGTGGACGGGCCGGTTTCACAGCGAGCGGCGAAAGAAGCGGCCGGTGATCCCCGATGGCATCAGGCGCAAGGCGATGATTGCCGCCGCCAGCAGCGCCACCTGCCCCGTGACCGCACTGCCCCAGGTGGTCGCAGCCTCGCTGATCGTGCCGAACATCGTTCCCGCCAGGAGCGTCCCGGTCAGTGCGTTCGCGCCACCGGTGATGACGGTGATGAACGCCTTGGCGACGTACACGAGACCCACCGTGGGCACCACGGCCGTGATCGGGGCCAGCACGGCTCCGGCCAGACCGCTGACGGCGCTGCCGCCCGCGAACGTCCACGCATAGATCCTGCGCGTGTCGACGCACAGTGCTTCCGCCATCGCCGGATTCTGCATCGTGCCGCGTGCCAGCAGACCCCAGCGGGTTCGCCCGAGAAAGGCGAAGACAGCGGCGATCAGCACAGCGGTCACGCCGATGATGAACACGCTGTAGAACGATTCCCGCGATGCGCCGAGAGCGAAGCTGCCCAGTGGCGGGGCGACGCCACGTTGCTGGAAGCCGAGCACCATCGAGGCCAGGCCGATCAGAAAGAGGCTCAGCCCCCAGGTGGCCAGGATCGTGTCGAGCACGCGCCCGTACAGATGCCGGATGACCAGGCGTTCGATCAACGCCCCGAAGAGCCCGACCACGATCGGTGCGACGACGAACATCGCCAGCCACTGGTTCACGCCTGCCTGCACGCTCAGCACGAACGCATAGCCGCCGAGCATCAGGAACTCGCCATGGGCGAAGTTGATCACGCGCATCATTCCGAAAATGATGGCGAGCCCGAGGCTGGTCAGGACGAGGACCGCGATGCCGTACAACAGGTGCAGCGCGGTTGCCGCCAGATCCATCGGTCAGATCTTCGGGACGAACTGCTGATTCGTGGCTGGATGTGCCAGCAGATCGCACTGTCCGGCCATGTCGATCGACCGGACGGCAGCCGTCTTCTGCAGCACCCGGTAGCCGCCGTCGTGCACCTCCGTCAGGTACATGTCCATCGTGCAGTGATGGGTCGTGCCTTCCATCGTGATCTGCCCGTGCGGCACGTCAACCGTCAGTCCGGATTCGAGGGCGTCGAGCACTTTTTCGCGGTCGATCGAACCCGCTTTTTCCACCGCCGCCGACCACAGTCGCCAGCCGACGTAATCGTTCATGGCAAGAACGGTGATGTAATCCTTCGTCCCCATTTTTTCCTGGAAGCGCCGGACGAAGGCGTGATTGGTGCCGGCATCCAGTTCCTGGAAATAATTGGTGCAGATGAGGATGCCTTCGGAGACCTCCTTCGGCATCAGCAGGTGATCGGCCGCGTCCCCGAACGTCTGCGAGGCGACGGGGATGCGGTCTTTCATGCCGGATGCTGCCCACTGCCCGTAGAAGGCCGCGTGCGCAGGACCGACGAAACTGTTGACGATGAAGTCCGGCGCGGCCGCCTGGATCTTCGAGATCGTCGGGGCAAAGCTCGAGACATCGAGCGGGAACAGTTCAGCGCCGACCACCTGTGCGCCGGCTTCGGCTGCCATCTTGCGGATCCACTGCGTCGAGAGCTGGCCGAAGTTGTAGTCGGCGGCGAGCACATAGATTTTTTTGCCGAAACGCCGGACCAGTTCGGGAATCATGATGGCCAGTTGCTGGCTGGGAGTGATGCCCGTGACGAAGGTATTGCGGTCGCACACGCCGCCTTCATACGTCATGTTGTAGAAGTACGGCGTCCTGCTGCGGCCCAGGACGGGGCGCGCCACTTCGCGCGCCGCACTGGTCACGGCGCCGAAGCAGACGGCAGCCTTGTCACGCAGGGCTACCGTCTGTGCGAACTGCGCATAGAGCTGGTTGTTCGACTGGGTGTCATAGGTGACCAGACGTACCGGTCGCCCGAGCAGGCCACCGGCGGCGTTCGTCTCGTCGACAGCGAACTGCAGCACACGCGACTTCGGAATGCCGAAGACCTGCAGCGGGCCCGAGAGATCCTGAAGATGGCCGACGACGATCTCGTCCCTGGCAAGAGCCAGGTCCGGCCAGCCGGCAAACGCCAGCGCCGAAGCGCTGCCCAATGTGGAAAGCAACAGTCGCCGACGCGATGCATGCATGTCGTGCTCCTCCGATGATGGTCGGGCCTTTTCCTGATTCGGCTCATCCTCGTGGCACGAATCACAGGCACTCTGTCATTGATCATCCGTTGCAGCGCTTGATACGGGCGGGAAGGGTATCCGTCAATCCGGCTGCTCCTTCGCGAGGGAGCACACGGGAGCGTTCCAGACGCTGCTGCGGGGATTATCGATGCGCCCGGTGGATGATGTCTTGGAGATTACGGCAGATTTGGTCTTTTCCTGCGACTCGATGTTGGTCAGACGGAATGCCGCCCAGCTTGACCTGGGCAAGAGCCGGCCGCAGATGCCTGCGCGCCCGGGTCGCCGATCCGGTAGCGGGCCATGCCTGCACCTCGCAGGACAGATTCAGGACGACAGCCTCATCAGCGCGAGCCCGCTGACGATCAGGGCGGCGGCAAGAATGCGCATCGGGCTGGCCACTTCACCCAGGACGAGGATACCGACGACGAAAGCGCCCACGGCGCCGATGCCCGTCCAGATCGTGTATGCCGTGCCCAGGGGCAGGGACTTCATGGAGATCGACAGCAGTGCAACGCTGGCGATCATGGCGACGACGGTGGCGACGGAATAACCCAGGTGGCTGAACCCGTGCGAGAGCTTCATCGTGAAAGCCCAGATCACTTCGAGCAAACCTGCGACGACCAGATGGACCCAAGCCATGCGGCTCTCTCCTGTCAAGGAGCCGGGTCGTCCCGGACGATGGATTGGCCCGCAGGCTGAGGTCGTCCTCAGGGGGGATCTTGCTGCGTGTTCATGCGGGTGTGCTCCATTCTGCGTATTTCGGCGATCGTGACCGTTGATGCGGCGACGGCATTGCGCAGGTGTTCAGTGTATCGGTGTCGATTGATCAGGGCATCGAGTCCTCCTCCATTTTGATCGGCGAACGAACGCCAGCCACCACGGCACGCGCCGCACCGGCGACCATGTTGCCACCGCCGCCGG
>DAIUFU010000025.1:0-1271 GCA_036844405.1 Burkholderiaceae bacterium | reverse complement strand
TTTTTTTGGTCTAACCACCGCCTCCCCCCCCGCCCCGCCCCCCCCCGGCTCCTTTTTTCCCCCCGCCGGGGGGGCCCCGCGACTCACCCTTGAGCGTGAAGCGATGAACCCGCGCGAGCAGCCGATCGAGGATCGCATCGGCGATGGTGGCGTCGCAGATCCAGCCGTGCCAGTGCTCCACGGGCACGGTGTCGTTAGCGTGAGGCTCGTAGCGATTCGGATCGGCAATGACGGCGCGAGCGTTATCGGGCACGATCAGTTGCGGCACGCCGACGTAGAAGGCCAGTGCATGCACCACATGGCCTGGACCCAGTCCTCGAGCTTCTACGCACGGGTGGCGCAGGTAAAGGTGTAGCTCGAAGCGCCCATCGCCGAGACGAACACTTACGTGCGGGCGCCGTCGCGCAGCCCGCCGGTGGGACCGGCGAAGTCGATGAATAGCTTCTCGCCGGCCCGCCGGTGCTGGCACATCGAACGCTTCAGCCGTCGCGCGAACACCTTGTAATGCTTGCGGAACTGCGTATAGCGCCAGATGCGTTCCCGCGGGTGGGCGGCGACGTACTCCTGCCACAGCAGCATGAGCGTCACGCCCTTGCGATCGAGTTCGCGATGCACGCGGCCCCGGTCGAGCTTAACGAAGGGCGACACCGCCGGTATCCGCGGCAGCAGCCGGGCGACGAGCTGACGCTCGTCCCACTGGCGCACCGTCTCCCCCTGCGGGCAAAACCGCGGAGAGTACGGGCCGGGATTCAGATCTCTACGCAACGCCGCCGGCGCCGAGGCGCCGGTCACGATCGCCGAAATGATCGGTCACAATCGTCCGGAATACGTGGTCGCGATGCCGAAACGGGCGGTCACGTTCGGCCGGAATACGCGGCAGCGAACAGATCACGCGGCATGTTGCGTGTGAGATCGTCTTTCTGAGCTGCCTGCGCGGCAGCGAACGGGGTGCTGGCGGCCAGGTAGTCAGCCAGCGTTTTCTGAGCTGCCTGCGCGGCAGCGAACGTGCCGACCATGTTCGATCCGTCCCATTCGATTTTCTGAGCTGCCTGCGCGGCAGCGAACCTGAACGGCAACCGCGCCTTGGGCATGCGTGTTTTCTGAGCTGCCTGCGCGGCAGCGAACCATAGGGGGTTCCAGTGGATCAGACTTTCGAGTTTCTGAGCTGCCTGCGCGGCAGCGAACAACGACGGCAACCTGTACCGGCCCGCCCGCAGTTTCTGAGCTGCCTGCGCGGCAGCGAACGTACCGGCTACGCCGTCGCACTTTTC
>DAIUFU010000024.1:19975-25263 GCA_036844405.1 Burkholderiaceae bacterium | reverse complement strand
GTCGGCCGGCCGAACAGGCCGACCTCGGCGACGTATGGCGGGCGCAGGCGCGGCATGCCGCGCTTGCCCTCGATCGACTCGATCATCGCGCTTTCCTCGCCGCAGATATAGGCGCCGGCGCCCCGGCGCAGATGGATCGGCGGCAACCCGGGCGCCGGCGGATCGCGCTGCAGTGCCGCGATCTCACGTTCGAGCAGCGCGCGCACGCCCGGATATTCGTCGCGCAGATAGAGATAGCAGGCGTCGCAGCCGACGACCGCGGCGGCAATCAGCATGCCTTCGAGCACCCGGTGCGGCGCACGTTCCAGATACCAGCGGTCCTTGAACGTGCCCGGTTCGCCTTCGTCGGCATTGACGACGAGAAAGCGCGGCCCGGGCTGCGCGGCAACCGCTCGCCACTTGCGTGCCACCGGAAAGCCGGCGCCGCCCAGCCCGCGCAGCGCCGAGGCGTCGAGTTCGGCCAGCGCCGCCGCGCGCGCACCATCATCGTTCAGGACGCGCTGCCATTGCCGGTAGCCGCCGTTGGCACGATAGCCGGCGTAATCACCGTGGCCGTCGATTCCGCCGGCCTGCGGATCGGGCAGCGGGCAGGTGCGTCCGCCATCGGCAATTGCCGCCTCGATGCGTTGCGCGTCGGCATGTTCGACCGGACGCTGGCCGACCACGGCCACCGGTGCTGCCGCGCAGCGTCCGACACAGGGCACCGGCTGCACGCGCACGGCACGACCGAGCCGCTGCGGCAGCGACGCGAGCAGCGCACGCGCGCCGGCCAGTTCGCATGACAGCGATTCGCACACGCGCACCGTCAGCGCCGGTGGCGGTTCGTCACCCTCGCGCACGACATCGAAATGATGGTAGAAGCTGGCGACCTCGAAGACTTCGGTCTGTGCCAGCCGCAGCCGCTCGGCCAGTGCCGCCAGCAGCGCGGCCGACAGATGGCCTTCGGCGTCCTGGATCCGGTGCAGGCATTCGATCAGCAGATCGCGCCGCACCGGCAGATCGGCCAGCAGCTCGTCCACGCGTGCGCGGGCTTCGGGCTGCACCTGGCGCCCCTTGCGCTGCCCGACCGGGCGACGATATGAAAACGGATTCGATGCGCTCTTCATCAGAGCGACTGTACCGCTTCGTCCGCCTGCAGGTCGAGTCAGCCGGAGGTGCTGCGCCTACTGGAAGAATTCCTTGACGCGATCCATCCAGTTCCGGGTCTGCGGACTGTGTTTCGGATCGGCCAGCGACGCATCGAGCTCGCGGATCAGCTCCTTTTGGCGATCGGTCAGGCGCACCGGCGTCTCGACGACGACGTGCGCATACAGATCACCCGGGTAGCTCGAACGCAGGCCCCGGATGCCCTTGCCGCGCAGGCGGAACTGCTTGCCGGTCTGGGTGCCTTCGGGCAGTTCGATTTCAGCGCCGCCGTCGAGCGTCGGAATTTCGACGTTGCCGCCCAGTGCCGCCGTCGTCATCGACACCGGCACTTCGCAGTGCAGGTCGTCGCCGTCGCGCTGGAACACCGGATGTTCCCTGACGCGGATCTCGACGTACAGATCTCCGGGCGGCCCGCCGTTGATGCCCGGCTCGCCGTTGCCGGTCGAACGGATGCGCATGCCGTCATCGATACCGGCCGGCACCTTCACTTCGAGCGTCTTGCTCTTCTTGATCCGGCCGATGCCGTCGCAGGCGGTGCACGGATCGGGAATCACCTTGCCGCTGCCACGGCAGGTCGGGCAGGTCTGCTGGATGGAGAAAAACCCCTGCTGCACGCGCACCGCACCCTGGCCGCCGCAGCTCTTGCAGCCCGTCGGCTGGGTTCCCGGCTTCGCACCGGAGCCGTGACAGGTCTCGCAATGCTCCCAGCCGGGCACGCGGATCTCGGTCGTGTGGCCGGCCGCCGCCTGTTCGAGCGTGATTTCCATCGCGTAGCGCAGATCGGCGCCGCGGTACACCTGGTTGCGGCCGCCACCGCCACTGCGCTGGCCGCCGAAGATGTCGCCGAAAATGTCGCCGAAGACATCGGCAAAGCCGCCGAAACCCTGCCCGCCGGCAAAGCCGCCCGCATTCGGATCCACGCCGGCATGCCCGTAGCGGTCATACGCCTCGCGCCTGGCCGGATCGGACAGCATCTCGTACGCTTCCTTCGCCTCCTTGAAGCGCGCTTCGGCCTCCGGGTTGTCCGGATTGCGGTCCGGGTGATGCTTCATCGCCAGCTTGCGATAGGCCTTCTTCAGCTCATCGTCGGTTGCCGATTTCGAGACACCGAGAATGTCGTAATAGTCGCGTTTCATGGGTTACCGGAAGAACGTGCCGCGGCCGGCGCGGAAAACGTGCACCTCGCACAGGGTGACGACGGAAGGGCGGCACCGCCGGGACGGCCGGTGAAAGCCGGCTGCGAAACGGCAAAAAGGGAAAGGGTCCGAAGACCTTTCCCCCTTTCTGCCTGTCCCGACGGGCCCGATCAGCAGGTCATCCGTCGCGCTTGACTTCCTTGAAATCCGCATCGACGACGTCGTCATCGGCGCCCGCCCGCCCGGCGCCGGCCGCCGACGCGGCTTCGGCATGCGGCGCCTCGCCGGCGGCGCCCTGCTCCTGCGCGTACATCGCCTCGCCGAGTTTCTGCGAAGCCGCCATCAGCGCCTGCGTGCGCGCCTCGATGTCGTCCTTGTCATCGGACTTCAGCGCCTCTTCGAGCGCCTTCGCCGCTTCCTCGATCTTTTCCTTTTCGCCGGCATCGAGCTTGTCGCCATGCTCGGCCAGTGACTTGCGCACCGAGTGCACGGTCGCATCGGCCTGGTTGCGCGCATTGGTCAGTTCGACGCGCTTGTGATCCTCGGCGGCGTGCGCCTCGGCATCGCGCACCATCTTGTCGATTTCTTCCTCGGACAGGCCCGAATTCGCCTTGATGGTGATCTTGTTCTCCTTGCCGGTCGCCTTGTCCTTCGCCGACACGTGCAGGATGCCGTTGGCGTCGATGTCGAAGGTCACCTCGATCTGCGGCGTGCCGCGCGCCGCCGGCGGGATTCCCTCGAGGTTGAACTCGCCGAGCAGCTTGTTGCCCGCCGCGACCTCGCGCTCGCCCTGGAACACCTTGATCGTCACCGCCGGCTGGTTGTCGTCGGCGGTGGAGAACACCTGCGAGAACTTGGTCGGGATCGTCGTGTTCTTCTGGATCATCTTGGTCATGACGCCGCCCAGCGTCTCGATGCCCAGCGACAGCGGCGTCACGTCGAGCAGCAGCACGTCCTTGCGCTCGCCCGAGAGGACCGAACCCTGGATGGCCGCACCGACGGCCACCGCCTCGTCCGGGTTGACGTCCTTGCGCGCCTCCTTGCCGAAGAAGTCGCGCACGACTTCCTGCACCTTGGGCATGCGCGTCATGCCGCCGACCAGGATGACGTCGTCGACGTCGGACGTCTTCAGTCCGGCATCCTTCATCGCGATGCGGCACGGCTCGATCGTGCGCTCGATCAGATCCTCGACGAGCGCCTCGAACTTGGCGCGCGTAAGCTTCATGTTCAGGTGTTTCGGACCGCTCGCATCGGCCGTGATGTACGGCAGGTTCAGGTCGGTCTGCTGGCCCGACGACAGTTCGATCTTGGCCTTCTCGGCGGCTTCCTTGAGTCGCTGCAGCGCGAGCACGTCCTTCGACAGGTCGACACCGGCTTCCTTCTTGAACTCGCCGATCACGTAATCGATCACGCGCTGGTCGAAATCCTCGCCGCCCAGGAAGGTGTCGCCGTTGGTCGACAGCACCTCGAACTGCTTCTCGCCGTCGACGTCGGCCATCTCGATGATGGACACGTCGAAGGTGCCACCGCCCAGGTCATAGACCACGACCTTGCGATCCCTGCCGCCGCCCTTGTCCAGGCCGAAGGCCAGCGCCGCCGCCGTCGGTTCGTTGATGATCCGCTTGACTTCCAGCCCGGCGATGCGCCCGGCGTCCTTGGTGGCCTGGCGCTGGCTGTCATTGAAATATGCCGGGACCGTGATGACGGCCTCGGTGACTTCCTCGCCGAGATAGTCCTCGGCGGTCTTCTTCATCTTGCGCAGCGTTTCGGCCGAGACCTGCGGCGGCGCAAGCTTCTTGCCGTGCGCTTCGACCCAGGCGTCGCCGTTGTCGGCGCGCATGATGCGGTACGGCATCAGGTGAAGATCCTTCTGGACCTCCTTTTCGTCGAACTTGCGCCCGATCAGCCGCTTGATCGCAAACAGCGTGTTCTTCGGGTTGGTGACCGCCTGCCGCTTGGCCGGTGCACCGACGAGAATCTCGCCATCGTCCATGTAGGCGACGATCGACGGCGTCGTGCGGGCGCCTTCCGAATTTTCGATCACTTTCGGCTTGTTGCCCTCCAGGATGGCGACACAGGAATTGGTCGTCCCCAGATCGATGCCGATGATCTTGGCCATGGTCTTGTCCTCACGAGAGAATTGTTCGTTGACGTAGATGCGACCGAGGCTGCGGAATTCAAGCCGCACGCCTCTGTCCGACGAATGCGGACAGGTGTTCCTAATCCTGCACGACGGTGACGAGCGCCGGGCGCAGGACGCGGTCGGCGATCAGATAGCCTTTCTGCAGGACGTGGGCGACGTGGCCCGGTGCCACCGGAGGCTGCAGGCCGGCCGCCGGCACGGTCGAGATCGCCTGATGCAGGTTCGGATCGAATTTTTCTCCGGCCGGGTCGATCTCGACCAGCCGGTTCTTCTCGAACGCGCTGCCAAGCAGTTGCAGCGTGGCGCCCACCCCTTCCTTCATGTTCTCGACGTCCGGCGCATCGGCCGCCAGTGCCAGCTCCAGGCTGTCCTTGACCGGCAGCAGACTCTCGGCGAAAGCCTCGATGCCGAACTTGCGCGCGCGCTCGACCTCGTCGCGGGCGCGCCGACGCACGTTTTCCACTTCGGCGACCGTGCGCAGGTAACGATCCTGCAGCTCGGCCAGCTTCTGTTCGAGCTCGGCCGCTGCGCCGGCACCGCCCTGCAGGGACGAGATGCCGCCGCCGGAGCCATCGGCTGCCCCGACGCCCTCCGGGTTCGACGGATCGACCGCCTCTGATCGCTCTTCCGCCCACTCGGGCGCGGATGACATCGAACCGGGTGCTTCCGGCTGGTCAGAATTCACTGCAGTTTCTCCAGAAAAACGGCTTCGTCTCCGTCCTGTCGGCGCGCCTGCCGACGCTTCCGGACGGACTCCCTGAAAATGTCGTGCCCGGGGTTGCAGATTTCAAGTCTGCGCGGCGAAATGATCCGGCCGGCTCATCCGGTCGGCTCACCTGACCGGCTCACCCGGCCCGGCGACC
>DAIUFU010000024.1:12029-19875 GCA_036844405.1 Burkholderiaceae bacterium | reverse complement strand
ATCCGGCCGGCTCATCCGGTCGGCTCACCTGACCGGCTCACCCGGCCCGGCGACCCCGGCGGAGCGCTGCGTCTGCCAGCCCGCGAGGTTGGCCTCGGCCAGTTCCCCCAGCGCCTGAATGAAACCGGGCGCATCGTTCAGCGCCGGAATATAGCGGAATCGTTCCCCGCCGGCAGCCAGGAAGGCGCTGCGCACCTCGATCGAAATTTCCTCGAGCGTCTCGAGGCAGTCGGCCACGAAGCCCGGACAGACGACGTCGATGCTGCGCTCACCGCGACGGGCGCATTCGACGACGGAGGCCGAAGTATACGGCTGCAGCCAGGGCGCCGGGCCGAAGCGCGACTGAAAGGTCAGCATCCACTGCGCTTCGGACAGGCCAAGCCGCGCTGCCAGCTGCTCGGCCGTACGGCGACACTGCTGCCCGTACGGGTCACCGCGCGTGACCGAGCGCTGCGGGATGCCGTGAAAACTGATCACCAGCCGATCACAGCGGCCTTCGCGCGCCCACAGGTCGCGTACGCGTTGCGCCAGCGCTTCCAGATAGGTGTCCTGGTCATGGAAATCGCGGACGAGCCGCACGGCCGGCTGTACCCGCCAGCGCGCCAGCACCCGCGTCACCGCATCGAACACGGTCGCCGTGCTGGAGGCGGCATATTGCGGATACAGGGGCATGACCAGCAGCCGTTCGAGGCCCTGCCGATAACATTCGTCGAGTACCGAGGCAATCGAGGGCGTGCCGTAGCGCATTGCATGGCGGACATCGACGTCGTGCCCGTGCTGCCCGAGCCAGCCCTGCAGCAGGCTCGTCTGACGCCGGGTGTGCAGCAGCAGCGGTGAGCCTTCCTTCGTCCAGATGGCGGCGTATTTCGCCGCCGAGCGGGCCGGCCGCAGTGGCAGGATGATTCCGTACAGCAGCGGCAGCCAGAGCACGCGCGGCATCTCGACGACGCGCCGGTCCGACAGGAATTCGCGCAGGAAGGCACGCAGCGCCGATGCGCTCGGCGCCGTCGGTGTGCCCAGCTGAACCAGCAGGACGACCGTGCGCGCGCGCTTATCGGCGGGGGATTCGAAACGCACCGCGTCTGTTCCGCTTCCTGCCGCACGCCGTTGGTGCGATTGCAACCGGTGCAATCGCGGCCGGCGCGATCGCTGCCGATCGATCCGCGTGTACCGCTGTGTGTGCACCCGGGCATGCACCCGTTCGTCGCCGGATCGGCAAGCTCTTCAACTCCTGGAGCTGAGTGCCGTCGACACCAGCCGCGCCGTGATGTCGACGATCGGGACGACCCGTTCATAAGCCATCCGACTGGGCCCGATGACACCCAGCGTGCCGACCACGTGTCCATCCGACTCGTACGGTGCCGCGACCACGCTGAGCTGATCCATCGGCAGCAGTTCCGATTCGCCGCCGATGAAGATCTGCACGCCGGCGGCGTGACTGGACGCATCGAGCAGCTGCAGCAGGCCCGTCTTGCGCTCGAACAGATCGAACAGATGGCGCAGGCGCGCAGCATCGTCGGTCAGGCCGAACAGATTGCGCTCGCCCGAGATGACGAGCGGATCGTCGTGCTCGGGAACCACGCGCGTGCTTGCTTCGACGGCCTGGTGCATCAGGGTGGTGATGTCGTCGCGCAGTGCGGCCAGCTCGGACTGCACCCGGCTGCGGATCTCGTCGAATTCGACGCCGGCAAACTGGGCATTGATGTAGTTGGCCGCCTCGACCAGCTCATCGCGGGTGTAGTCGCGCCGGGTGGCGAGGATGCGGTTCTGTACCGTGCCGTCCGGCGCGACGATGATCAGCAGCACCCGCTGATCGGACAGACGGAGAAATTCGACCTGGCGGAAACTGCTCGCCCGCCGCGGCACGAGGACCACGCCGGCGAAATGCGACAGCCGCGACAGCAGCGATGCCGCCACTGACAATACGCGCTGCGGATCATCCGGATGAATGTGACCCTGCAGCGCTTCGGTTTCGCTCGAGTGCAAGGGCTCGACGACCAGCATCGTGTCGACGAAAAACCGGTAGCCGCGCGGCGTCGGCACGCGCCCGGCCGAAGTATGCGGACTGGTGATCAGGCCCATCTCCTCGAGATCGGCCATGACGTTGCGCACGGTGGCCGCCGACAGCTCAAGCCCGGAATGGCGCGACAACGTGCGCGATCCCACCGGCTGGCCGTCGGCGATGTACCGCTCGATCAGGGTCTTCAGGAGGATTCGGGCACGTTCGTCCAGCATTTCCCCTTATTGTATGGGCAGCCCGCGCGGTTGCAAGCGAAGCCCCGGAAAGCCCGACGGGCAGCGGCGCGCGCATTTTCCCGTTCCGACCCCGCCATATGCTCTAATCACTGCATGAACGACGCATTTGCCTGTGTGGGCCTGATCGGACGCTGGCGTTCGAGCGAGGCCGCCGGCTCGCTGATCGAGCTGGCCGCGTTCCTGCAGGAGCGCGGGCTGCGTGTGCTGATCGAAGAAGGAGAGCACGCGGGAGACGCCGTACAGGGCCTGCAGCGCGTCGAGATCAGCCAGATCGCCGAGCAGGCCGATCTGGCGATCGTGCTCGGCGGCGACGGAACCATGCTGGGCGCGGCGCGCGCGCTCGCGTGCCGCCAGGTGCCGCTGGTCGGCATCAATGCCGGCCGGCTCGGCTTCATCACCGACATCGGCCTCGATGCCTGGCGACCGGCGCTGACGTCGATTCTCGAAGGCCGCTACGCATCGGAGGAACGCACCCTGCTCACCACCCGGGTAGTGCGTCAGGGCGAGACCGTCTGGAGCGAACTGGCGCTCAACGATGTCGTCGTCAGCCGTTCCTCGCGCGCCGGCATGATCGAGCTGCAGGTGCACGTCGACGATCTGTACATGTACAACCAGCGCGCCGACGGCCTGATCATCGCCACGCCAACCGGCTCGACCGCCTACGCACTGTCGGCCAGCGGACCGATCCTGCACCCCTGCGTGCAGGGAATCGTCCTCGTGCCGGTGGCGCCGCAATCCCTGTCGAACCGTCCGATCGTTCTTCCGGACGACGTGACGATCACGGTGCGCGTGATCGAGGGGCGCGAGCCGCGCGTGGCGGGCGACATGCAGGTCTTCAACGACCTGCACACCGGCGACGACATCATCGTGCAGCGCGCTCCGTTTCGCACCCGCTTCCTGCATCCGCGGGACTACAGCTATTTCGCCACGCTGCGCGGCAAGCTCAACTGGCACGAGATGCCCAGCCTGCGCCATCCCGGCGCCCAGGTCTGAAAACGTGTGAAGCACGTTCCGAGAATCCAACCGACGTTTCCCGCCTTTCGATGCTGCTGCGCCTGCGACTGGAAAATTTCGTCCTCGTCGACGCCGCCGAACTGGACTTCGCCAACGGTTTCACGGTGCTGTCGGGCGAAACCGGCGCCGGCAAGTCGATCCTGCTCGACGCGCTCGCGCTCGTGCTGGGTGCCCGTGCCGATGCCGCCAGCGTGCGCACGGGCAGCAGGCGGGCCGACATCGTGGCCGAATTCGCCATCGGCCCGGCGCTCGACGAATGGCTGCACAGCCGCGATCTGGACGGCGATGCCGGCGTGGCACTGCTGCGCCGGGTCGTCGAAGCGGACGGGCGTTCGCGCGCATTCATCAACGGCCACCCGGCCACGGCCGGTCTGCTGCGCGAGCTTGGCGGCCAACTGGTCGAAATCCACGGCCAGCACGCCTCGCAGTCACTGCTGCGCAGCGACGGTCAGCGTCAGCTGCTCGACGACTTCGGGGCCCACGCCGACCAGCTCGCGGCTGTCGAACAGGCCTGGCGCGCCCGGCAGACTGCCCTCCAGGCGCTCGCCAGGGCCGAGGACGGCCAGCGCGAACTGTCCCTGGAGCGCGAGCGCATCGCCTGGCAGCTCGAAGAACTCGACGCACTGCGGCCCGACAGCGGCGAATGGGAAGCGCTGGAGAACGAACATCGCCGCCTGGCGCATGCCGCCGGCCTGGCCGACGGCGCATACGCCGCGGCGGAAGTCCTCGTGGAACGCGATGACGCGCTGGGCAGCGAACTGCATCGGGTCATCCAGCGCCTGCGCGCGCTGGCGGCGATCGACCCGACGCTGAACGAGACCCTCGCGCTGCTCGATGGCGCATCGATCCAGATCGGTGAGGCGGCATCCTTCCTGCGCGAATACGCCACCAGTGTCGATCTCGATCCGGCACGGATGGAGGCGCTGGACGCCCGCATCGGCGCCTGGTTCGCGCTGGCGCGCAAGCTGCGCCTCGAACCGGAGCAGTTGCACGATGAGTGGCTTCGCCTGCAGCAGCAGATGCACGAATGCCTGGATGCACAGGACATCGATGCGCTACGCGCCAGAATGCAGGAGACGCAGGCCGCCTTCGATCGGGAGGCCGCGACACTGACCCGTCGGCGCCGCGCCACCGCCGCCAGGCTGGCGAGCGCGGTCACCGACAGCATCGCTGCGCTGGGAATGGCAGACGCGGAAGTGCTGATTGTCATCGACGAGCGCGCCCCGGGCGCCAGCGGCAGCGACCAGGTGGAATTCCGCATTGCCCCGCATGCCGGCGCCGAAGCCCGGCCGCTGGCGAAGATCGCCTCGGGCGGTGAACTGTCGCGCATCGCGCTGGCCATCACCGCGGTCGCCGCACAGGCCAACGCCGTCCCGACGCTGGTCTTCGACGAGGCCGACGCCGGCGTCGGCGGTGCGATCGCCGATGCGGTCGGCGAACGCATGCGCGTGCTCGGCCAGTCCAGACAGGTGCTGTGCGTCACGCACCTGCCGCAGGTTGCCGCCAAGGCGCATCATCACTGGCGGGTGCTGAAAACCGTCGTCGGGGACAGCGCGTCGAGTGCGGTCGAACCACTGACCGACGAAGCCCGGGTCGAGGAAATCGCGCGGATGCTCGGAGGGGCACGGATCACGCCGACGACGCGGCGCCACGCCAGTGAAATGCTGACACAGAGGCGGGACTGACGGACGTGCGAGGCAACCAGCCGACTGCTTCGCACCTTTCGGGTTCAACCTTTCGGGTTCAACCTTTCGGGTTCAACCTGACGCCGGAACCATCCGCCCGGGGTTCAAGTCTCGCGCTTGCGTTTCTCGGGCCGGAATTCGCAGTCTTCCTTGATGCAGGTCCCGTACAGGGACAGCGCATGATCCTGCAACTCGAATCCGCGTTCGGCCGCAATGATCTTCTGCCGGCGCTCGATCTCGGCATCGAAGAATTCCTCGACCCGACCGCAATCGACGCACACGAGATGGTCGTGGTGTGAGCCTTTTTCGAGTTCGAAGACCGAACGGCCCGACTCGAAGTTGCTCCGCTTGAGCAGACCCGCCTGCTCGAACTGCGTGAGCACGCGATACACCGTCGCCAGCCCGATTTCCTGCTTCTCGGCCAGCAACTCGCGATAGACATCCTCGGCACTCATGTGCCGGTTGTCGCCGGACTGGAAGATCTCGAGGATCTTCAGCCGCGGGGCCGTCGCCTTCAGGCCCATGCTTTTCAGTTCGGAAGTCGTCGACATCCCTGCTCGTGACCATTCAACACGTTCGCGCACCCCGTCAGCACCGGGGCATCGGTGCCGCGTTCGACGCTACCCGTATCATAGCGGTTCACTTCGAGGGAGGCTCCCGAAACCATGTCGTCCGCTCCCCGGTCCGCCGTGTGGTCCGCCGTGCAATCTCTCGTGCGATCGCTTGCGCAATGGCGCGCACGATCGGCGCTGCGGTTCGTGCCCGTGCAGGCACCCGCATCCCCGTGTCCGTGCGTCGACGTCGATGCCCGCAGTGATCGGTCCGGCCGCCGCAGCGGCGCAGCCGCCGAGCCGCACCGGCCGCGCGTCGGCGCAGCAGGCCGATCCGGCCGGTATGCGACGCTTGCTGTCCTCGTCGCCGGCGCGGCGGCTGGTGGCTGTGCGCTGAACGATCCGAATCGCAGCGGACTGCTCGAGCCCTACCGCATCGACCTGCCGCAGGGGAACTATGTCACCGCCGAAAACGTCGATCGCGTCGAGCAGGGAATGACACGCGAACAGGTCCGTTTCGTCCTCGGCACCCCGTTGCTGCGCGACCTGTTTCACCCCGATCGCTGGGACTACCTGTTTCGCTACCGCTTTCCTGACGGCACCGTCGAACAGCGCAAGGTGACGGTCCATTTCCACGACGATCGCGTGGCTGCCATCGAAGCGGACGCGTTGCCGCAGCGCGAGGACGCAACCGATCCGGCCCTGCCTGGCTATCGGCCGCCCCGGGCGCAGGCACGGGCGGACAGCGACGGCGACAACCAGGACACGGACAAGGCCAGGGACACCGGGTCCGGAAACGGCAGCGACAGTGACAGACCCGACTCCGGGTCAGTGGGGGATCCATCGTGACGATGAATATCTGCGTGGCCGGTGCAACCGGACGCATGGGGAAAATGCTGATCGAAGCCGTGCTCGATGCGCCGGATGCGCGTCTGAGTGGTGCGCTGGAGTTGCCCGGCAGCAGCGGACTCGGCCGTGATCCCGCGGAATTCCTCGGCCGATCGAGCGGCATCAGAATCACCAGCGATCTCGACGAAGGGCTGCGCGAGGCCCGGTTCCTGATCGACTTCACACGCCCGGAAGGCACGCTCGTGCATCTGGAGCGCGCGCTCGCGCTTGGCACCGGCATGGTCATCGGCACGACCGGCTTCGACGATGCCGGCCTGGCCGCCATCCGTGCGGCGGCGGAACGCATCCCGATCGTGCATGCACCGAACATGAGCGTCGGCGTCAACGCGGTCTTCGAACTGCTGGCGGCCGCCGCGCGCATCCTGGGGCCGGATTACGACGTCGAGATCATCGAGGCGCACCATCGCCACAAGGTCGATGCACCGTCGGGCACGGCACTGAAGATGGGCGAGATCATTGCCGGTGAACTCGACCGGAAACTGGCCGAGGTGGCCGTATACGGACGCGAGGGTCACACCGGCGAACGCGACCCGCGAACGATCGGTTTCGCCACGGTGCGCGGCGGCGACATCGTCGGCGACCACACCGCGCTCTTCGCCGGCATCGGCGAACGCATCGAGATCACGCACCGTTCCTCCAGTCGCGTCACCTATGCCCAGGGAGCGCTGCGCGCCTGCCGTTTCCTGCATGCCCGTGAACGCGGGCTGTTCGACATGCGCGACGTGCTCGGACTGCGCGGGGAAAGCGCGTAGGGCGTGAAGCCTTCCTTCTGGCGCGCCCGCCGGGCGCAGCCGCGCGCCTTGCACGTTCCGGACAGGTGACTTTCGATCGCACCACGCTCGTCGCAACCGCAGGAACACTCGTCCTGCATGCGGCCATCATCGCCGGCCTGCTCTGTCCGCGCACGATCACGCCGCCGGAAAAGATCCAGCCGGTGCGGATCGTGCTGCTGGAAGAGGACCCGGCAGACCGGGCAAATGGTGGGCCGGCTGCGGAATCCGCGAAACAGGCGACTGCGGAAAAGGCGACCCCGGGAACTCCGGCAAGCCCCGCCAGCGAGCCGGCGGCGACAACACCGGCCCCCCGGGCAGAACGCGAGTCCGAGCCTGCCCCGGTTCCCGTTCCAGCACCGACCCCGGTTCCGGCACCGACCCCGGCACCGGCGCCGACTCCGCCACCCGCTCCCACCCCGGCTCCCACCCCGGCTCCCACCCCGGCTCCCACTCCGGCTCCGGCTCCGGCCGCAGCGAAGTCGCCTCCCCCGCCTCCCGTGAAATCCGCTCCGACCGCCCGTCCGCGACCACCCGCCCCGGTGCCACCGCCGGTCGCCGCGGCGGCAGAAAGACCCCGGGCCAGCCCACCAAAACCCGGGCCGTCCGGCCGACCCGACAAGGCACCGGCACCCTCTCCGGCCGCCGTCCACGCCGCGCC
>DAIUFU010000024.1:0-11929 GCA_036844405.1 Burkholderiaceae bacterium | reverse complement strand
TCCGGCCGGTGCAACGCCCACGACCGGCTCCGGCAGTGGCGAGCGCGTTGCACCCGCAGACGCGAGCGGACCGGCAGGCATCAGCACGACGAATGGCGCCGGAATGCCGGCGCAACGGACGGCACCCCGGATCGACGCCAGCTGGCGCGGCAATGTGCCACCGCCGTACCCACCGGTCGCGCGACGGATGGGCGATCAGGGCGAAGTGCATCTGGACGTGTACATCGGCACGGACGGCACCGTGCAGGAAGTGCAGTTGCGCAAGTCGAGCGGCTCGCCATTGCTCGATCGTGCTGCGATCGACACGGTGCGCCAGTGGCGCTTCGAGCCGGCCATGGCCGACGGCGTGCCGGTGGCCGAGTGGTACCGGAACTGGCGCTGGGTATTCCGGCTCGAGGACGGTCCGCGCTGAAGCCGGCTGGCCGGCGATCCCCTGCGAAGGCGGCGCACCCGCCAGAGCGCATGCAGCAGACGGCTGCCGACACGCTCAGAACGTGTGAAGTAATCGGCCGCGCCCGGGAGGCTCGTCAGGAAGCCGCGCCGGCCAGCGCGTCGCGCACGATGCCCGGCGTCAGGATCTCCGGGAGGATCTCCGGCACCGGCGCTCCGGGCCGGTACAGCAGATAGAGCGGAACTCCATTACGCCCGAATCCGGCCAGCGAGCCGGTGATGTCCGGATCACGATTCGTCCAGTCGGCGCGGAATCGGGCCACGCCGAGCTCGTTCATCCGCGCGACGATCGACTCCCGGTCCAGCACCAGCCGCTTGTTGACCTGACAGCTGACGCACCAGGCTGCCGTGTATTCGACGAATACCGGCCGACCGGCGTCACGTGCCTGTCGAACCGCATTTTCCGACCACGGCAGCCAGCCGCCACCATCGATGCGGGCATCGGCCCGCGCCACCTGCGCGGATGACGACGGCAGGACAGGTCCGGCGGCCGGCCAGGCGACCCATACCCCCGCCGCCACGCTCGCTGCCGCCAGTGCGCCGGCAAGGATGCGCTGCCGCGCCCGGGATGCGTCGCTCGAGCCGCGCGCAGGCGGCGCATGCTGGATGAAACGCCCGTACAGCCAGGCGGCAAAACCGAGCAGCACGGCACCTGCGGCGAGTGCGAAGACCGCGTCGATACCCACCTGCTGACCGAGAACCCAGGCCAGCCAGGCAGCGGTGGCGTACATCGGAAACGCCAGAAACTGACGGAAGCTCTCCATCCAGCGTCCCGGCGGAGGCAGGATGCGCAGGGCCTGCGGGAAGAATCCGAGCAGCACGTAGGGAGCGGCCATGCCCACGGCGATGGCCGTGAAGACGATCATCGCGTCCCGACCGGAACTGGCCAGCGTGAAGCCCAACGCCGAACCCATGAACGGCGCGGTACACGGCGTGGCCACCAGCACCGCGAGCACTCCGGTGGCAAACGAGCCGGACAGCCGGGCCGGCGGCGCGGCGGACCCGTTGCCGGCACCGGACGGCAGGCCGACGCCGCCGAGGCGCGTCATGGCCAGGCCGATTTCGTAGACGCCGGAAAAATTCAGCGCGATCGCAACGAACAGCAATGCCATCGCCGCGACGAACACCGGCGACTGCAACTGGAAGCCCCAGCCCGCCGCCTCGCCACCGGCCCGCAACAGCAGCAGCAGACCGGCCAGCGCCCAGAAGGAAACAAGGACGCCGCCGGCAAACGACAGTGCCGCCAGGCGCGAGCCGGCGTCGGCCCGATCGGCGTTGCGCGTGAAGTCGAGCACTTTCAGGCCGATGACCGGAAACACGCATGGCATCAGATTGAGAATCAGCCCGCCCACCAGACCCGAGACGACGGCCAGCCACAGGGTCGCCGATGCAAAGTTCCGCGCCAAGGCACGCCCTGCTGACCCTGCCTCACGTCCGGAGTCGATCGCACCTGCCACTCCGGTCGCCGCCGCGCCGGATGCCTGTCCGAACAGCGGCGGCTGCGCCGACGATGCACCCGACGGCATGTCCGCACGCCAGCGGCTGCCCGAACCATCCAGCCAGCCCTGGCCGCGCTCGTCTTCGATCCCCTCGCCCCCGGGCTGCGCGGACACGCCCCGCGCCCGCCAGATCTCGGCCCCGATCGGCAACACCTGTGCCGCCAGCCGCGGACCCGCCTCGCTGGCCACTCCATCAATGACGAGCACCCCGGCGGCCGCTGCCAGCACCCGATCGTCGTCGGCGGCCAGTTGCCGGACCCCGTCCTCGCTCAGCCGCACCTGCAGGACCCGACCGTCCCCGGCAGTTCCCCCGGCGTGGAGAACCTGGTCGGCGGCATTGTCGATGAACCCTTCCTCGTACGGAAAGAACTCGGCGCTGGCTGCCTGCCCGTTCAAGGCAATCGACATCACCTCGCCGTCGGCGCGCACGGCCACTTCGGTCGTTCCCCGGGGCATGCCTGCCTCGGCCACCTCGAACAGACCGGCAAAACGGGATTCCGGGGCGACACCGCCCCGCTGCACCGGCAGCACGAGCGCCAGGCGTGCCTCGCCGGGAATGCAGATGTCGCGGCACATCAGCCAGGACACGTGCGCCGCGAAATGCACATCGCCGCCCGGCAGCGAAGACGGCACGTCGAGTGCCATCGGCAGCACGATCTCGCCCTCGTAGCCATAATTGGCCAGCGGCGGAATGAAAAGACGCTGCGGCGCCGGCCAGCGGATGGCGCCGGCGACGAAACCCTCGGGAAGATCCAGATCGACCCGGGTCGGCAGGCCCGAATCCCCCGGATTGCGCCAGTACGTATGCCAGTGCGGATCGTGCCGCAGACGCACGCCGATGCGCATCGGCGTGCCCGGCACGACGGCCGTTCGGTCGGCAACCAGTTCGGCCTCGACGCTGTCCACGCGTACCGCACCAGGCGCCGGCGAATCGCCTGCCGCCCAGGCAGGCGCCACCAGAGCGGGCCAGAGCCCGATCAACGCCAGCAGTACGGTGAAGATGCGGATGGCGATGGGGATGCGGATGGCGTGGCGCCCGCGATGATTTCCTGCACGGGCCTGGCAATACGAATACACTCTTACCCCGAAAATACGACCAGGACGATCATCGAAGCGCGCCGACAGTGCACGCGGATCGACCTCCCTGTGCCAGTCCGGCATGCTACCGGAGAGCTGCCCGGAGCACGGTTCCGGCAATGTCCGGAAGCCTCGGGAACCTCATATACCATCACGCCATGGATCAGGTATCTCGCGAAATCGAAGAACTCGGCGAACGCGTCGAACAGATGCTGGGCATCGTACGCCGACTTGCCGCGGAAAATGCCGGACTGCGCGACGAACTCGCGACACTCCAGGATCGTCACCAGGGGCTCGAACACCGCGTCTCGGACGCACGGGCACGCATCCAGACGGCACTGGCGCGACTGCCGGCCGCCCCGGCAGACGCCATCGCCGAAGCGCTGTCAGACCCCGCACGACGGGCCGCCGACTCGCCGCCAGCCGCGATCGCGGCCGTCGGGGACAGAAATTCAGCCGCGGAAGGAACAACCCGGGCGGCCGCAGGATCACCGACCGGTCCGACCGGCGACCCGGTCTCGAGGGACAGCGGCCGGGCAGGCGCGGAGCGCGCGGACTCCGCGTCCGCAGACTGATCCGGATCCGCAGTCTGCGGCAACGATTGCACGGGAGCCCATCATGGAACCAATCGACGTGAAGATCCTCGATCGCGACTACCGGCTCGCGGTCACCGGAGAAACCAGACCCCGATTGCTCGAGGCCGTGCGTATCGTCGATGAAAAGATGCGCACCATTCGTGACGCCGGCCGGGTATCGGGAGTGGACCGGATCGCCGTGATGGCGGCCCTGCAACTGGCGCACGAACTGCTGCTTGCGCAGGAACCGGACAGCGGCACGTCTTCGGCCGACGTGCTTGCGCGCATCCAGAAGATGCGTACCGACCTGGACGCCGAACTGGCCCGGCAGCAGCCCCTGTTCTGACCGATGCGAACAGTCGGTGCCGCGTTGGCACCCGCATTGTCCGGGATCCATTTTTTCCACTGCCCGGGCATCACCGAATCTGCCGATTCACGGTAGAATCGAACCGACCCTGCAGTGTTCGACCAGGTCATAGATTCCTTGAACCAATGCTTTGCATCCAGGTCGCGGCGATACTGCGTGTCGCTGTTGCGATCGTCCCTCGTCGGACGAACCTGATGTGGCACCTGCTGCGGCCGATCTGAACGGAACGGTTCAGGATGCCGGCCTGACCGGCACCGGCGGGGTCCTTTTCTTTCTTGCCATTTGTCCATCGCACTGATCGCCTCGTTCCTGCTGCTGGGCGCCTGCACGGGATTCGCGGCGGGCCTGCTCGGCCTCGGCGGCGGCATGCTGCTGGTTCCGTTCATCACGATGCTGCTGACGATGCACGGCTTCCCGCCGGATGACATCGTCAAGATGGCCATCTCCACGTCGCTCGCGACCATCCTGTTCACCTCGCTGTCGAGCGTGCGTGCCCACGCGCGCCACGGTGCCGTGCGCTGGCCGATCGTGCGGAGCCTCACGCCGGGCATCATCATCGGCACGATCCTTGGTGCCCACGTCGCGTCCTTGCTGCCCGGTTCGCTGCTGGCGATCGGCTTCGGCCTGTTCGTCGGCGCCATGGCCACACAGATGTTCCTGCACCGGCCGATCCGCTCCGCACGGACCCTGCCCGGATCCGCCGGAATGATTGGCGCCGGCGGCGCGATCGGCGTGCTCTCGGCATTGGTCGGCGCCGGCGGCGGCTTTCTCACGGTACCGTTCCTGACGCGCTCGAACGTGCCGATCCATCAGGCCGTGGCCACCAGCGCCGCCTGCGGCTTTCCGATCGCGCTGGCCGGCACGCTCGGATACATCCTGGCCGGCTGGGAACGGGATCTGCCGGCCGGCGCGATCGGCTACATCTATCTGCCCGCGCTGGCCACGATTGCCGTCACCAGCGTGCTGACGGCCCCCCTCGGCGCCCGGGTGGCGCACGCCACCTCCGTCGATCGTCTGCGCCGCCTGTTCGCCCTGCTGCTGTACGTGCTGGCGGCGTACATGATGTGGCACGGCCTGGTCGGCACCTTTGGTGGCTCAGCCTGAGCAGGCGTCCGGCTGATCCGGCCGGTCCGGTCGAACCCGGGCGAAGCGCTCGCGCAAAAGGTTCTTCTGCACCTTGCCCATCGTGTTGCGCGGCAGTTCGTCGATGACGAACACATGCCTGGGCAGCTTGAACGAGGCGATCCGCTCCTTCAGTGCCGCCAGCAGGGCCGATCCGTCGGGCCGGGCACCCGGCGCCGGCACGATGACGGCGGCCACGGCCTCGCCGTAGTCGCGATCCGGCAGACCGATCACGGCCGACTCGGCGACGCCGTCGAGCCCGTCCAGGATCAGCTCGAGCTCCTTCGGATAGATGTTGTAGCCGCCGCTGATGATCAGATCCCTGCTGCGTCCGACGATCGACACATACCCGCTGGCGTCGCGACTGCCGAGATCGCCGGTGCGGAAATAACCATCATCGGTGAACTCCTCGCGTGTCTTATCGGGCATGCGCCAGTAACCGGCAAAGACGTTCGGCCCGCGCACCTGGATGGCGCCGACGGCACCGGCCCCGCATTCATTGCCATCCTCGTCGACGATGCGCAGGTCGACCCCCGGCAAAGGCAGGCCGACCGTGCCGGGCTCCCGCCGTCCGTCGTACGGATTCGACGTCAGCATCACCGTCTCGCTCATGCCGTAGCGCTCCAGGATGCGCTGCCCGGTACGCTCCTCGAACTGCCGGAACGTGGCGGCCAGCAGCGGCGCCGAGCCGGACACGAAAAGACGCATCGAGCGCGTCGCCTGCGCGCTGAAACCGTCCTCGTCGAGCAGGCGCACGTACATCGTCGGCACCCCCATGAAGATCGTCGCACGCGGCAGACGCTCGATCACCGCCCGCGCATCGAACTTCGACAGCCACAGCATCGGACTGCCCGAGAGCAGCGCCCCGTGACAGGCAACGAACAGACCATGCACGTGAAAGATCGGCAGCGCGTGCAGCAGCACGTCGCCGCAGCGCCAGCGCCAGTAGTGATGCAGCACGAGCGCATTGCTGCCGATGTTGCCGTGCGACAGCACCGCGCCCTTGCTGCGCCCGGTCGTGCCCGACGTGTAGATGATGCACGCCGGCGCCGCATCATCGACCGGCCGCGTGTCGAACTGCTGCGCCTGCGCGGCCGCCGCCGGCAGCAGGCTGCCGTCGCCCTCGCTGCCCAGTGTCAGGACATGAGAGACGCCATGGCGCCGGGCCAGCGGCTCGACCCAGCTCGCGTTTTCCGGTGCGCAGACGACCAGCGCCGGCTCGGCGTCACCGATGAAATACTCGATCTCGGCCTGCCGGTAGCCGGTATTCAGCGGCAGGAAGACACAGGCGGCACGCAACGTGGCCAGGTACAGCAGCAGCGCCTCGGGCGACTTCGGCACCTGTACGGCCACGCGATCCCCCGGGCGCAGCCCCAGCGCGACCAGCAGGTTCGCCAGTGCCGCGCTCGTGCGCTCGACTTCGGACCAGTCGTAGCGCCGGCCCGCTTCGGTTTCGATGCACCAGGCGGACAGGTCTTCGGGAAAGCCGCGGCGCAGCAGGTCGTACAGGTTGCCCGTGCTCATCGCTGCGCCTCCGCCGTGCGCCGCGACCAGGCAAGCAGCACGATGCCGGCAACGAACATCGGCAGGCACAGCCACTGTCCCATCGTCAGGCCGAGCGCCTGCAGGCCGAGGAAATCATCAGGCTCGCGGGCAAATTCGGCAACGAAGCGGAAAAACGCGTAGCCGGCGAGAAACATCCCGGAGACGGCTCCCGCCGGCCGGGGACGGGCGGAGAACCACCACAACAGGGCGAAGAGCAGCAGCCCCTCACCTGCAAACTGGTAGAGCTGCGACGGGTGGCGCGGCAGGGCATCCACCTGCGGAAAGACCATTGCCCAGGGCAGATCGCTCGGTCGGCCCCATAGCTCGCCGTTGATGAAGTTGCCCAGGCGTCCGGCAGCCAGGCCGACCGGCACGAGTGGTGCGACGAAATCCATGACGCGCAGGAACCGCAGTTCCCGGCGCCGGCAGAAGACCGCCACCGCGACGAGCACGCCGATCAATCCGCCGTGAAACGACATTCCGCCGTGCCAGACGGCCAGGATCTCGAGCGGATGCGCAGCGTACCAGTCGGGCTTGTAGAACAGGATGTAGCCCAGCCGGCCGCCGAGCACGACACCGAGCACGCCGTAAAAGAGCAGATCTTCCAGGTCACGCACCTGCAGGCCGCTCGCCTGCGCCCACAGGGGCTGACGCAGGCGCAGCCGACCGAGCCACCAGAACAGGCCAAAGGCGAGCAGATACATCAGGCCATACCAGCGCACGGCCAGCGGGCCGGCCGAAAAAGCAATCGGATCGAACTGTGGATGAACGAGCATGGGCCGGAAAGTATGCGTCAGCGTGCGGCAGAAGAAGGCCGGATCACGGGGTGATCCCGACCGGAAGATTCGGGCCGAAGGCACAGACGGAAGGTGCAGACGGAACGTACAGACGGGAAAACGGACGTCTGCAGGCGATTGCCGGTGCGTAATCCCCCTGCCCCCGGCTGGCCATTTCGCCCTGCTTTCATTCTGCCCGATAATCGGATGGTGTCATCGAGGAGAAGCAGCATGAAAGGCGACCCGAAAGTCATCGAGTGGCTCAACCGTCAACTGAAGAACGAGCTCACGGCGATCAACCAGTATTTCCTGCACGCGCGGATCTTCGGCCACTGGGGTCTGCCCGGACTGGAAAAGATCGAATACGACGAGTCGATCGGCGAGATGAAGCATGCCGACATGCTGATGCAGCGCATTCTGCTGCTCGACGGACTGCCGAATCTCCAGGATCTGGGCAAGATCAACATCGGCGAGTCGACCGAAGAGATCCTCAGCAGTGATCTCGCGCTCGAGCGCGCCGCACTGGACACGGTGCGCGCCGGAATCGAGTACTGCGAATCGGTGAACGACTACGTTTCGCGCCAGGTCCTGGTGACGATCCTCGACGACTCGGAGGAACACGTCGACTTCCTGGAGACCCAGCTCGAACTGATCGGCAAGGTCGGACTGCAGAATTACCAGCAGACGTTCATGAACAAGGATTGAGTGCGATCGCCGCGATGTGTGTCGCGGCGATGACCGGCGCCGGCACTACGGTGCGGCCGCAGCATCGGCGCGGGCCGACGGGGACGAGGAAGACAGGGAAGGGAGAGTGCCGGACCGAAGCCGGCTTGGGGTGCGCCGGGCGAAATCCGGCTTCGGGTGTGCTCGACTGAAACCGGTCAGACGGCGCCGCTCGGTGCAGGCCCCGCTGATTCCCGCTCAGACCGCAGCGGCGCAGGCGCACTCGGCGGTCAATGCCTGGACTGCGGTTCGGGCTGCACCATGCTCGGCGACGAGTTCACGTACGCGCGGACCGCACTTTCCGCAGCAACCGGTCACGCCCAGTTCGGCGCGCAGGTCGCGCACGTTCTGTGCGCCGTCGAGCAGGCTCGAGCGGATGCGTCGATCAGAGACATTCCGGCAAACGCAGACAATCATTTCCACACTTCCCTGAACACTTGACAGTAAACACGAATCGTTCGCATTAAGATTACTGCAAGTCTTCCAGTGACGCAAGCCCTTCGCACGAACTTCTGCCCGCGTATCCGTTCATGTAACCGCCCATGTATCCGCTCAAGCAAGCCCTTCGTGCCACGAGCGCCATTGCGGAATCTGTTACAACCCCTTTTTCACCTGTACAACGCCTCGCGCCAACGACCATGTCCGACGATCTGCCCATCAACCGCCGCAGCCGCCACGTCACCGAGGGCACTGCCCGCGCCCCGAACCGTTCGATGTACTACGGCATGGGATACCGCCGCAGCGACTTCGACAAGCCGATGATCGGTGTGGCCAACGGCTACAGCACGATCACGCCCTGCAACTCCGGCCTGCAGGTGCTCGCCGACGCCGCCATCGAGGCGATCCGCGCCGCCGGCGGCAATCCGCAGGTGTTCGGCACGCCGACGATCGCCGACGGCATGGCGATGGGCACCGAGGGAATGAAGTATTCGCTCGTCTCGCGCGAGGTCATTTCGGACTGCATCGAGACCTGCGTGCAGGGCCAGTGGATGGACGGCGTCATCGTCATCGGCGGCTGCGACAAGAACATGCCCGGCGGCATGATGGCCATGCTGCGCACGAACGTGCCATCGATCTACGTCTATGGCGGCACGATCAAGGCCGGCCACTGGAAGGGAGAAGACCTCAACATCGTCTCGGTCTTCGAGGCCGTCGGCGAGTATTCGCGCGGCTGCATGTGCGAGGAAGACTTCCGCGGCATCGAGGAAAACGCGATCCCGGGCACCGGATCCTGCGGCGGCATGTATACGGCCAACACGATGTCGTCCTCGTTCGAGGCGCTCGGCCTGAGCCTGCTCGGCTCATCGACGATGGCCAATCCCGACCACGAGAAGGTCGACTCGACCGCCGAGTCCGCACGCGTGCTGATCGAGGCGATCAAGCGTGACCTCAAGCCGCGCGACATCGTCACGCGCAAGTCGATCGAAAATGCCGTCGCCGTCATCATGGCCGTCGGCGGCTCGACCAACGCCGTGCTGCACTACCTCGCGATCGCGCATGCGGCCGAAGTCGAATGGACGATCGACGATTTCGAGCGCGTGCGCAAGCGCGTGCCGGTGCTGTGCGACCTGAAGCCCTCGGGCCACTATCTGGCCACGGATCTGCACCGCGCCGGCGGCACGCCGCAGGTGATGAAGATCCTGCTGGAAGCCGGCCTGCTGCACGGCGACTGCATCACCATCACCGGGCGCACACTGGCCGAGGAACTGGCCGACGTGCCGGCACAGCCATCCGCCGATCAGCCGGTCATCTTCCCGATCGAGCGCGCGCTCTACCGCGAAGGGCACCTGGCGATCCTCAAGGGCAATCTGTCGCCGGAAGGCTGCGTCGCCAAGATCACCGGCCTGAAGAACCCGGTCATGACCGGCCCGGCGCGCGTCTTCGACGACGAGCAGAGCGCGCTGCAGGCGATTCTCGATGGCAAGATCGTTGCCGGCGACGTGATGGTGCTGCGCTATCTCGGCCCGCGCGGTGCCCCCGGCATGCCGGAGATGCTTGCACCGACCTCGGCGATCATCGGTGCCGGCCTGGGCGAATCGGTCGGCCTGATCACCGATGGACGGTTCTCCGGCGGCACCTGGGGCATGGTCGTCGGCCACGTCGCGCCGGAAGCCGCCGTCGGCGGGCCGATCGCGCTCGTGCGCGAAGGTGATTCGATCACGATCGATGCCCACCAACTGGTGCTGCAGATCCACGTCGACGACGCCGAACTCGCGCGCCGTCGCGCCGAATGGAAAGAGCCGGCACCGCGCTACCGGCGCGGCGTGCTGGCGAAGTTCTACAAGCTGGCCAACAGTGCCAGCCGCGGCGCAGTGCTCGACGATTTCTGACGGCAGCGTTCGATAAACGCCGGCCGGCCTGGAAGCGGGTGCGGGCCGGCCCCCCGATATTGGTGCCGGCGCGGCCGCCCGCTCTGCTTCAGGCGCGGGCGCCGGCCGCTCGCGCCTCGAGCGTGTCGTGCAGGGCCAGGAACTGCCCGGTCAGCCGATGTCGTGGGTCGAAATGAATCATCGGCCGCGCCTGCTCGTGTGATTCACGGATGCGTACGCTCGCACCGAGAAAGGGTTCGAGCACCGGCAGACCCTCGTCGATCAGTTCCTGCACGGTGCGCTGCGGCAGGCTTGCACGCGCCTGGAACTGGTTGACGACGATGCCGGCCACTTCGAGCGCCTCGTTGTGGTCGGCGCGGATCTCGGCGACCGCATCGAGCAGCGAATAGAGCGCCCGGCGCGAGAATTCATCGCAATCGAACGGAATCAGGCAACGATCGGCGGCAATCAGTGCCGAGCGCGTGTAGAAATTCAGTGCCGGCGGCGTGTCAATGTAGATGCGATCGTAGCGATCTTCGAGCGCGGCGAGCGCCTCGCGCAGCTTGTAGATCTTGTAGCGCGATTCCAGCTTGCCGTGCATCTCCTCGAGCCGCGCGCTCGC
The DNA here is from genome assembly GCA_036844405.1 of Burkholderiaceae bacterium. GTDB lineage: Bacteria > Pseudomonadota > Gammaproteobacteria > Burkholderiales > Burkholderiaceae_E > Zeimonas. The sequence goes on along the minus strand of DAIUFU010000024.1, from coordinate 864 downwards.
CCCCATCAGATCGAGCCCCGGCCAGGGCGTGGCAACGACGAACTGTCCCGGATCGGCCGGGCGCAAGGAGAAGTTCAGCGTCTGGTCGAACAGTCCGGCAACACCGGATGCAGTCGATCGGCCTGCGCCGGCACCGGATTCCTGCCCGACAGCACCCTCATCCACCGCACCGCCCGACAGATATTGCGTCGAGTTCGCCTGTGCGTCGAGATCGACGACGAGGGTGCGCAGGCCGCGCGCGGCACTGATGGCCGCGAGATTGCAGGTGATCGTGGACTTGCCCACCCCACCCTTCTGGTTGAAAACGACGTATCGCATCGGAGATCCGGCTGTCCTGCCCAACCGCGATGATAGCCGGAGCGCCGACCCGCGCAGGCGGGGGCTCAGTCGCGTGACATGCGACGACTGCGCGAGCGCGCGCGCCACTGCGGGAAATCGCGTGCGAGCCGCCGTTCGTGCCGCCGCGCCTGCTCGTCGTCGACGAGGCGACGCCGATCCAGACCGGTCAGCGGTTCGATCAGTTCGAACCAGGTGAAGGCGAGCACCAGCGGGGCGAGCACGATCCACCAGGACCAGTCGGCCACCAGGGTGACCCCGAACCACTTCAGGACGATCAGCAGCAACCCGACCCAGACAAAAGGCATTGGGCTCGATACTCCGAAAGAATTCCGAATGTGCCCCAGCAGGAGACGGGGATGCATATCGGCCGGCCGAACGGTCTGCACAAACGTTCCGACGGCGCGTCCCGCCGGTGCCGGCGCAGCCGGGTACCGCGCCACTGGAGCGGGCCAACGGCGCAGGATTGCGCGGTGCACTCTGCTACAATCACGCTCCCTCGGCCCGCGCCCGATCGCCTGGCCGGCT
>DAIUFU010000023.1:0-25298 GCA_036844405.1 Burkholderiaceae bacterium | reverse complement strand
CAAGATTGAACTGATCGAGGATCCATCCGCCTGAGACTTCCCCTGGAAGATATGAGGCGCTCGGCCGCATCCGAACGCTTCGTCCGTGCTCAGACTGCCCCCAGGCCGGCGATCGACAGCCATTGCGGCACGTCGATGTCTTCGGGGCGCAGCGTCGGATCGAGGTCGGGCAGCGGCCGTCCCTGCGCCTGCAGCCAGGGCAGCAAGGTCTTGCGGATCATCTTGCGGCGCTGACTGAAAGCCACCGCCAGCACCGCCTGCAGCGGTGCCGGATCCCAGGCGTCGGCGGCCCTGCGCACCCGCATGCGCACGACTGACGACATCACTTTCGGCGGCGGGTCGAACGCCTGCGGCTCGACGTCGAACAGGGACTCGATGTCATGGAAAGCCTGCATCAGGACCGACAGGCGACCGAAGGCACGCGTACCCGGACGTGCAGCCAGGCGCTCGACGACTTCGCGCTGGAGCATGAAGTGCTGATCGCGGATGCGATCGCGGGCGCCGAGCAGATGCACGAGCAGCGGGCTGGAAATGTTGTACGGCAGGTTACCGACGACGCGCAGACCCGGTTCGTTCGCGGTGGTCAGTGCGCGGAAATTGAATTGCAGCGCGTCGGCCTCGTGCAGCGTCAGCCGTTGCGGCGGGTGGCGTGCGCGCAGGCGAGCGACGAGATCACGATCGATTTCCACGGCCGTCAGGTGCGCGAGCACTTCGAGCAGCGCGTCGGTCAGAACTGCCTGCCCCGGCCCGATCTCCACTACGACATCACCCGGGCGTGGATCGATTGCCCGGACGATGGCGTCGACGACGGCTTCGTCGACCAGAAAATGTTGTCCGAAACGCTTGCGCGGCCGGTGTCCGCGATCAGTGCTCACCGTGCGGATCGGCCAGCGCAAAGCGGTCCAGCTTGTACTCGACGTAGGTGCGATCGCGCAACTGGCGCAGCCAGTCTTCGTAGTTCTCGTCGATGCGCTGTTCGCGCAGCGCCTGGCGCGCCTGCTGGCGGATGCGGTCCGGCGACGTGCGGTCGGTACGCCGTTCGATCACCTGGATCAGGTGCAGGCCGAACGGAGTGCGTACCGGATCGCTGAGCTGACCCGGCGCGAGAGCGTCCATGGCCCGCTCGAATTCGGGCACGGTATCGCCGGGATAGATCCAGCCGAGATCGCCGCCGCGTCCGGCACTGCCGTCGGAAGAATACTGCCGCGCGAGTTCGGCAAAATCGTCGGTTCCGGCCTCGATGCGCCGCCGCAGCTCACGCAGCCGGCGCCGGGCTTCCTCCTCGCTGAGCACTTCGCTCGGGCGCAGCAGGATGTGGCGCGCATGGGTCTGCACGGTTGCCTGGCTGACGGCCGCCAGCGGCCCGGCACTGCGCCGGTCGATGAGCTGGAGGATGTGAAAGCCCGCCGGACTGCGCAGCACGCCCGAGACGCCGCCCGGAGACAGCGGTCGCACCGCGTCGACGAACAGTTGCGGCAGGCGCTCGGCCGTGCGCCAGCCCAGCGAACCGCCGTTCATCGCCTCGGGCGCATCGGAGAATGCCGCCGACAGGCGCGCAAAATCGGCGCCCGCCTGCAACTGGCGCTCGATTTCCGCAGCACGTTTCTGTTGACGCTCGATTTCTGCGGCGTCGGCGCTCTCGGGCAGGCGCAGGAGGATCTGTGCCACGTGCAACTCGGTACCGGCAGCGTCGCCGGACCCGGCATGCGCATCGAGCCAGGCGTCGATGTCGGCATCACTGATCTGCACCCGGCTGTCGACTTCGCGTTCCCGCAAGCGTTGCCGGATCAGCTGCTCGCGGACTTCGCGCCGGAAATGATCGTATTCGACACCCTGGCGCTCCAGGCGCGCGCGCAACTGCGTCTGATCCATGCCGTTCTCGGCGGCAATCGCTTCCATCGCACGCGCCAGCTGCTGGTCGTCGACCTGCACGCCCTCGTCGCGGGCAAGCTGCAACTGCGCACGATTCAGGATCATCCGCTCGAGCACCTGGCGCTCGAGGATGTCGGTCGGCGGCAGTCCGATGCGCTGCTCGCGCAACTGGCGCTCGGCCATGCGCACCTGCTGCTGCAGTTCGTATTCGGTGATTGCTTCGCTGTTGACGATGGCGGCGATCCGGTCGACGCCGGCCGGCAGCGGCGCCTGCGCGCCGGCCGCAGGCAGGAAGAAGACCGACCAGAAAATGATCAGTCCAGGGAGGAATCCGCGAGAGATCATCTGGATCATTCGTAACCGGAATAGCGCGATGGCATGGCGGGCCGCTCGGCAGGCAGGCGATAACCTGGAATGTTCCGGCGCAATATACCAAAGGGATCGGAACCGAGTCGGGCCAGCCCCTTGAGTTCGAGCTGGATGAAAAATGCCGTCGTCGAGCGCCCGACGGCCGTGCGGAAGCGCTGTGCGACGAAACGGGTCGCCCAGCAGCAGGCGTCGTATTCGAAGCCGAACACCGACTCGATCACGCCGCGTTCATTGGGCACGCCGCTGACCGGATCCCGGCCACTGTCGAGAAAGGAATAATTCAGGCGCCCGAGCGCCATCCAGTCGCGGGCGACCGGCCAACGCCAGGACGTGTCGAACTGGCCGATTTCGTTGCGCCGAAAGCGCAGACCGACGTTCAGGATGCGCCCGTCCGGCGGCAGATAACGCCACAGGGCGGTATAGCGCGGCACGTCGTGATCGCGCACGCTGTACTGGAAGCCGGCATCGAAGCTCTGGTGGCGCGCGAGTTCGCCGCTGGCCGCCACCAGGATGTCCGAGCGTTCGTCGGTGCGCTGCTGGACTCCGGGCAGCGTCACGCGTTGCTGCGAAAAGTGGATTCGCTGACCGATGGCGAAACGGAAGCGTTCGATGCCGCTGTGCGGATCGATGAAACGCGAAACGATCGCGGCCGTGAGCTGATTGGCGTCTGCGATGCGATCGTGGCCGACGAAGGTGTTCTCCGAGAACAGCTGCGCGAAATTGAAATCCGCCGGTGTGGTGTCATAGACCGGCAGCCCCGTCTGGTCCCGGTACGGGATGCGCACGTAGAAAAGACGCGGCTCCAGTGTCTGCGTCACGTCCTGGCCGAAGAAGCGCGCCGGACGCTCGAAGACGAGGCCGCCGTCGATCGAGAACACGGGTACCGCGCTGCTGCGCGTGCGGTCGCCAAAGCCGTGCGCACCGGCGTCGATCTGGTAATTGCTCAGATGCAGCTGTGCCTTGGGCGAAATGAACCAGCCCGGGTGCACGACCGGATAGCTCAGCTGCAGATTGGCCACGCTGCGCCAGCCCTCGGGCAGGCCGGCCGACGGCGCGCGGAAGCGGGTCGCCTCGAGCATCGTGTCGAGATCGAAGCCGCCGGCATCGCGCAGGAAATTGCGCAGCTGCAGATGCGGCACGCGCTCGTACGGGCCCGGGCGCGCGTCGAGGATCGACTGCCAGGTGTCGACACTGACCGTGGCCGTCCAGTCGCCCGGCAGCAGGCGCGAAGCGGTGAAGATCCGCGGCAGCAGGCGTTCCGAACTCGACACGATCGAGCGTCCGAAGTCGACGAAATAATTGTCGTCCGAGACCCCGCGCACATTCCAGCCGCCATACCAACCGGCCCAGCCGGAAAAATCATTGCGCCATTCGTACAGATAACGACTGCGGTGTGCGACCTGATCCTCCGGATTCCATTCGGCCGCCACCGTACCGTGATATGTTGGCTGCAGATAGCGGTATTCGGCGCCCAGCTGCACGCCGCGGCGCAGGCTCACGCGCGGGTACAGCGTCATGTCCTGGTTCGGCGCAATGTTCCAGTACCAGGGAACGGTCACCTCGGTTCCCGAGCGCGACGTAATCGACATCGACGGGGCCAGGAAACCGCTGCGGCGCCGATCGCCAAGCGGAAAGGCGAAGACCGGCACGGCCAGGATCTTCACGCCCTTGAAATATAGGCTGGCCGAGCGCCCGCGGCCTTCCTCCCGTTCCTGATCCAGGGTCATGCTGTCGGTGTGCAGCATCCAGTCCGGATCATCGAACTGGCAGGTGGTGTAGCTGGCATCGATCAGGCGCAGGCGATCGGACCCGAGAAAATCGATGCGCGCGGCCTGGCCACGGCCATCGTACGCCGGCAGGAAGTAGCCGGGCGACTCGAACCAGCCGGTGTCGTCATCGAGTTTCAGCGCCAATTCCGGGCCCGTGAACACATTGCCCTTGTGCGTCACGCGCACCCGACCGACGGCCAGCAACTGATCATCGTCCGGATACCAGGTCAGGCGGTCGGCGCGGATCACCGTCCCGGCCTGGCGCAAGGTGGCGTTCCCCGAGAACGTGACATCCCGATCGACGCGACCCGAAATCCGCTCGCCGCTGCCGTACACCGGCCGATCGTCAGTGGACGCCGGGCGTGACTCGGGCAGGACGGGATCGAGACGCAGGGTGATGCCGGATGGGGTGGAAGATGGGGCAGATGACGGCGCAGCCACCGTTTCGGCCGGATGCGAAGCAACGCCGCCGACGTCGCCACGCGCATGCGCCACGCCGGTCACGGCGAAGGACGATGCGGCGAGCACAACGGAGAAAATTCGGGTTCGGAGCCGGCGCATTCGTCGGAGGCAATACCGGGCCGGCACGGGCCGGGACAAACCGGGAACGCGCGACGCACGTTCCGGAGCATCGGGGCGCACCGGGGCGCATGAGCGACACGATCGATCCGGAGCCAGTTCGTGCAGGCCCCGTCTCCCGGCGAGTCATTATTATACGGATCGTGCCGAGCAAAAACCCGAACTCCTCCGCGCCGGACGCCATGAGCCCGCATCCCGATGCACGTCTGGCCGCCTTGCGCGAGTGGCTCGAACATCTGGCACCGGCACACGGGCTCGAGCCCGCGACGATCCGGCCGGCGTCGGCCGACGCCAGTTTCCGGCGATATTTCCGCATCGATCTCGCCGCTTCGGTCGAGGGTTCCCGCCCCGCGAGCCGGATCGTCATGGATGCGCCGCCCGCGCACGAAGACTGCCGTCCATTCGTGCATGCCGCACGGATATTGCGCGCGGCGGACGTGCGCGTGCCGGACATCCATGCGCAGGACCTCGAACAGGGTTTCCTGCTGCTCGAGGATTTCGGTGACGCCACCTGGCTGGATCTCCTGCACGCCTGTGCGGGCGACGACGCGCGGATCGACGCGCTGATGCGTGCCGCGCTCGATGCCCTGGTACGGCTGCAGGCGGCCAGTCGCAGCGGCGTCTTTCCCGACTACGACCGGGCACTGCTGAGACGCGAACTCGACCTGTACCCGCAGTGGTACGTCGAACGCCATCGCGGAGTCACGCTCACGGACGACGACCGCAACACGCTGGAGACGGCCTTTTCGGCCCTGCTCGCGAACAACCTGTCGCAGGCGCGCGTGTTCGTGCATCGCGACTGGCATTCGCGCAACCTGATGATGCCGCCATCCGGCGCCCACCCCGGGGTAATCGATTTCCAGGACGCGGTGTACGGGCCGCTCACCTACGATCTCGTGTCGATGCTGCGCGATGCCTACATCGAGTGGCCCGAGGAGCGGCAGATCGACTGGGCGGTGCGCCACTGGCAGGCTGTGCGCAGGCACCGTCTGCCGGTGCCCGCCGACTTCGGCGAGTATTACCGCGACATCGAATGGATGGGGCTGCAGCGTCATCTCAAGGTGCTCGGCATCTTCGCGCGCCTGTACCACCGTGACGGCAAGGAACGCTACCTCGCCGACCTGCCGCGGGTGCTGGCCCATGTGCTGCGCACCGTGCACCGCTATCGCGAATTCGCCGCACTGGCGCGCCTGATCGAACGGATCGAGCCGGCACAGGAGACGACGATGCGGGTGACCGGACACACGTTCTGAACATGCCGGCACCCGGGCAAGGTGCAGATCCGCGCAGTGGCCCGCGCGCAATGCTGCTGGCGGCCGGGCGCGGGGAACGGATGCGCCCGCTGACCGACACCTGCCCGAAGCCGTTGCTGCGCGCCGGCGGACGTACCCTGATCGAATGGCATCTGCTCGCGCTGGCCCGCGCCGGCTTTGCCGAGGTCGTCATCAATCACGCCTGGCTCGGCGAGCGCATCGAAACCGAACTGGGTGACGGCAGTCGCTGGGGGCTGCGGATCCGCTACTCGCCGGAGCCCGAAGCGCTCGAGACCGCCGGCGGCATCGCGCACGCCCTGCCGTTGCTGGGTCCGGAGCCCTTCGCCGCGATTGCCGCCGACATCCATACCGACTTCGACTACCGTCGCCTGCCGGCCCTGGCGCGGCGGATGCGCGTCGATGGCCTGCATGCCTGGTGTGTGCTGGTGCCGAATCCACCGCACCACCCGGATGGCGACTTTGCCCTGCGCGAGGGCAGATTGCGCAACGATGGACGACCACGCTGGACGTTCAGCGGCATCGGTCTGTATGACCCGCACCTGTTCCGCGGGCTCGCACCGACGTCGAACCCGGGCGCCGGTGCCCGGAATCAACCGCCCAGGGCGGCGCTGGGGCCGCTGCTGCGTGCCGCTGCCGATGCCGGCCTGGCCGGCGGCGAATGTCACGATGGCCTGTGGGTCGACGTCGGCACTCCGCAGCGACTGGCCTGGCTGGATGCACAATTGCGCATCGGCCTGGCCGACGACAGGCACCCTGATGACCGGAACCGACACGATGGATGAATATGCACGACGCCGTCAGCGCGTTCTCGACACCATGCACGCCCGCGGCGGCGGCGTCGCCATCATTCGCACCGGGCGCGAAGTGCTGCGCAACCGGGACAATGAGTACCCGTACCGCAGCGACAGCCATTTCCGCTATCTGACGGACTTTCCCGAACCGGAGGCGGCGATCGTCCTCGTCGCCGATGCCGGGCGGGCTGAATCGGTACTGTTCTGCCGGCCGAAGAACGTCGAACGCGAAACCTGGGACGGCTTCCGCTTCGGGCCCCAGGCCGGCGCCGAACGCTTCGGCTTCGATCGCGGCGCAGCGATCGAGACGCTCGACGACGAAATGCCGCGCCTGCTGGCCGGCCAACCAGCCATCTGGCATGCGCTCGCCCGCGACGCAGGCCTCGATCGCTCGGTGCGTCTCTGGCTGCAGGCCGTGCGCGCACAGGTCCGTGCCGGCGTGCGCGCGCCGACACAGGCGATCGACCTGGAGCGGGTGCTCGACGAGATGCGCCTGCTCAAGGACGAACACGAGCTCGCGCTCATGCGCCGGGCGGCATCGATCTCGGCGGCGGCCCACCTGCGTGCCATGCGCCTGACCCGCCCCGGCCTGCACGAGTATGAAATCGAAGCCGAGCTCGAGTACACCTTCCGCCGCAATGGCGCGAGCGGACCGGCGTACGGATCGATCGTCGCCGGGGGCGCCAATGCCTGTGTACTGCACTACCGCGCCAACGACGCCGTCCTGCGGGACGGTCAGCTGCTGCTGATCGACGCCGGCTGCGAGTTCGACGTCTACGCGGCCGACATCACCCGCACCTTTCCCGTCAACGGCCGTTTCAGCCCGGCGCAGCGCCGGCTGTACGAGATCGTGCTCGAGGCACAGCAGGCGGCCATCGCCGCGGTGCATCCGGGGGCACGCTTCGACGACGCGCACGAGGCCGCGGTGCGCGTGCTGGCCCAGGGCATGATCGACTGTGGACTGATCGCCGGACCGCTCGACGCAGCGCTGGAATCCGGCTCCTGGCGGCGCTTCTACATGCATCGCACGGGGCACTGGCTCGGCATCGACGTCCATGACTGCGGGGACTACGTCGAACCCGATGGCGTGAAAACCAACGGCGCGCCGGCCTCGCGCATTCTGCGCCCGGGCATGGTCACGACGGTCGAACCAGGGCTGTACGTGCGGGCAGCCGACGACGTTCCACGCGAATTCCACGATATCGGCATCCGCATCGAAGACGACGTCCTCGTGACCGACAGCGGCAACGAAGTCCTGACCCTCGAGGCACCGAAAACGGTTGCCGACATCGAGGCCGCCATGCAGCGCACAGAGGGTGAAGCGTGAATGCCGCGACGCAGCTGCGGATCGAAGGGCGCGGACCGGTCGCGCTCGCGCTGCGTCTCTTTCTCGCCCGTCAGGGCTTTGCGGAAGACACGATCGACCACGCCGTCGGGTCGGCCGACCCACTGCCGCCCGCACTGGCGGCGCGTTCGCTCGCTCTGTCGCTGGGCAGCCTGCAGCTGCTAGGGCGCATCATCGACCTGCCGCCGGCGGCACCGATCCGGCGGGTGGAAGTGTCGTTTTCCCGCGGTCGCGGGGTGACGTCGATCGACGCCGACGATCTCGGGGCATCCAGACTCGGCGCGGTCGTGCGCTATGGCGCATTGCACGAAGCGCTGTCCGGCGCGCTCGCCATGGCCACCATGCCGGAGCGGTCGACAGCCGCCGGCCAGGGCAGCCGGACCAATCAGGCCAGCCAGACAGCCGACACGGGCCCGTCCGGCCCGACGATCCGCATCCGCGCCGATGGTGACCCACACGCGGCGGCACGCACGCTCGACTTCCGGCAAAGCGCGCTGCTGGCCGAGATCGAGGTGTCGCGCGAGTTGCCCGACGTCGCCTTCGAGCGTTTCACGCCGGACGGTCCGCTGGCCATCCTGCCGCTGCCGGAGCCGCGCCGCCATGCGCTCGTCTGGTGCGCACCGCCCGCCGTGACGCAGCGGCGGCTGGATCTGGACGCCGGCGCCTTCGGATCAGAACTGCAGGCCATGGCCGGCGACGTGCTCGGCACTGTGCGCCTGGCCAGCGAGCGTTTCCAGGCCCCGCTGCAGCGCCGACGGGCCGATGCCGACACGGATCCGTCGGTCGTGACGATTGGCAACGCCGCGCAGACCCTGCACCCGGTCGCCGGCCAGGGACTCAACCTCGGCCTGCGTGACGCGTTCGAGCTGGCGCAGCTCCTCGGCGATGCGTGCGCACAGGGCACGTCGATGCACTTCGTCCCGACACGGTTCCGCTGCCGGCGCAGCATCGACCGCAGGCTGACGATCGGCATCACCGATACCCTCGCGCGCGTCTTCCGGCTGCCGGGCAGTGCGCCGATCCATTCGCTGGCACTCGATCTGCTCGATCGCGCCGGGCCGCTGCGCAACCGGTTTGCCCGCCAACTGATGTTCGGCTGGCGCGGTCCGCTGCCACCGGACTTTTTCGCGCCCCGGCCGTCGAGCGTCCGAACGCCCCGCCTTTTTCGATAGAATCGGCCTCCCGTCCGTCAGGGTCGCAGCCGCCTGATGAAACCCGCAGCTTTCCGGATCGGCCCGCATGCGATCACCCACCGGGTACTCGTCGCACCGATGGCCGGCATCACCGATCGCCCTTTCCGCCAGTTGTGCCGGCGCTTCGGCGCCGCCTATGCGGTCTCGGAGATGGCCACGTCCGATCCGCTGCTGGCCACGAGTGCGAAGACCCGGGCACGACTCGATCACAGCGGCGAGGACGGTCTGCGCGCGGTACAGATCGTCGGCGCCGATCCGCAGACCATGGCCCGCGCCGCGCGCGAAAACGTGGCCGCCGGCGCGCAGGTGATCGACATCAACATGGGTTGCCCGGCACGCAAGGTCTGCCGGGTCGCCGCCGGTTCGGCCCTGATGGCACAGGAAGCGCTCGCCATCGCCATCGTCGAAGCCGTGGCCCATGCGGTCGAAGTCCCCGTCACCGTGAAGCTGCGCACCGGCCCGGACCTGCGGCAACGCAATGCCGGCCGGCTGGCACGGGCGTTCGAGGACGCCGGCGCCCGGATGCTGGTCGTGCACGGCCGTACCCGTGCCTGCGCCTTTCGGGGCCGTGCCGAGCACGACACGGTTGCCGAGGTCAAGACGCGGGTCGGCATCCCGGTGGTGGCCAACGGCGACATCGATTCGCCGCAGGAGGCGGCACGGGTATTGCAGCGCACCGGCGCCGATGCGGTGATGATCGGACGGGCCGCACGCGGCCGGCCGTGGCTGTTCCGGCGGATCACCGACTACCTCGACACCGGCGAGGACCCGGGCGAACCGGACGACGGAGCGCTGCATGCGCTGATGCACGGGCACCTGCTCGATCACTACGCGCTCTACGGCGAAGAGCGTGGCGTGCGCAGCGCACGCAAACACGTGCAGTGGTATCTGCAGGCGCGCGCGGCCGAAGCGGATGACAGTGACGGTGGCAACGGTGGCGACTCTCCGGCATCATCGGTGACGCAGTTCCTTGCCCGCTTCCACCGCCTCGACAGCGCGCGCGCGCAACTCGACGCGATCGATGACTGGTTCGCGCCGCGATCGCCGGAGCCGGTGACCCGACACGCCGCGATCAGGACAGCACGTTCCCACGGAGCAATGCAGCATGAACGGTCCCTCCTCTCTGAACGAGGCGGTCATACACAGTCTCGAACGGTATTTTCATGATCTCGAAGGAACGCAGCCCGCTGCGATTTACGAAATGGTGATCCAGGCAGTCGAACGACCGATGCTCGAAGTCGTCATGCGCGAAGCGCACGGCAACCAGTTGCGCGCCAGCGAGATGCTCGGCATCAACCGCAACACCCTGCGCAAGAAACTGCAGATGCACGGCATGCTTCGGGAGATGCGGCGATGAACATTCCGGTACGACGCGCGCTGATCAGCGTCTCCGACAAGACCGGCGTGGTAGCGCTGGCGCGCGAACTGGCTGCGCTCGGGGTGAGCATCCTCTCCACCGGAGGCACGGCCCGGCTGCTGGCCGACGAGGGTCTGCCGGTGACCGAGGTTTCCGCGCATACGGGCTTTCCGGAAATGCTCGACGGGCGCGTGAAGACCCTGCACCCGCACATCCACGGCGGCCTGCTGGCACGGCGGGAAGTCCCGGCACACATGGCGGCACTCGGGGAGCACGGCATCGACACCATCGACCTGCTCGTCGTCAACCTGTATCCGTTCGAGGCCACGATCGCGCGCGCCGACTGCACGCTCGAAGAGGCGATCGAGAACATCGACATCGGCGGCCCGGCCATGGTGCGCTCCGGCGCCAAGAACTGGCGCGGCGTCGGCGTGCTGACGGATCCGTCGCAATACGCATCGGCAATCGCCGAGATCCGCGCCGACGGCGGGCTCGCCGATGCCACGCGCTTCGCGCTGGCCGTGGCAGCCTTCGACGCCGTCGCACGCTATGACGGGGCCATTTCCGACTACCTGTCGTCGCTGCGCGCAGACGGCTCGCGCAGCGATTTCCCGGCGCAGTTCAACCGGCATTTCATCAAGCTGCAGGATTTGCGCTACGGCGAGAACCCGCATCAGCAGGCCGCGTTCTATCGCGACCCGGATCCGGCGCCGGGCACGCTGGCCAGCGCGCGCCAGCTGCAGGGCAAGGAACTGTCGTACAACAACATTGCCGACGCCGACGCCGCCTGGGAATGCGTGCAGTCCTTCGACAGCCCCGCCTGCGTCATCGTCAAGCACGCCAATCCGTGCGGCGTGGCGCTCGGGCCGGACGCCGAACAGGCCTACCGGCTCGCCTTCCGTACCGACCCGGTGTCCGCCTTCGGCGGCATCATCGCCTTCAACTGCGCGGTCGACGGCGCGACGGCGCGCGCGCTCTCCGGGCAGTTCGTCGAAGTCGTGCTCGCGCCGGCGTATGACGACGAAGCGCGCTCGGTGTTCCAGGCCAAGGCCAATGTGCGCGTGCTCGAGATCGCGCCGGCGCCGGCCGGCAGCGCGCCGCGCGCGGCCTTCGATCTCAAGCGGGTCGGCTCGGGGCTGCTCGTGCAAAGCGCCGATCGCGGCGCTGTCGGTGTCGACGAGTGGAAGATCGTCACCCGCACCGCGCCGACCGACGAACAGCGCCGCGACCTGCTGTTCGCCTGGCGCGTGGCGAAATACGTGAAATCGAACGCGATCGTCTTCTGCGGCGGCGGCGCCACGCTCGGCGTCGGCGCCGGCCAGATGAGCCGCGTCGACTCGACGCGGATCGCATCGATCAAGGCTGGCAATGCCGGGCTGGATCTGAAAGGATCGGTCGTTGCCTCGGACGCCTTCTTTCCGTTCCGCGACGGCCTGGACGTGCTCGCCGAAGCCGGTGCGATCGCCGTCATCCAGCCCGGCGGCTCGATGCGCGACGAGGAAGTGATTGCGGCGGCCGACGAACACGGTCTTGCGATGGTGTTCACCGGCATGCGCCATTTCCGGCACTGAGACGCGTGAAGCCATCGGCCGCGCCCGGATGACCTCACCGCTTCGCCTCTCGCCGTGCCGCAGCACCGTCTTCGGCACGCGGGCCGTGAGCCGGACGATGGCGAGCAGCCATGAGAACGCCTGAAGCGGGCGCGCGCGGCACGCCGGAGCCCGGCTTTGCGCGCATTCTCGGCATCGACCCCGGGCTGCGCCTGACCGGCTTCGGCGTCATCGACAGCGACGGCAGCCGGCTGCGCTACGTCGCCAGCGGCGTCATCCGCATTCCGGTCGGCTCGCTGCCGCCAAGGCTGAAGACGATCCATGACGGCATCGCCGAAATCATCGAACGCTATCAGCCCGACAGCGCGGTCGCCGAGATCGTCTTCGTCAACGTCAACCCGCAGTCGACGCTGCTGCTCGGACAGGCGCGCGGCGCGGCGATCACCGCCATGGTCGCACGCGGCCTGACCGTGCACGAATACACGGCGCTGCAGGTCAAGCAGGCCGTCACCGGTTACGGCCGGGCCGCCAAATCGCAGATCCAGCACATGGTGCAACGCCTGCTCGCGCTGCCGGCCGCACCCGCGACCGATGCCGCCGACGCGCTGGCCTGCGCGATCTGCCACGCCCATGCGGACAAGCTGAACGCCAGCGCGATGAACGCCGTGCTCACCGTCCAGGCCAGTCGGCGATCGACGGGCACACGAACGGCCACAACGCGCCGGCTCGCACAGCGGCGCGGGCGCCTGCGCGTCGACTGATCAGCATCGGACGGCACGACGGCCTCCCCCGTCGGGAATCCCGGTGGCCATCGGCGGCGGCGCAGGACGCTGCCACACCGCCGGCAAGGCCGTCCGAAAGCTTCGAACCGGACCGCATTCCCCGCACCCGACGCACACGGTACCATCCCGACATGATCGGACGATTGAGCGGCACGCTCCTCGAAAAGCATCCACCGGGCGTACTCGTCGACGTCGGCGGCGTCGGCTATGAACTCGACGTGCCGATGAGCACGTTCTACGACCTGCCGGCCACCGGTGCGCCGGTCAGCCTGCTCGTGCAGATGGTCGTGCGCGACGACGCACTGCTGCTGTTCGGCTTCCTGCAGACGGCCGAGCGCGATGCCTTCCGCCAGTTGATCCGCATTGCCGGCGTCGGTGCACGCACGGCGCTGGCCGTGCTCTCGGGCCTGTCGGTGGACGAACTGGCGCGCTCGGTCGCACTGCAGGACGCGACCCGCCTGCGCAAGGTACCGGGCATCGGCAAGAAGACGGCGGAGCGGCTGCTACTCGAACTCGAAGGCAAGCTCGGACCGGCGACCGCGGTGAGTGCCGACCCTGGTGCCGCGGCGAGCGACCCGGGCACCGACATGCTGCAGGCGCTGCTGGCGCTGGGCTACTCGGAACGTGAAGCGTCGGCGGCCATTGCCCGGCTGCCGGCCGGCATCGCCGTGGCCGAAGGCATCCGGCAGGCGCTGAAACTGCTGGTCCGATGATCGAAGACGACCGTCTCGTCGCTCCGGCCCCGGCTTCGCCGGGCGAGGAGCTGGCCGAGCGCGCGCTGCGCCCGCACCGGCTGGCCGAATACGTCGGCCAGAAGAAGATCCGCGAGCAGCTGGAGATCTTCGTCGCGGCGGCGCGTGCGCGCGGCGAAGCGCTCGATCATCTGCTGCTGTTCGGCCCGCCCGGCCTGGGCAAGACGACGCTGGCTCACATCGTCGCCGCCGAAATGGGTGTGAACCTGCGCCAGACCTCCGGCCCGGTGCTGGAGCGCCCCGGCGATCTGGCGGCAATGCTGACCAATCTGGAACGCAACGACGTCCTGTTCATCGACGAAATCCACCGTCTGTCACCGGTCATCGAGGAAATCCTGTACCCGGCGCTCGAGGACTTCCAGATCGACATCCTGATCGGCGAGGGCCCGGCCGCCCGCTCGATCAAGCTCGACCTGCAGCCGTTCACGCTGGTCGGCGCCACCACGCGCGCCGGCATGCTGACCAACCCGCTGCGCGACCGCTTCGGCATCGTCGCCCGGCTCGAGTTCTACGACGTCGACGAACTCACGCACATCGTCGCGCGCTCGGCGCAGCTGCTCGGCGTGCAGGCGAGCCCCGCCGGCGCGCGCGAGATCGCCCGGCGCTCGCGCGGCACGCCGCGCATCGCCAACCGGCTGCTGCGCCGGGTGCGCGACTATGCCGAAGTCCGCGGTGACGGCCGCATCGACCCAGGCACGGCCGATGCGGCACTGCGCATGCTCGACGTCGATGCGAGCGGGCTCGACGTCATGGACCGCAAGCTGCTGCTGGCCGTCCTCGAGAAATTCTCGGGCGGACCGGTCGGACTCGACAATCTGGCCGCCGCCATCGGCGAGGAGCGCGAGACGATCGAGGACGTCCTGGAACCGTTCCTGATCCAGCAGGGCTATCTGCAGCGCACGCCGCGCGGACGCATCGCATCGGCCGCCGCCTGGAGGCACTTCGGCCTGTCGGCGCCCGGAAACAGCGATGAACTGTGGGACGGCCCGGATGGAGGGGCGCGGTAGAATCGCCCGCGATGACAACATCGCAGCCGCCCTGCGGCAACGCCGCCCTGCACCCCGGTGCCCGACCGCGTCCCGCCTGGTCGATGCCGGTGCGCGTCTATTACGAAGACACCGATGCCGGCGGCATCGTCTATTACGCGAACTGGCTGCGCTACTTCGAGCGCGCCCGCACCGACTGGCTGCGTGCGCTCGGCTTCGGTCACCGCGCACTGGCCGCCGATCACGGCATCCTGCTCGTGGTGCGCGACATCTGCCTCGATTATCAGCGCCCGGCCCGTCTCGATGACGAGCTGCTGATCGACGTCGAGCCGCTCGCGGTGCAGCGCGCCAGCTGCACGCTGCGGCAGACGGCGCGTCAGATCGGCGCCGACGAAATTCTCGTCACCGCGCAGCTGCGCTTCGCGGCCATCCGCCAGGCGGACGGGCGCGCAACCGGTTTTCCGAAGCCGCTGCGCGACGCCATCCTGCAGACGCTGCCCGAAGCCGCTGCCAACGTGCCGGGCGGAAACAGACTTCCCGACGGGCCGCGAATCGATCCGGGGCTCTCTTTCGCGCATCCCGCCGCAGGCCGGACATCATGAACAACGAGTTGTCGATCGTCACGCTGGTCCTGCACGCGAGCCTGCTCGTACAGCTTGTGATGGCGCTCCTGCTGGCGATTTCGCTCGCTTCCTGGACGGTCATCTTTCGCAAGAGCTTTGCGCTGCGCGCGGCCCAGCGCTCGACGGGCGCCTTCGAGGAAACTTTCTGGACCGATCGGGATCTGGGAGCCCTGTACGACGAAATTCGCGCGGCCGGTACCGACCCCGGCCCGCTGGCGCGCATCTTCGAATCCGGCATGAGCGAATTCCTCAAGACCCGCGAGCAGAAACCGGGCGACGTCAACGCCATGCTCGACGGCTCGCGCCGCGCCATGCGTGCCGCCTGCCAGCGCGAACTCGACGAACTGGAATCCGGCCTGCCCCTGCTCGCCACCGCCGGCTCGGTGAGCCCCTACATCGGGCTGTTCGGAACGGTCTGGGGAATCATGAATGCCTTTCGCGGCCTGTCGAACGTGCACCAGGCAACGCTGGCCGCCGTCGCGCCGGGCATTGCCGAAGCGCTCGTCGCCACGGCCATCGGCCTGTTCGCCGCCATCCCGGCGGTGGTCGCGTACAACCGCTATGCCGCCGACACGGATCGGCTGGCGACCCGGTTCGAGAATTTCATCGAGGAATTCTCCAATATCCTGCACCGGCAGGCGAGGTGACGCGGGATGGCCGCCAACGGAACCGGGCGACGGAGCCGTCGCCGCATGATGAACGAAATCAACGTCGTGCCGTACATCGACGTGATGCTGGTGCTGCTCGTGATCTTCATGGTCACGGCGCCGATGCTGCCGCCCGGCACCATCGATCTGCCCAGCGCCGGGCGCAGCAGTGCGCAACCCGATCGCTACATCGAAGTCCAGGTGCACGTCGACGGCGAACTGCGCGTACGCGGGATCAACACCGGTGATCCGTCCGAGCGGCGCGTCGGCCGTGCCGATCTGCCCGGCGCGATCGAGCAGATCCGCGGCGATGGCGAAGCGATGCCGGTCGTCATCAGCGGCGATCGCAACGTGAAGTACGAAACCGTGATCGACGTCATGAGCGAACTGCGCCGGATGAACATCGAACGCATCGCCCTGCTGGTCAAACCGGCTTCGTGAGCGCACCGGCACGATGTCCTTCGCACGCAACCTGAACGAAGATGAGTGAACGGCAGCCGGATCCGGGCGCAGCGCGCCGGACTCCGTCGTTGCAGGCGGGTCGCCACGGCCGGCAGAATCGTGTCTCGCCGCCACGCAGCGGCGCGAAGGCCTTTCTGCTGGCCCTGCTGGTGCACGCCCTGCTCGTCGCCATGCTGGTCAGCGGCATCCGCTGGCAGACGCATGCGCCCGAGGGAGTGAGCGCCGAATTGTGGCTCCCGGCAGACGCCCCCGAGCCGCCCGCGGCAGAACCCGAAGTCAGACCCGCCCCGACACCCTCGACCCACGCTCCGCAATTGCCGCCGCGGACTGTGGATGCCCTCGCGCGCCGGGCCCAGGCTCCGGCCGAAGCGATGGATCCGGACATCGCCATCGAGCAGGTGCGGCGCGCCCGGGCCGAACGACAGCGGGCGGAAGAAGAGCAGAAGCGCCGCGCGGCAGAGGAAGCCGCCCGTCTCGAAGCCGAACGACAGGCACGTCAGGAGGCCGAGGCGCGCGCGCGCCAGGAAGCAGAGAAGAAAGCGCGCATCGAAGCCGAGGAAAAACTCCGGCAGGAGCGCGAACGCGAAGCCAGGGCGGCCGAAGAGCGGCTCAGGGAACAGAAGGCAAAAGAGGAACAGGCCCGACAGGAAGCGGAAGAAAAGGCACGGCGCGAGGCGAAGGAAAAAGAACAGCGAGCCGCCGAGGAGAAAACCCGGCAGGAGAAGGAAGCTGCGGCAAAGGCGAAGCGTGAGGCCGAAGCAAAAGCGAAGCGCGAAGCCGAGGAAAAAGCGAAGCGGGAAGCCGAAGCAAAGGCGAAGCGTGAAGCTGACGCAAAAGCGAAGCGCGAAGCTGAAGCAAAGGCAAAACGCGAAGCCGAACAGAAGGCGCAGAAGGAACGGGAAGCGAAGGAGCGCGCGCAATATCTGGAGGGTCTGCGCGAACAGGCCGGCTCGGGCTCGGGTACCGGCGCCAGCGGCAGTGCGGGCAGCGGCGCCGACGCAGGCTATGCCGCCCAGCTCTCGGGCATCATCCGCAGCAACACCGTCTTTCTCGTTCCGCCCGGCCTGAGCGGCAATCCGAAAGCGGTGTTCCATGTGCGTCTGACGCCGGAGGGCCGGATCCGGTCGGTCGAACTGGTCCGTTCCAGTGGCCTGCCATCCTGGGATGCTGCCGCCCAGCGCGGGATCGAGCGCAGCGATCCGCTGCCGAAACGGGCCGACGGGACCGTCCCCGATTCGATCGAAATCACGAGCGGGCCGCTCGACGATCATTGAGATCATGTGGGTGGCATCACTCGTTCCCGGAACGGGTGACGTCGTCAGCCGCGTCCGGCGGATCGCTATAATCGATCCGAACGTCTGAAGCGATCATCCGCACCCGTGCCGGCGCGCCTTCCCGGCACGGCTGACCGCTCCGTCCGTTTTCAGTGCTTCGAGGGAGTTCATGAGGCAATTTCTGCTGGCGACCGTCGTCGCACTCTTCCTGCCCGCTGCCGTCCAGGCGCAAATGCGCCTTGACGTTTCCGGCATCGGCGCGACGCTCTATCCGGTAGCCATTGCGGATTTCGCCGGTGACGATGCCGATGCGCGCGCGGTCGTCGAAGTCATCCGCAGCGACCTGGCGCGCAGCGGTTCGTTTCGCATCATCGACCCGGGTTCATCGGCGGTCGCCGGAGCGCATTCCGGGCGCCCCGATTACGCCACCATTCGCGCGCGCGGCGCCGACACCGTCCTGACCGGATCAGTCTCGACGACCGCGGATGGCCGCCACGACCTGCGCTATCAGCTTGGCGACGCCGTGCGGCAGAACGTCCTGGGCGCCGAATCGCTCATCGTCTCGACGGGCGATCTGCGCTTCGGCGGGCACCGTGTCGCCGATCGGGTGTACGAGCTGATCACCGGCGAAAAAGGCATTTTCTCGACGCGGATCGCCTTCGTGTCGAAAGAAGACGATGGCCGGTTCCGGCTCAACGTCGCCGACTGGGATGGCGAAAACGTCGTGTGGCCACTGACGTCGCCGGAGCCGATCATCTCGCCGGCCTGGTCGCCCGACGGCACGCGCATCGCCTACGTGTCGTTCGAGAGCCGCAAGCCGGTGGTCTACGTGCACACACTGGCGACCGGGACCCGGGTCGCAGTCGCCAACTTCAAGGGCAGCAACAGTGCGCCGGCCTGGTCGCCTGACGGTCGTACGCTGGCAGTGGCCCTGACGCGCGACGGGCTGTCGCAGATCTACCTGATCAACGCCGACGGCAACGGCGCACCCCGCCGGCTCACCGACTCGCCGGGCATCGACACCGAACCGTCCTTCGCGCCGGACGGCAAGTCGCTGTACTTCACCTCCGATCGCGGCGGCTCGCCACAGATCTACCGGATGCCGGTCGATGGCGGCATGGCAACGCGCATCACCTTCGGCTCCTCATACAACGTCAGCCCGCGCGCCAGCCCGGACGGACGCCTGCTGGCGCACGTGACCCGACGCGAAGGACGTTTCCTGATCGTCGTACGCGACCTGGCCAGCGGGCGCGAAACGATCCTGTCGGAAACCGGTCGCGAGGAGTCGCCCAGCTTCGCGCCGAACAGCCGCTGGGTCATGTTCGCCACACACACCGGCATCCGCGATTCCCTCGTCGCCGTCACCGTGGACGCGCGCGTGCGGCAGCGCCTCGCATCGGCCAGCGGCGACATCCGGGAACCGACCTGGGGTCCGTTTCCGCAGTAATGCGGCACGTTCCGCCACGACAGGCACGCTTTCCCCCGGCTCTCCGATACACTAGCCGACGCATGCCATGACGAGCCTTTTTGTCTCTCCTGGCCTTCCATCGACTCCCTCACCCAACCATCCAATCTCACCGAGGAAAACCATGAAGTCCACGATCCGCTGGATCCTCTTCGCTCTGGTGCCCGCCGTCATCGCCGGCTGCGGCACGAGCGTAAAACTGGACGATGAAGCGGGCCTGCAGGAGCCGGCACCGATCGAAAGCCGCGCCGGCGCGGATGGCCGTGCAGAGGGTGCCGGTGCCGCCGGCATCGGCGATCGCAGCGCCGAAGCCGGAAGATCCGGACAGACCGATCCGCTCGACGACCCGGCCAGCCCGCTGTCGCAGCGCAGCGTCTATTTCGATTTCGACAGCTTCGTCGTGCGCGACGAATTCCGTCCGCTGGTCGAGGCGCACGCCAACTACCTGCTGTCGCACCCCGAGCGTCGCGTCGTCATCCAGGGCAACACCGACGAGCGCGGCAGCCGCGAATACAACCTCGCACTGGGTCAGAAGCGCGCCGAAGCCGTGCGCCGCGGCATGGCCGTGCTCGGCGTACCGGACAGCCGCATGGAGGCCGTGAGCTTCGGCGAGGAACGCCCGCGCGCCACCGGCAACGACGAAGCCGCCCATGCCGAGAACCGGCGCGCCGATCTCGTCTATCCCTGATGAACCGCCGCCCGCTGCCGTCGCTGCTCGTCGCCGGCGCGCTGCTGGCGCTGCCGCTCGCGTGGTCGCCGGCACACGCGCAACTGTTCGCCGACAACGATGCGCGCAAGGCCATCCTGGACCTGCGCGGCACCGTGCAGCTGCTGCAGCAGGAAACGCGTGACCGGCTCGATTCGCTCGAACGCCGTGTCGATGACCTGACGACGCGCGTCGAACGGGTCGAATCCGGTACACGCGGCCAGCTCGAACTGCAATCGCAACTGCAGCAGATGCAGGAGGAAATCGCACGGCTGCGCGGGCGTCTCGAAGAACTCGAACATCGCCTCGCCGGCACTGCCGGAGCACCCGGCGGCCCGATCGACGAAAGCGGCACGAGAATCGGCAAATTCGAACCGGTCGTCGTCGAGATCGACGGTCGCCCGGTCACGGTCGACCAGAAGGAAAAACAGGCATTCGACAGCGCACTGCAGACCTTCCGTTCGGGCGACTACCGTGCGGCGGCCAAAGCGCTGGAAGAATTCCGCGCGCAGTATCCGGACAGCCCCTACCAGCCCGGTGCGCTGTTCTGGCTCGGCAGCAGCCAGTTCGCCCTGAAAGACTACCCGGCGGCCATCGCCAGCCAGCAACTGCTGCTGAAGAACTACCCCGACAACCCGCGCGCACCCGACGCCCTGTTCAACATCGGTTACGCGCAGGCCGAAAGCGGCGCACCGCGCGACGCGCGCAAGACACTCGACGAGGTCGTCGCCCGCTACCCGGACAGCCAGGCCGCCCAGCGCGCCCGCGAGCGACTCGCGAGCCTGCCGCGCTGACCGGCCCACACTCTGGAGCCCGTCGGACCCGAAAGCGATCGGCGGCATGTCCGGCACTGCGGCGCGGTCGCAGGTCAGGCACGCAGAGTACAGCTCCGGTTTGACGTAGCCCGCCATGAATCATAAAATAGCAGGCTTCGCATCTTTCACAGGCCCGGCAGTTCCCGGCCTGGGAAGTCGAGCGGCGGATGATCGCCTTCGGGCATTCTTCCATCCACGCCGACAGTTTGCGAAATCGGCGGGCCGTTAGCTCAGCTGGTAGAGCAGCGGACTTTTAATCCGTTGGTCACTGGTTCGAATCCAGTACGGCCTACCAACAGGATCAAGGGGTTACGGTGACGTAGCCCCTTTTTCTTTTCCGGTGTCATATAAGCACCGGTGTCTCGCCGCATCTGCATGACCATCCGGATCGAATCGGCCTCACTGGATGAAAAGCCATGGATGCAGGCGATCGCGCTCAGACGGCTTCTACCTCATGCGATGGCGCTACGCTCAAACGCAGACCCATCGCATGCAGAAGCTTCTGCATGGTTGCCAGTGTCGGGTTCCCATCCTTGCCCAGCGCGCGAAACAGCGTCTTCTCCCCGAGTTCAGCGCGCTGCGCCACGTCAGTCATGCCGTGAGCCCGCGCAACGTGGCGCAGTGCCACCAGCAGCGCATTCGTGTCCTCGAGCTCAAGAGCGGCTTCAACGTAGGCCGCCGCCTCGACCGGATCCTTCAGCGTCTCGGCGAGATAGTCGTCGAAACTTGAATCACGGCGCGTAGTCATGGCTTGCCTCTTTGCTTCCAGTCCTTCAGATACTCGACAGCCCGCGCAATGGCACGGCCCTGGCCGCTCTTGTCGCTACCGCAAAGCAGCAGCACCAGTACATCACCCTGTCGGCTGAGGTAGACACGGTATCCGGGTCCATAGTCCACCCGCAACTCCTGTACGCCTTCACGAAGCGACTTGCAGTCACCAAAGTTGCCAGTCTGTACCCGGGCGAGTCTGGCCAGGATCAGTGCCCGGGCACGCCGATCTCGTAGCGCCTGCAACCATTCCTCGACGGGCTTGTGACCCGTACTGGTGGTGTAGGTACGAAGCTCCATAAAGTATCTTACAAGATACTACGGGCTTCAGCCAAAAAGTTCACTATGCGAGCCAAGCCGTGCCAACCGCAGGATATCGGGTTCGAATTTTCGGTAGATCAGCAGCAAATCGGGCTTGACGTGGCACTCTCGATAACTCGCCCAATCGCCGGAAAGATCATGATCGCGATAGCGCAAATCGAGGGCCTGATCAGATGCCAGTGCAATCAGCACCGGCTTGAGCACGACATCGAGCGTCGCTCGGTGCTGACCCCTGGCTTCACGCTTGTAATCCCTCTTGAAGGCGGATGAGCGCTCAATCGTCCGCATGCAGATCCGCCATCAGCTCGTCCACGCTGACGAACTTTCTGCCCTTGCCAGCTTCGAGTTCGGCAAGGGCTTCCTTTGTGGCGGCATTGGGCACCTTCACATCGAAGGGCAGGCGGTGTTCCTCGGCGATACGCAGCATCAGCAGCCGGATGGCGTCGGAGATCGTCAGCCCCATTGCTTCAAGCGCGCTTGCTGCACGCTCCTTGGTGTCGGTGTCGATACGCGCGCGGACGTAGGTATTGGCAGTGGCGCTCATGGCGATTCTCCAGAGAGCAATTCAGACACTTCAATTGTAGTCTCAATGTGACCACATCGTCAGATTGCGCCGTGCCTGGAGATCAAACCATGCGAGACCTCATTGCCATCCGGAAAGATCGAGCATCGAAACGCGATCCTCAACAGGTCGACACCACCTTCGAATACTCGCTCAGGCGCATCGTCGTTGCGGTGCCTCCGACCGCCTGCCGGTAGCTGCCCGGCCCGAAACCGTCGATCAGTTCGGAGCGAAACGCCTTGAAGAAGCGTTCGAGATACGTCTCGGCGACAGTGCCGACGGCCTGCAATTCGTCGGACGCGGGATCCCAGGCCAGTTCCACCGGCAGCAGCGGATGCATCGCCGGCCCCGACACACGCTGCGCGCCGTCGGCTGGGTCGAAAACACTGCCGTGTGCACAGCAGACGATCTGCCCGGGTTTGCCGGCCAGCGCGCTGCCCGAGGTTTCGTAGCGGATGACGCTGATCGGCGGGCGCGGATAGCTCGACTGATGCGTGCAGATCGCGATATAGGCGACGAGATTGCCCGCCTTGCCGACGCCGGCCGGATTCGTGTAGTCACCGTCTTCGGGGGACGACCGGCGTTCCGTGCGCGGGCGCCGGTCGCCGAGATTGATCAGGAAGCACGGCACGCCGCGATACGGGTAGGCGAACACCATCGCCTCGTCGAGCGGCACGTCGCCGCCCTTCAGCGGCGAGCCGTCGGCGTGGACGAGCCGCGCCGCGTCGTATCGTTGCGTGCCGGCGGCCGCGGCCGCCCGTCCGTGTGCGAGTGCGGAGGCGATTGCCGTGCCGGCACACAGTTGGACGAACTGCCGGCGATCGTTCACAGGCATTCTCCGGGCCGGCCGGCCGCCGATCCGATCTGCGATGCGATATCGGTATCCATCGCGGGCGCCCGCTCAGGCACGGAACATGTCGCGGTACATGCCCCGGCCCCATTCGAGATAGGTCAGCGCGTTCTCGTGGCTGCGCTTGTTGTCGACCTTCGTGTCCTTGAAGCCGGTGATCTCGTTCTTCGCGGCATCGTAGCCGTAGAAGGTGTCCACCCAGATCGCCTGCGTCGGGTCGGCATCGACCATCGAGTAGCACAGGGTCTGCGGTGACGTCCACGCGATCTCCTTGCCCTGGGCGCGGGCGGCGAGCACTTTCGCCACGTAATGCCCTTCGGTGTTGGACGTGTTGCCGCTCTTCGAATACGGCATCGGCCGCGAATCGCCGGTGACGTAGACGTGCATGTCGCCGATCAGGTTGTAGAAACGGATGTCGATGTCCGCTTCCTTCTGGTTGCTCTTGCTGGCCGGCGCCATCAGGCCGAGCTGTTCGATCAGCGTCGAGCCGCGCACGTTCGGGTAGATGGCCGCCTCGTCGAAGCGGATGCTGTCGAACTCGGTCTTGACGGTACGGTTGGCGACGTCGATGCCCGTCACCGCGGCACTCGGCCGCCACTCGATGATGTCCTTGTACAGCTCGTCGAAGGCGGCGTGGAAGCCTTCGGCCTTGATGGTGATCTCGGGGTTGGCGTCGAGGATCAGCACCTTGCCCTTGAGCTTGTTGCGGCGGATCACCGACGCGATCATGCAGGCCCGTTCGTACGGCGCCGGCAGGCAGCGGTAATTGCCGCTCGGTACGGTCTGCACGAACAGCCCGCCCTCGAACTCGTTGATCTTGCGCCGGATGCTGACGTGTTCGGTCGGGTCGATGAAACCGCCCGGGTAGTGCTGGTGCAGCGCAGTCTGCGTGTCGATGTCGGTGACGCCGATCTTCTCGTAGTCATACGAGATGCCGGGTGCGACGACGAGAAAATCGTAGCGGATGTCGCCCTGGCTGGTCGCGACGGTCTTGCTCGTGCGGTCCAGTCCGGTACAGGTGGCATTGAAGTAGATGTAGCCGTTTTCGACGGCGGCATCGAGAAAGCTGTGGTCGGCGAGGAACTCCAGGTTGATCACGCCGGAGTACCAGAGGTTGCTGCAGAAGCACGACGAATACATGTTGCGCTGATCGACGACGACGACGTCGAAGCGCGGATATTCCTTCTTCGCGTATTTCGCGATCGTCAGCCCGGACGTGCCGGCGCCGATGATCACCAGTCGCGGACCCTTCGCCTTCGGCAGGTCGGCCATCCGGCGTGCGGAGACGCCTTTCCAGCCCGACGGTGTCTTCGGCGCTGCGGCGCGCGCGCCCTCGGCGGCCAGCATCAGGGGTGGCGCCGCCAGTGCGGCTCCCGCCAGTTTCAGTGCGCGTCGGCGATCCGGGTCTGTCATGATGGTTCTCCCTTGTTGTGAAACCGTTTTCCGTGCATCGCGCCCGCCGGACCAGCCCCGGCACAACCTGAGAACGTGTGAAGTAATCCGCCGCGCTTTCGCATCGAACCAGGGAGCTGCACCTCACTGCAAACGCCACGCATGAATGCTGCGGGCACGAGCATATTCCCGCCCGATTTCCCTGCAGGTCATATTCCTGCCTGACACGAACATATTCCCGCCGGTCGTTTCGACAGGTCATATTTCCACTTGTCGTGGCAAGGGTTTAAGCTGACGCCCGGTCACGACAGATCGACTCCAGGAACGGGGCAAGGCCGACAGACGGGCGAAAATGTCCGCTGCAGCCTGGCCGATGACGAGGGTCCCGCATGTCTTCACGAACACCGAGGCAGGGGCGTCTGCTGGCAGCATCCGGCGATGACCTGCCCCTCGCGAACGGCGCGCGGCGCAGCGCGATGCGCCAATGGTTTTCCGGCACGGTGGCCGCCGTGGCCACCACCGCAGCCGGCCGGGCCGGCGCCCGCGGCTACGAGGCCGATCCGGCTCATCTGCCGCCGAATATCCCGCCCTGGTCACAGGTGCTCGGCAAGCCGGTGGCATCGGACCCCTACGGCAATCCGTCTCCGTGGGAACACACGAACATCCGGCGGCAGAGCCCGGGCCTGACGACGACCGACCAGTCCTCGGTCGCGTTCACCCCGCTGCAGAATCTCTTCGGCATCATCACGCCGAACGGTCTGCACTTCGAGCGCGATCACGGCGGGCGCCCGGAC
>DAIUFU010000022.1:1677-25307 GCA_036844405.1 Burkholderiaceae bacterium | reverse complement strand
ATCGAGGCGATCAGCGGCACGAGCGCCGGGGCCATGAATGCCGTCGTGCTGGCCAGCGCCATGACCAGGGGAGGCGGAAGCGGCGCACGAGCCGCCCTGCACGACTTCTGGCACGACATCAGTCGTTCGAGCTGGTTCAGCATGCTCCAGCGCACGCCACTGGACAGGTTCACCGGCAACTGGAGCATGAACCATTCACTGGCCTATCTGATGTCCGATCTTCTCAGCCGTCTGGCATCGCCCTACGAGCTGAACCCGCTCGGTCTGCGCTTCCTCGAGGATTTCCTGAGCAGACACATCGATTTCACCGCCGTTCACGGCGACGATGCCGTGCGCCTGTTCATCCCCGCGACCAATGTTCGCACCGGGCGCGTACGGGTCTTCACCAACCAGGATCTCACCGCACGCGCGGTGATGGCGTCAGCCTGCCTGCCGAACCTCTTTCCCGCCGTCGAGATCAACGGCGAAGCCTACTGGGACGGCGGCTACACCGGCAATCCGGCGCTGCACCCGCTGATCTACCACTGCGACGTGCGCGACATCGTCATCGTACAGATCAACCCGATCAACGCACCGGGCGTACCCCGAACCGCCCGCGACATCCTCGACCGCGTCAATGAAATCACCTTCAACAGCAGCCTGCTGGCCGAACTGCGTGCCATCCGTTTTGTTGCGCGTCAACTGCAGGCGGGGCACCTCGATCCGTTTCACTACAAGAACATGCTCGTGCACCAGATCGATGGAGCCACTGCACTGGCCGACCTGGATGCGTCGAGCAAACTCAACGCCGAGTGGACATTCCTGCAGATGCTCTTCGACAAGGGCCGGCAGGTGACCGACGACTGGCTGCAGCAGCATTTCGAACAGATCGGCCAACACTCGACCATGGATCTGGATGCGGTGCTGGATTGACAGACAAGCGGGCAGGACCGGACTTGTCCGGATTCCGATCAGCCGTTGCAACCGGGGAATGTGGTGCCCGAGGCCGGAATCGAACCGGCACGGCCTTGCGGCCGAGGGATTTTAAGTCCCTTGTGTCTACCTGTTCCACCACTCGGGCGACCGGACGAGAGTCTACTCGCCCGGAACGCGAAGCGAAGGACGGGCACGGCGGATGGAGGTAGCGATAGAGGCAAGGCACTGACGCCAACGGCAAATCGTTCCGGCGCTGAGCATGGTGCGCAGTGGCGATCAGCCGTCGCCGACACGGGTCACCGCAGCCGGACCCGGTCCGTTTGACACAAGTCGTCGGCCAGCTATAATTGCAGGCTTCCTGCGGGAGTAGCTCAGTTGGTAGAGCGCAACCTTGCCAAGGTTGAGGTCGCGAGTTCGAGACTCGTCTCCCGCTCCATTTTCATGTCTCCATCTTCGCCCGGAAATCATCCGTATTTCCTGTGCGCCGAAGAAGTGCAACGCTTCTTCGATCAGCCGGATCGCAGCGACGGTCCGTCGAACACTCCCGGCGGAGTGGCAGAGTGGTCATGCAGCGGCCTGCAAAGCCGTGGACGCCGGTTCGATTCCGACCTCCGCCTCCAAAGCTCCGGTGCTGGCACAGCACCACGGCCGATCACTTCACTCGTCGTTTTCGTTCCATGCGTCGAGCATATCCAGTGGTACATCGAGCGCACGTGCGATCGCGCGGAGCGTGTCGAGTGAACCCACACGCTTGCTGCCTTCGATCTGGCTCAGAAACGGCGTGCTGATGCCGGCAGCCGATGCGAGTGCCTCTTGTGTGAGACCCCGGTGCTCGCGCCAGGCACGCACCGGATGCTGCCCCTCGTGTATTGCCACGACCACGACATGTGGCACGCGGAAGCCATCGTCATTGGCGATGGCTTCGTCGTAGGCGGCCACGTCCTCGATATCCTCGACCATCTCCTTGACGCGGATCCAGATATCAGCCGGTATCAAATAGGCGGCCGGCTTTTCGTCGATCTCGATCACTTGCACTCGGCTCAACCGTATGCTCCTCCACGCAGGTCGACCCGCAGCGCGCACAACGATTCGTTCTGAATCCGCATCATGTCAGGACAAACGCTGCCAGAGCGCTGCGAGCCAGATTGCGGCCGCCAGCACCAGCGCCAGGAACACGGCAGCCGAGCCCATGTCCTTGGCCCGTCGGGCGTGCGGATTCCATTCACCGCCGTCCCGATCGACCACGGCTTCCACCGCACTGTTCAGCAATTCGACGATCAGAACCAGGAGCACGCTGCCGGCGAGCTGCGCCACTTCCACCCAGTCGCTGCCCAGCCAGAACGCCAGCGGCAGCAGCACGATGGCCGCGACCGTTTCCTGCCGGAATGCGGCCTCGCCGACCCAGGCGGCGCGCAGTCCGGCCAGCGAATACTTCAAGGCGTACCACAGGCGCATTGGTCCGCGCCGGCCTTTTTGCGGGGGCGACGGCGAGGTGTTCACCGGCGCGGCCGAAGTGGCGCGTCAGACGGCAAACGACCGGAGCAGTCTGCAGACCCGCTGTCCGCCGGTGACAGGACGAGCTGTGCCTCGAAGCCATGCGCGCATCCCGGCAGCGGAGACGCCAGCATCAGGCGCGCGCCCTGGCGCTGAGCGATGGTGGCGACGATGGACAGGCCCAGTCCGTAACCCGCACTGTCGGCGCTGTGCCGTACGTGGCGCTGGCGCAGCGTCTGCAGCACCTGCGGGGTAACACCCGGTCCGGCATCGCGAACCACCAGCGTGCACGGCGCCCGCACTTCCAGTGTGACGGCCGCGCCATCGCTGTAGCGCAGCGCATTCTCGATCAGGTTGCGCAGCGCGATGGCCAGTGCGTCGATATCGCCGTGGGCGTTGGCAACGGGCGTGGCCGGGATGCGGAGGTCGAACCGTGCAGCGGTCTTTTCATCCTGCCAGTATTCCCCGGATACCGCTTTCGCCAGCTGCAGTACATCGACGCTGGCATTGGCAAACGCGGCGCCAGATTCCGCGCGCGAGAGCTGCAGCAGTTTTTCGGCACGGTGACCGAGCTCGTCCAGTGCCACCAGCGCGGCCTGCACCTGCGTGCGATCCAGATCGTGGTCCAGCGCCGTCTGCAGACGGATCCGCGCCGCCGCCAGCGGCGTGCGCAGCTCATGGGCGGCGTTGGCGGCGAGGGCGCGCTCCACGTCGAGCGCATGCGCCAGCCGGTCGAGCAGGCGGTTGACGTGCGTGGCCACCATGTCCAGCTCGCGCGGCAACTGCGGCAGGACGATGGCGCGCAGATTGCCGCCGCCGCGATGCGCGATCTCGTCGGACAGGCGCTGCAGGCCACCGAGCTGGCGCCGCGCCACGGCACGCAGCAGGATCGCCAGCAGGGGCAGCACCGCGATCATGGAAACGATGAGGCCTATCAGCGTCCGGTTGACTGCGGCACGCCGCTCCTGCAGCGGATCCACGGCCTGGAAATACAGCTCTAGCGTGGGGTGACGGGCAGTATAGACACGCCATTCGGGCAGATCGTAAAAGCCGGTGACCAGCGGCACGTCGAACATGTCAGGCGTGGCCGCCGATGAGCGCAAGAGAACATGCCCGCTGGCGTCGACCAGCTGATAGATCAGCTCGTCTTCCTGAAACAACGGCCTGCGTGTCGGCAGCGGCCGGGGCGCGTCGGATGGCTGTGCATCGTAGTGCTCGAGGGCGACATCCATCATGCGGTGAGCAGCTTCGACCAGTTCATTGTCGAAGTTGAAATCGATCTCTCGGTCGACGTACCACGCGACGCCCAGCACTGACAGCAGCCAGACGCCCCCCACCGACAGGATCAGCGCGCGTGCCAGACGCCCGGACAGGGTCGGACGCCGGCGTACAGGCTGCCGCGGCTCGTCGCCAATCGCATTCTCATTCTCATATGTTCCGGCTCTCATTTCATGGTTGCCCGTGATCATCGGACTGCGCTGCATTGCCCTCATGCGGCGTTGCCAGGCGGTACCCCAGGCCCCGTAGCGTCTGGATCGTGCTGCGTCCGAGCTTGCGCCGCAGCCGGCTGACGAAAACCTCCAGCGTATTGATCCCGGCCTCATCATCAAAACCGTAGAGCGCATCCATCAACGCGTCCCGGGTATGAATGTGGCGTGGCCGCGCAGCCAGTAGACGCAACAGCGCCCATTCCTTCTGCGTCAGCTGCACCGGCAGGCCGTCACGGAGCACAGTGCTCTCGCCCAGATGGATCTGCAAGCTGCCCAGTTGCACCACGTCCGATGCATTGCCGTTACGTCGTCGCTGCGCGGCACGCAGGCGCGCCAGCAGTTCGCCAGGGTCATACGGCTTGGTCAGATAATCGTCGGCGCCGGCATCCAGGCCACGAATGCGATCGCTGATCTGATCGCGTGCCGTCAGCACGATGACGATGGGGCTATCGGATCGGCGCCGCAGCGCCGGCAGCAGTTGCAGGCCGTCGCCGTCGGGCAGGTGCAGATCGAGGAATACCGCGACATATTGAGCCACGGCCAGCGCATTGCGTGCAGCTGCCAGCGATGGCGCCGGGTCGACCACGAAGGCCTTGGCCTGCAGGTAACTGCAGACAGCGCTGGCCAGCGTACTGTCGTCTTCGATCAGCAGGATTCTCATGGCGAGCCTGGCATCGTTCGCGTCGGATCACGGCCCGTGCCTTCAGCTTTCATTCAGTTGCAATGGTTACGCTGCCCCGGTCTGCACGGTGCAGGCACGACGACTCGTGGAGAAATTCATGCCTGCGCCGCACTCGCGGATTTCCATCCTGACTCTGGTAGCGCTTGGGCTGATCCTGATCTGGGATGCATCCGGCGGCGACCTGTGGTTGGCACACCAGGCAGGCAGTGCGACGGGTTTCCCGCTGCGTGAAAACTTCTGGCTCACCCGTATCCTGCATGAAGGCGGCAAGACTGTCGCCTGGCTGCTGTGGCTGATGTTACTGACGGCCGTGTGGCGGCTGCCGTGCTGGCTGCGGGGCCTGGACCTGAAATCGCGCTGGCAGCTGATCATCGGTGTGCTCGTCGCCGTCGTGATCATCAACATTCTGAAGTATGTGAGCGGCAGCAGTTGCCCCTGGTCGCTGAAGGAATTCGGCGGCACGGCCACATATGTCCCGCACTGGCTCTGGCGCAACGGCGACGACGGCCCTGGTCGATGCTTTCCGGCGGGGCATGCGTCGGCGGGCTTTGCATTCATGACGGCCTGGTTTTCCTGGCGCCGATCGTCCCCGATCACAGCCGCCGTATGGTTGGGTGCAGCCATGGCCACCGGCCTGATCCTGGGCGTGGGCCAGCAACTGCGCGGTGCACATTTCATGAGCCACACCCTGTGGACGGCGTGGATCTGCTGGGTCACGGGCTGGGTGGTTGACATCATTTTTCACTGGCACAGACCGGAGCGGGCACGGATGCCTGACAGCTGCTCTTCTCGTTTGTAGCGTATCAGTCTGAACACAATCTGAACGCCAGGTTCAGGTCAATTTCAGCTCCGCCAGCAAGACTGGCGCCCATGTTCGAAGCTGACCCGGGCGTCGCGCCCCTTCTGCCTTCCGGCTCCCTGCGGGCACCGCGCGTGGCCGGCGCCGTCTCCACCCTCTCGTGGCCGCTGCTGAAACCCCGTTCACCGCAGGCTGTGGTCTGCGTGCTGGCACTCTATTTTCTGCTCGCAGCCAACGGCCCGCTCTGGGTGGAACTGGCACGCATCTTCCGGGCGCCCAGTCTGTGGTTACCGGCGGCATTGGCCATGGCCTGGCTGCTGCTGTCCGGGCTGGTGGCGGTGCTTGCGTTCAGCGCCTGGTCGCGCTTCATGAAACCGCTGTGGATGGCGCTGATCGTGCTGGCCGTGGTGGTGCAGTACTACGCTGGCATCTACCACGTTGCCATGGACCCTGGCATGGTTGCCAACGTCCTGCATACGGACGCAGCCGAGGCACGCGAGCTTCTCGGCTGGCAGCTGCTGATGCAACTTCTGCTCATTGCCGGCCCCATGATCGCGTGGCTATGGCGGGTGCCGATCATGCGCCGCGGTATCCGGGCCAACGCCTGGCGCAACGCTGCCCTGCTGACGCTTGCCCTGGTGGCGGCCGCAGCCTGCGTCGGCACGACGTCAAACAAGCTGGCGCCGCTGATGCGCAATCACGACCAGTTGCGCTACTTCATGAATCCGTTGGCCGCATTATGGTCTGCCGGTGTCGCCGTCGCACGCCCCCTGCGCCGGCGCCCGATGCCGCTTGCGCTCATCACGCCCGGCACGACACTGGGCGCCGGTCATGCGACCGACGCCCGCCCGCCGCTGTTTCTGCTTGTGGTGGGCGAGACCGCGCGCGCCGATCACTTCGCACTCAACGGCTATCCGCGCGACACGACACCCGGGCTGGCGCGGCACCGGGTGCTCAGCTGGCGCAACGTGACCTCCTGCGGCACCAGCACGCTGGCTTCGCTGCCGTGCATGTTCTCGCCCCTGACGCGAAGCGAATTCGAAGCTCGCACGCGTGATACCGAGAACCTGCTCGACGTGCTGCAGGCCGCCGGTCTGGCCGTGCTCTGGCTGGACAACCAGAGCGGTGGCTGTAAAGGCGTGTGCGCACGTGTACCGCACGTGCAGGTTAACGACCCTGTCGCACATCCCACACTGTGTGAGGCCGGCGACTGCGTGGATGAGGTGCTGCTGGCCGGGATCGACGAACGTCTCACCAGCCTGCCGCCAGAACACCGGGCACACGGTGTCGTGCTCGTCCTGCACCAGATGGGCAGCCACGGTCCGGCCTACGCCAGACGCTCGCCGCCCGCAGCCAAGCGCTATGCACCCGAATGCCGCAGCACCGTGCCCGGTGACTGCAGCCATCCCGAGCTGATCAACGCCTACGACAACTCGATTGCCTACACCGACCAGGTGCTGGCCCGGGCCATCGACTGGCTGCAGACACGCTCCAACGCGTTTGCCACCGGCCTTTTGTATGTCAGCGATCACGGCGAATCGCTGGGGGAATACGGCTTGTATCTGCACGGCGCGCCCTGGCGCATCGCACCGTCCGCGCAAAAGCAGGTGCCCATGGTGGCCTGGCTGCAGGGCGGGCTGGCACAGCGCAGCGCACTGGACAGCGCCTGTCTGCGCCGGACGCTCGATACGCCGCTGAGCCACGACCATCTCTTTCATACGGTGCTGGGCCTGCTCGACGTACACAACGCCACGTACCGCAGAGAACTGGACGCGTTTGCGGCCTGCCGATCATGGACCGGCTCCGAGCCGACTAACGCAATGGGGTTGTACGGTGATCGATCTTGACCAGCGCCTGTTCCTGTTCCTGAATGGCGGACCCGACACGCCGCTGATGCTCGTTGCCGTGTTCCGACTGATCTCCAGCAGTATGCTGGCGACGCTGATGGCGCTCACCGCCGCGCTCTCGCTGTGGCAGCGCCAGCGCCGTCCCGCGGTGCTCGCTGCCCTGGGTGCCGTACTGGCAACGGCAGTTGCCGTCTGGCTGATCCGTTCGACCTGGCCGCTGCCGCGCCCCGCGGCATTCGGGCTGGGCGTGCAATGGCTGGTGCAAAACGCTGGTCGCCCCGGCTTTCCCAGCGCCCACACGAGCACGGCATTTGCGTTCGCAGCCGCGCTGCTGCTCGCGCGTTGGCGCCGCGCTGCCATCATTGCGTTTCTTGCTGCGTCCCTGATCGGATACAGCCGGATCTTCCTGGGCCTGCACTTCCCCAGTCAGGTGCTGGCGGGAGGGTTGCTGGGGATAGCGCTGCCATCAGCTCTGATGCTGCTGTGGAACGCCATTGAGCAACGAGCCGGAAAAGTCTGGCGCCATGCCGGACAGCCACTCAACTGGCGCGCAGCCGCCCGGCGAGTTCCGATGCGTCCAGGCGCGCACCGCGATACGCCCTGACCTCACCGAAGCGCTTGCCCGCCTGCCAGTCGGCGCGCGCACTGCGGATCTCGCCCAGATCGCGCGCGCCAGATGTTTCCTTCACGTTCTCACGCCGTCCTGGCAAACAGCGCCACGTGCTGCAAGCCCTCGAAATGGGCATCACAGGTAAGCAGTCCGGCATCTCGATGTCGCGCCGTCGCGTAAACGATGGCATCGGCAGTCGCCAGCTTGTGCTCGCGATGCAGGTCTGCCGCAAGCAGGGCAATGGTGGTGTCCAGGGGCACGACAACGCACTTCTGCGTGTAGGCGATCACCTGGTCGGTCTGTTCCTCACCGAGTTCACGCATCAGCCACTTCGACAGTTCGAGTTGCACGATGGTCGGCACGATGCATTGCGATCTGTCCGGAAACTGCCTGCCCAGCGTCTTGCCGAGCGCGCTGCCGATGAGCCATTCGATCCAGGCCGAGGTATCAACCACGCACAGCGGTGCCGCCATCAGTAGCGGTCCACGCGGTCACGGTAACCGTCGGTGCGCGCGCCCCTGGCGATGCCGGCCAGCTGATCCAGTTCGGGCACGGGCATCAACAGCACGCCCTTCCCCTTGGGAATGAACACGAATTCCTGCCCGGCCTCCCATTGCTGTTCCTCGCGTACGGCCTTGGGAATGGATATCTGGTACTTGCTGGACAGGGTGGCGGTAGCAGTCATTATCTTACAAATAATAAATCGATAACAATTTGGTAAGAATATACCGCTTTGCTCCGGGAGACCAGACCTTCCCGTCCTCTTCATACCCTGCTGCCGGTGGAAGACTCAGGCCGTGCCGCCGTCTCGGGCGGCGAACGGATGAAAGCGGTCCACCGATTCAGTCGATGCAGACGACACCCGCGCCCGGATCGTCGACAATACTCCGTCCTCCCCATCCGGTGTCCCCGCACCCACTGCGTCTGACGTGACCACCTTTCTCGACTCCCTGAACCGCTGGCTCGAATACTCCCCAGCCACGCAGGCACTGCTGTTCCTGCTCGGTCTGGGCCTGCTTGCCGGGCTGGCCAACTGGATGACGAAGAACATTCTGCTGCGCAGTCTGGGGCATCTGTTCAGCTTCTGGGGTCTGGAGCAGTACGGGCAGACACCGCTGCAGGTCATCGCCCGGCTGGCGAATTTCATTCCGGCCGTCGTCGTGATGCTGGGCGTGCGCGTGGTGCCGGATCTTCCGCCGGCGCTGGTGACGATCGTTCAGAACGTCTGCGCCGCCTTCATCGCGCTCACGCTGGCACTGGCGGTATCCGGCCTGCTGACGCTGGTCAACGAGATTCACCAGCGCCGCCCCGACGCGAACCAGAAGCCGATCAAGGGTTATATCCAGGTCCTGAAGATCGTGGTCTTCGTGATCGCCGCCATCCTGGTCGTGGCCAATCTGATGGATCGCTCGCCGCTGATCCTGATCTCGGGTCTCGGCGCCATGGCGGCAGTCCTGATGCTGATCTTCCAGGACACGCTGCTGTCGCTGGTGGCCAGCGTGCAGATCGGCTCGAACGACATGGTGCGCGTCGGCGACTGGATCGAGATGCCTCAGTTGCACGCCGACGGCAGCGTCATCGACATCGCGCTGCACACGGTCAAGGTGCAGAACTGGGACAAGACGATTACCACGGTCCCGACCAAGCGCCTGATCAGCGATTCGTTTCGCAACTGGCGCGGCATGCAGGAATCGGGCGGCCGGCGCATCAAGCGCAGTCTGTACATCGACCAGCAGAGCATCCGCTTCCTCGATGCCGACGAACGTCGCCAGCTCGGACGCTTCCATCTGCTGGCCGACTACCTGGCCGCCAAGGAGGAAGAGCTGGCGAAGTGGAACCGGGAACGGAGCAGGGAACTGGACCCCCCGCAGCAAAACGACGTCAACCTGCGCCGCCTGACCAATATCGGCACGTTCCGCCATTACGTCGATCGCTATCTGCGCCGGCACCCCGGCATTCACCAGGGCATGACGCTGATGGTGCGCCAGCTTTCCCCCACCGCCGACGGTCTGCCGCTGGAGATCTACTGCTTCACCAACACGACGGCCTGGGTGGGATACGAAGGGATCCAGTCGGACATCTTCGATCACCTGCTGGCGATCCTGCCGGAGTTCGGCCTGCGCGTGTTCCAGAATCCGGGGGGTGCCGACATGCGGGCACTCGGCCCGGCGCTCGTCGGGCAGGCCGCACCGACGGGTGCAGCCACGCGAGCATGACACTGAGGCGGTGTCGGACGCAGGCGGTTCGGCCTGCCCGGACACGATGCTTGACCTTGACATCGTGTCAAGGATGACAATGTGTCCATGCGCCAGCTTCGAGAGGAATCCGCGATGAGCGTCGCCGTCACGTCAACCAGCCAGGTCTCGCATCCGGATCCGGTCGTCGATCCGATCCGCCTGCAGGTGGGCGGCATGACCTGCGCGTCCTGCGTCGCCCGCGTCGAACGGGCGCTGGGAAAATTGCCTGGTGTCGTCGAGGCCAGCGTCAATCTGGCCACCGAGACGGCAACCGTGCATACCGATGGCTCGGTCACTGCCGCAACGCTGGCTGCGGTCGTTGAAAAGGCCGGCTACGAAGTCGGTCGCGAGGAATTCCGCATTCCGGTCGCCGGCATGAGCTGTGCCTCGTGCGTTGGACGGGTCGAACGCGCACTGGCGAAAGTGCCCGGCGTCGTGCAGGTGGCCGTGAACCTGGCGACCGAGCAGGCGACCGTGCAGACACTGGGCGCCACCGGGCTCGAAGCGCTGCATCGCGCAATCGAAAAGGCGGGCTATGAAGTCGGTACAGCCGCCGGCGCCGATGCCGATGGAGCAGACGATGTCGGCTCGCCCCACCAGGCGGCCACCGGCTGGCGCCTGCCGGCCTGGTGGCCGGTGGCGCTGGCGGCCGTGCTGACGCTGCCGCTGACCGCGCCGATGCTGGCCATGTTCGGCCGGCACTGGATGCTGCCGGGCTGGCTGCAGTTGCTGCTGGCCACGCCGGTGCAGTTCTGGCTCGGTGCGCGCTTCTACCGCGCCGGCTGGAAGGCGGCGCGCGCCGGCACCGGCAACATGGATCTGCTGGTCGCGCTGGGCACATCAGCCGCATACGGTCTGTCGCTCTACCTGATGGCGACGCATTCCGGGCCGGGCGAACCGCATCTGTATTTCGAAGGTTCGGCCGCAGTCATCACGCTGGTGCTGTTGGGCAAGTGGCTCGAAGCGCGCGCCAAGCGGCAGACTGCCGACGCGATCCGCGCACTCAACGCCCTGCGCCCGGCGTCGGCGCGCGTGCTGCGCGACGGCGTCGAAGTCGAGATCCCGGCCGCTCAGGTGCACCCCGGCGATCTCGTCGTCGTGCGGCCGGGCGAGCGCATTGCGGTCGACGGTGAAGTCGTCGACGGCCACAGTCACGCCGACGAATCGCTGCTCACCGGCGAGAGTCTGCCCGTTGCCAAGACCATCGGCGATCGTGTCACCGGCGGCGCGATCAACGCCGAGGGGCGTCTGGTCGTGCGCACGCTGGCAGTCGGCAGCGAGTCGATGCTGGCGCGGATCATCCGCATGGTCGAAGGCGCGCAGGCAGCCAAGGCGCCGATCCAGCGCGTCGTCGACCGCGTCAGTGCCGTCTTCGTGCCGATCGTTCTTGGCATCGCCTTCATCACCC
Source organism: Burkholderiaceae bacterium (assembly GCA_036844405.1). GTDB lineage: Bacteria > Pseudomonadota > Gammaproteobacteria > Burkholderiales > Burkholderiaceae_E > Zeimonas. The sequence goes on along the minus strand of DAIUFU010000022.1, from coordinate 13,825 downwards.
TGCTCGCCTGGGGCTGGACGAGCGGCGACTGGGAAGCAGCCGTGCTCAATGCCGTCGCGGTGCTCGTCATCGCCTGCCCGTGCGCGCTCGGGCTGGCTACGCCGACGGCGATCATGGCCGGCACCGGCGTGGCCGCCCGCCACGGCATCCTGATCAAGGACGCCGAAGCGCTGGAAGTCGCGCATTCGGTGACAACCGTCGCGTTCGACAAGACCGGCACGCTGACGATCGGCGAGCCCCGCCTGGTGGCGGCGATCGCGGCGGATGCACCCACGCCGGACGCATCCAACGGGGCGGATACCCCGGTTGACGGTGCGTTCGACGCAAACATCGTGCGCCGTGCCGCCGCTCTGCAGCAGGCGAGCGAACATCCGCTGGCCCATGCGGTTCTCGAGGCGGCACGCGGGCTGGCGCTCGACGTTCCGTCGGCCGGCGAGCCGAAGGCGCTTGCCGGCCGCGGCATCCGCGGCACGGTCGACGGTGAGCTTCTGTATCTGGGCAGCACGCGCCTGCTGACCGAACTCGGCCTCGATGCCAATGCTGCCGGTACACTCGCGGCCCGCGCCAATCGCCTGCAGAACGACGGACGCACCGTCTCGTGGCTGATGGCCGAAGCAAACGGCGAGAGGCGCCTGCTCGGCCTGCTGGCCTTTGGCGACACGATCAAGCCCGAGGCACCGGCGGCGATCGCGGCGCTGCGCGCGCGCGGCATCCACACTGCCCTGGTCAGCGGCGACAACCGCGGTGCGGCCCAGGCGGTAGCCCGCGAACTCGGCATCGACGAAGTGCGTGCCGAAGTCCTGCCGGAGGACAAGGCACGGATCGTCGGCGAACTGCGCCAGGGCGGCGCGGTCGTGGCGATGGTCGGCGACGGCATCAACGATGCGCCGGCACTCGCTGCTGCCAGCGTCGGCATCGCGATGTCCACCGGTACCGACGTGGCCATGGAGGCGGCCGGCATCACGCTGATGCGCGGCGATCCGCGCCTCGTGGCCGATGCCATCGATGTCTCGCAGCGCACCTGGACGAAAATCCGCCAGAACCTGTTCTGGGCCTTTTTCTACAACTCGGTCGGCATTCCGCTGGCCGCCTTCGGCTGGCTCGATCCGGTGATCGCCGGCGCCGCAATGGCGTTTTCGAGCGTGAGCGTGGTCACCAACGCGCTCACGCTGCGCCGCTGGCGGCCGGCGGGCGAAACAGCGACGCAGCCCGGCAGACCCGCCCGAATCCCGACGGACACGCCGGCGGTCCGGGACCCGGCATCGACGCACCGCCCCACCGCCGCGGGCAAAGACGCGGGCGCGCATGGCGGCGAAGCGGCACGTCCGACGCCGGCGACCCCGGCCACCGCGACCGTACGCCCATGAGCACAGTCAACTTGTCGATGAACATCGGTGAAGCCGCCCGCGCTTCGGGCGTATCGCCGAAGATGATCCGACACTACGAGTCGCTCGGACTGATTCCGCCGGTTGCACGCAGTGATGCCGGCTACCGCCGCTACGGCAGCAACGACATCCATCGCCTGGCCTTCATCGCCCGCGCCCGTGACCTCGGCTTTTCCATCGCCGAGATCGCGCGTCTCGTCGACCTCTGGCAGGATCAGTCCCGCCCGAGCGCACACGTCAAGGCACTGGCGCTGGAGCACGTCGCCCAGCTCGACGAGAAGATCCGGCAGTTGCAGGAAATGAAGGCGACCCTGGAAAGACTGGCCGCCTCGTGTCACGGCGATGATCGGCCGGAATGCCCGATCCTCGATTCGCTCGCCGGCGATGCGGCGCCATCCGCATCCATATCCGCATCACGCAACCACGGCCAGGCGCGGCGCAGGTAATACAGCATCGACCAGACGGTCAGCACTGCCGCGACATAGATCAGCCACGAGCCGATCAGCCGCAGATCGAGGCCGAACAGCGTCCGGTCGCAGAGCAGCAGCGGAATCGCCACCAGTTGCGCTACCGTCTTGAACTTGCCGATCGAGTGCACGGCGACGCTCGTATGCGCGCCGATCTGGGCCATCCATTCGCGCAGCGCCGAGATCGTCAGTTCGCGCCCGATGATGATGGCGGCAATGACCGCGTCGACCCGATTGAGCGCTACCAGCATCACGAGCGCCACGCACACCATCAGCTTGTCGGCGACCGGATCGAGGAAGGCGCCGAAAGCGGACGTCTGGTTCCAGCGCCGCGCCAGCCAGCCATCGAGCCAGTCGGTGAGCGCCGCGGCCACGAACAGGATCGTGGCCAGCAGGTTCTGCAGGCTGCGCTCGGCCGGCCAGTAGAAGACGGCCACCAGCAGCGGGATCGCCAGGACGCGGGCCCAGGTGAGCAGCGTCGGGAAATTGGGAACCATGCGATCAGGAATGTAACTGACGGTAGATCTCCTCGGCGAGGGTACGCGATACGCCCTGCACCGATGCGAGATCCTCGACGCTTGCCGCCATGATGCCACGCAGGCCGCCGAAGCGCGTCAACAGCCGCTGGCGGCGGCGCGGTCCGATGCCGGCGATCTCGTCCAGGCGCGAGCCGTGACGCGTGCGCGCACGGCGCGCGCGCATGCCGGTGATGGCGAAGCGGTGTGCTTCGTCGCGGATCTGCGCGATCAGCATCAGTGCCGCCGAATGCAGGCCGGGCTCGATCGGCTCGCGTCCGTCGGCGAAGACCAGGGTCTCGCGTCCGACCTTGCGCGCCTCGCCCTTGGCCACGCCGACGAGCACGGAAATGTCCAGACCGAGATCGGCGAAGACCTGGCGCGCCGAGCTGATCTGGCCGACCCCGCCGTCGATCAGGACCAGATCGGGCACGGGTGCGTCGCTGTAGCGCCGCTCCAGCGCCTGACGCATCGCACCATAATCGTCGCCCGGCTCGATGTCGCGGATGTTGAAGCGCCGGTACTGCGTACGCTGCATCGCATGGTGCTGGTAGACGACGCATGAGGCCTGCGTCGCCTCGCCCATCGTGTGGCTGATGTCGAAGCATTCGATGCGCAGGGCATCGAGATCGCTGGCATCGTCCAGGCCCAGCAGACGGGCGAGCGCCTGCGTGCGCGCCCGTTGCGAACCGCGCTCGGCCAGCACGCGTGCCAGCGACAATTGCGCATTCTGGCGCGCCATCTCCAGCCATTCGCGCCGCATGCCCTGCGGCTGACGGATCCACTGCACCGGATGACCGGCCTGCTCGTGCAGCCAGTCGACGAGAGCGGGGTCGGGAACGATGCCATCGACGACGAGTACCGGCGGCACCGGCACGCCGTCGTAATGCTGCTGGACGAACGCTTCGAGCACTTCGGCGGCCGAATCCGGGTCGCTGGCTCCATTGACGGCACCCGCCTGGAGCGGAAAGATCGGCTTGTCGCCCAGATGGCGGCCACCGCGCACCATCGCCAGGTTGACGCACACGCGCCCGCCTTCGATCGCCACGGCAATGATGTCGGCGTCGGCGTCCGGCGTCGTCTCCATCGACTGCCGGCTCATCAGGCTCGAGAGTGCCGCCATGCGATCGCGCAGGACGGCCGCGGCTTCGAAGCGCAGCGCGGCGGATTCCGCCAGCATGCGCTTCTCCAGATCGGCCAGCACTTCCTGATGCTCGCCCTGCAGGAAGCGCACCGCCGCTTCGACATCGGCGGCATAGGCTTCGCGGTCGATCAGCCCGACGCACGGCGCGCTGCAGCGTCCGATCTGATAGAGCAGGCACGGCCGCGTGCGGTTGGCAAACACGCTGTCCTCGCAGGTGCGCAGGCGAAAGACCTTCTGCAGCACCTGGATGGCTTCGCGCACCGCCTTCGCGTTGGGAAACGGGCCGAAATAGCGGTGGCGCTTGTCGACCGGGCCACGGTAGTAGACGAGGCGCGGGAATTCCTCGCCGGTGATCTTCAGATACGGATACGACTTGTCGTCACGAAACAGGATGTTGTAGCGCGGCGCAGCGGTCTTGATCAGATTGTTCTCGAGCAGCAGCGCCTCGGCTTCCGAGCGCGTCACCGTCGTCTCGATGCGCTCGATGCGCTCGACCATGTGCGCAATGCGCGGGCTGAGCTGGCTCTTGTTGAAATACGACGAGACGCGCTTCTTCAGATCACGCGCCTTGCCGACGTAGAGCAGCGCGTCATCGGCGCCGATCATCCGGTAGACACCGGGACGATTCGGCAGTTGCGCGAGAAACGCGCGAACATCGAATTCCGGCCTGTCGCCCGACTCATCCGCCACGGGAATTCACCACCTCGAAATCTTCACGGACCGGTCCGTCAGGAACCGGCACGCCCCGAAGGCCGGGGATCCCGAAAGAGCGCCGCCAGGCGTTCCTGAAAACCGTCCAGCTCGCGCCAGACGAGCCGCCCGAGCAGATCGTCTGCCAGCTCGGGCCGGTTGCACACCAGCACCATATCGCAACCGGCGCCAAGCGCCGCCTCGGCCCGCGCGAGGATGTCACCGGCAACGCTGGCGCCCTCCATCGTCAGGTCGTCGCTGAAGATCAGCCCACGATAGCCGAGGCGCCCGCGCAGGATGTCCTGCAGCCAGCGCCGGGAGAATCCGGCCGGTTGCGGGTCCACCGCCGGATAGACGACGTGCGCCGGCATGACCGACAACAAGGTCTCGCCCAGCCATTCGTACGGCGCAGCGTCATCGGCCAGCAGTTCGTCCAGCGCACGCCCGTCACGCGGCAGAGCCACGTGCGAATCGGCCTCGGCAAAGCCGTGCCCCGGAAAATGCTTGCCGCAATTGGCCATCCCGGCCAGCAGCAGACCGTGCATCAGGCTGCGCGCAAGCGTCGTCACCACATCCGGGTTTGCGTGCAGCGCCCGATCGCCGATCACCGCCGAGCGGCCCCAGTCGAGATCGAGCACCGGCGTGAAACTCAGATCGACGCCGACGGCGCGCAGTTCACTGCCGATCGCCTGTCCGACGGCCACTGCGCGCCGGCATGCTTCGCGCGGATTCTCGTCCCACAGACGACCCAGTTCGCGCATCGGTCCGCTGTCGGAGAAGCCCGTACCGCGAAAACGCTGCACGCGCCCGCCTTCCTGGTCGACGCATACCAGCAGCGGCGGCGTGCGCAACGCATGAATGTCGGCGCACAGCGACGCGATCTGCTCGCGCGACTGAAAATTCCTGCTGAAGAGAATCACGCCTCCCACGAGCGGGTGCAGCAGGCGCTCGCGTTCGTGCGGCTGCAGTCCGGTGCCGGCGACGTCGACGACGACCGGGCCGCGCAACCGTTCCTGTCCGGCGCTCACATCTCCTCCCGACGTTCGATCATGACGAAGGCGAGCGCACTGTCGCGTTCGTCCGACAGCGATACGTGAGCCGTCAACCGCTGCTCCTCGAAGTGATGGGCCAGGCTCTTGTGCACGATGGCCACCGGGCGTCCGCGGGCATCATTGAGCACTTCCAGCGAGTGCAGGCTCATCGGTGCCCGCAGGCCCACGCCCAGCGCCTTGCCGAAGGCTTCCTTGGCGGCGAAACGCTTGGCCAGATAGCGCGCCGCATACGCCTGCCCGTGTCCGTCCTTGCCGCGCCGGCGCCGGTATTCGGGCAGTTCGCCCGCACCGAGCACCCGTTGCGCGAAGCGCTCGCCCCAGCGTTGCAGCAGCGTCTCGACGCGTTCGATCAGAACGATGTCGGTGCCGACGCCAACAATCATCGTGCCGCACCGGCCGCCGCTTCGCGGATCAGCCGCTTCATTTCCCGCACCGCTTCGCGCATGCCGACGAAAAGTGCACGCGAGACGATGGCGTGTCCGATGTGCAACTCGCGCACGCCATCGAGCGCCGCCACGGCCTGCACGTTGAAGTAGTTCAGCGCATGGCCGGCGTTGAAGCGCATGCCGCGGGCACGAATGGCTTCACCGGCGTGCGCCAGACGCGCCAGTTCGGCGACCACCGGCGCACTCTCGCGGTCGCGCCCCTGCGAATGGAAGGTCGCGGCATACGGCCCGGTATGCACCTCGCACACGCGCGCGCCGATATCGGCAGCGGCATCGATCTGGCGCGGATCGGCGTCGATGAAAACGCTCGTGACGATCCCGACCTCGGCCAGCGCGGTGACGACTTCGCGCAGCCGTTCCTTCTGCACGACGATGTCCAGCCCGCCTTCGGTGGTGATCTCCTGCCGGCCTTCCGGCACGAGCATCGCCATTTCCGGGCGCAGGTGCAGGGCGATGCGCAGCATCTCGTCGGTGGGCGCCATCTCGAGATTGAGCTTGATGTGCGTGAGTTCGCGCAAGCGGCGCACGTCCTCGTCGTGCACGTGGCGGCGATCCTCGCGCAGATGCACGGTGATGCCGTCGGCGCCGCCGAGATGCGCCTCCACCGCCGCCCAGACCGGATCGGGCTCCCAGGTGCGGCGCGCCTGACGCACGGTGGCTACATGGTCGATGTTCACACCCAGTTCGATCATCGCTGGACCTTGTCTGTCGAAAGTCGGGAACCCGGCGAGCCGGGCCTGCCGCTGCGGCTCGCGCTCATCCTGTATACCGGAGTTTCCGCGCGGATGTCGTCAGAGCTTGTGCAGATCGAGCAGGATCTGCCGCGTGCTGAGCGGTGCGCCATCGAGGACCTGCGACAGGATCCGGCGCGTCAGGTATTTTGCCTGCAAGCGGCCCGCCGCCGTCGCGATACGCCCGTGCGCCAGTTCGCGCAGGACATGACCGGCGACGACACCGGCACCGGCATCAGCCGGCACGGTCGCATCGCCGGTACGGGGCACGAAGCCTTCACCGGCACGCCACAGATAGTCAAGCCCGTCCTCGATCCGGCGGCCGGCGGCATCGCATTCCAGGTCGGGTGCATACCCGGTTTCGCGCAGCAGCGTCCACTCGAAGCGGCGCAGGGTCTCGTCGACCGGTGCCGGCGACGCAAGCTGTTCCAGCGCCTGGCCATAGGCGGCGAACAGCGCCGGGTGCGGATCTTCCCGAGCCAGCAGGCGCAGGAGCAGTTCGTTCAGATAGAAGGCATACACCAGCGCCGCGCCGCGTGGCGCATCGAGCCCGCCGCTCCATTCGGCACCGGTGAGCGTGCGCAGCTCCCGCCGACCCGTCCACGACACCTTCAGCGGCTGGAACTGCAGCAGCACGGCGCGCAGGGACGAGTGCGGGCGCTTGGCGCCGCGGGCCACCGCGGCCATGCGGCCATGCTCACAGGTGAACAGTTCGACGACGAGGCTGGTTTCGCGGTACGGCGTCGAGTGCAGCAGCCATGCGGCTTCGTCGTGTACGCGATCGCGGTTACTCGTAGCCATAGCTTCGCAGGCTCTGCTCGCTGCCTGCCCAGCCCGACTTGACCTTCACGAACAGTTCGAGGAAGACTTTCGTGCCCAGCAGACGCTCGAGATCGAGCCGGGCATCGGTGGCAATCTGCTTGATGCGCGCGCCGCCGGCGCCGATGACGATCGGCCGCTGGGCGGCGCGATCGACGACGATCGCGGCATGGATGCGACGCAGCCCCGGCAACTCCTCCCAGCGTTCGATCTCCACCGTGGCGGCATAGGGCAGTTCGTCGCCCAGCTGGCGAAACAGCTTCTCGCGGATCGTCTCGGCAGCCAGAAAGCGCTCGCTGCGATCGGTCCAGGTCTCGACGTCGACCAGCGGCGGTCCGACCGGTAGGTGTCTGGCACAGGCATCGAGCAGCACGTCGACCTGGCGTCCGCTGCGCGCGCTCAGCGGCACGATGTCGGCAAACGCCCGGATCTGGCGCACCTGATCGATCAGTGGCAGCAGACGTTCCTTGTCGGGTACCAGATCGATCTTGTTCAGCGCCAGCAGCACCGGCCGGTCGGTCGGCAGCGATCGGGCGATGCGCTCGTCGGTCGCTGTCCAGCGGCGCGCGTCGCCGACGAGCACGACGACATCGGCATCCTGCGCCACCTGACGCGAACTGCGGTTGAGCAGGCGGTTCATCGGCCCGCCGATGCGCGTCTGGAAGCCTGGGCTGTCGAGGAAAAGCAGTTGTGCATCGGGACGATGCACGACCCCCATGATGCGGTGCCGCGTGGTCTGCGGCCGGTCCGAGGTGATCGACAGCTTCTGACCGACGAGACGATTGAGCAGCGTCGACTTGCCGACGTTGGGCCGCCCGATCAGCGCGATCGTGCCGCAGCGAAATGCACCGGAATCAGGCATCGTCAGTCAGTGCCGTCAATGCCTGGCGCGCCGCCACCTGCTCGGCTGCACGCCGGCTCGCTCCGGAGCCGTGTACACGGATTGGCAGGCCGGCAACCGTGCACTCGACCTCGAAGGTCTGGTCGTGCGCCGCCCCGTGCGTCGTCAGTACCGTGTACACCGGGCGCGGCAGATGCCGGCCCTGCAGGTATTCCTGCAGCAGCGTCTTGGCGTCCTTGACGGGTGCACGCAGATCGACCGCCTGCACCAGCGGCTCGAACAGTCCGACAAGCACCCGGCGCGCCGCATCGAAGCCCGCGTCCAGATAGACGGCCGCAACCACGGCTTCGAGGGCATCCCCCAGGATCGATGCACGCTCGCGCCCACCACTGCGGGCCTCGCCCTCGCCCAGGCGCAGGAGCGCGCTCAGACCGATGCGCCGGGCAATGACGACCAGCGATTCCTGGCGGACCAGATTGGCACGCAGGCGCGACAGTTCGCCCTCGGACAACTGCGGAAAATGCTGATAGAGCAGTTCCGCAACCATGAAATTGAGAATCGAATCGCCCAGGAATTCAAGCCGTTCATTGTTCGGCTGGCCGTAGCTGCGATGTGTGAGCGCCTGGCGCAGCAGGGCTTCGTCGGCAAACCGATGGCCAAGCGTGCGCTGCAGCGCAGCCATTGTCATGGAGCCCGCTTGCCACCCTCGTACTCGATGACCAGCGATACCGGTCCGTACAGGGAAATCCGTTTTTCATAGGCAAAGGAGACCGACATCGTGCCATCCGGCTCGCGCTGCACGAGCAGATCCTTGCCGGCGATCGAGGTGATGTCGTCGACGGCCGCGAAGCGGTCGAAAGCCCGCTGGACCTCGCGCGGCGACTCGATCCGGTCGCTGGTGATCTTGTTGACCGCACCCACGATCGCACGGTACTCGACGACCGAGGGAACGGTTCGCAAGGCGAGGAGCAGGACAGCCCCGACGACCACGGCAGCCAGCAGAAAGCCGATGAGCGTCAGGCCGCGCTGGCGGATCCGGCTGGCCGCACCCCCATTTCCCGGAGAAACGTTTCGCATGTTGTCTGCTCTGATCCAGAGATGCCGATGGCGCAGTGACCGAAGATCCGCACTCACTGGAAACGTCCGATCCGGCCGGGTGCGCTGAAATTCATCCAGATGAAAAAGGCCTTGCCGACGATGTTCTCCTCCGGGACGAAACCCCAGAACCGGCTGTCCAGACTGTTTTCACGATTGTCGCCCATCATGAAATAGTGTCCTTCGGGCACGGTGCAGGTCACCCCGGCATCGACATAGCGACAGTGATCGAAATACGGGAAACGATATACGGGCTGAATGTCCGATGGTTTGCCCGGATCTGTCAACACCTTGTGCTCGATGACACCCAGCGTCTCCGAATACTGCCGGTACAGCGTCAGCTTGCGCGCATCCTCGAACTCTCCGGCCGGCGCCAGCCCGACTTCCTCGCCGTTGATCGTCAGGCGCTTGTCCTGGTAGCGGACGGTGTCACCGGGCAGCCCGACGACACGCTTGATGTAATCGACCGACGGCTCCTGCGGAAAGCGGAAGACCATGACCTCGCCGCGCGCGGGCTTGCCGATGTCGATGATCTTCGTGTGGACGACCGGCAGGCGGATGCCGTACGAGAACTTGTTGACGAGAATCAGGTCACCGACGATCAGCGTCGGCAGCATCGACTCGGACGGGATCTTGAACGGCTCGGCGACGAATGAGCGCAGCACGAAAACGACCAGGATCACCGGGAAAAGGCCGGCCGTGTATTCCAGCCACAGCGGTTGCCGCAGGCGGCGATTGCGCAGGGCCTCGCGCTCGGCCCGCACGGCCGGCGCACCCGCCGAGCGCGTCAGCAGCGGCGCCTCGGTGCGATCGAACTCGGCCAGCGCCAGTCCGGCGGCACGCATGCGGCGCGGCCGGAAGACGAACCGGTCGCCCAGCCAGGCGACGAAGGTGACGACGAGCAGCAGGAACAGGATCAGTGCGAAATTCATGATGCCCTACCGTTCACCGACCTGCAGCACCGCCAGGAAGGCTTCCTGCGGAATCTCGACCGAACCGACCTGCTTCATGCGTTTCTTGCCTGCCTTCTGTTTCTCGAGCAGCTTGCGCTTGCGCGAGACGTCGCCGCCATAGCACTTGGCGAGCACGTTCTTGCGCAGTGCCTTGACGTTTTCGCGGGCGATGACATTTGCGCCGATGGCTGCCTGGATGGCGACATCGTACATCTGCCGCGGGATCAGTTCGCGCATCTTCGCCACCAGTTCACGCCCGCGGATCTGCGCCACGCTGCGATGCACGATCAGCGACAGCGCATCGACTTTCTCGCCGTTGACGAGCACGTCCATCTTGATCACGTCGGCATCACGGTATTCGAGAAATTCGTAGTCCATCGAGGCATAGCCGCGCGACGTCGACTTCAGCCGGTCGAAGAAATCGAGCACGATCTCGTTCATCGGCAGTTCGTAGGTCAGATGCACCTGGCGCCCGTGGTAGCCGAGATTGCGCTGGATGCCGCGCTTGCCCGTGCACAGCGTCATCACCGAGCCGACGTATTCCTGCGGCGTGAAGATCGTCACCGTGACGATCGGTTCGCGGATCTGCTCGATCCTTGCCGGATCGGGCATTTTCGACGGATTCTCGACGCGCAGGATCTCGCCATCCTTCAACAGGACCTCGTAGACGACGGTTGGCGCCGTCGTGATCAGGTCCATGTCGAATTCGCGTTCCAGCCGCTCCTGCACGATGTCCATGTGCAGCAGGCCGAGAAAGCCGCAACGGAAACCGAAACCCAGCGCCTGCGAGACTTCGGGCTCGAAGTGCAGCGAGGCATCGTTCAGCTGCAGCTTCTCGAGTGCTTCGCGCATGGCCTCGTACTGGTTCGTCTCGACCGGATAGAGACCGGCGAAGACCGAAGGCTTGATCTCGCGAAAGCCCGGCAATGGCGCCTCGGCCGGTTCCCCGGCCAGGGTGATCGTATCGCCCACCTTGGCCGACTTCAGTTCCTTGATGCCGGTGATCACGTATCCGACCATGCCGGTGGCCAGACTGTCGCAGGCACGCGCCTTCGGCGTGAACACACCCAGCTGCTCGCAGGAGTGCATCGCACCGGTCGCCATCAGGCGGATCCGGTCGCGCGCGCGCAGCACGCCGTTGAACACGCGCACGAGCATCACGACGCCGACATAGTTGTCGAACCACGAATCGATGATCAGCGCCTGCAGCGGTGCGTCCGGATTGCCGCGCGGCGGCGGCATGCGGGCGACGATGGCCTCCAGGATCTCGTCGATGCCCTCGCCGGTCTTGGCGCTGGCCGGAATCGCATCCGTGGCATCGATGCCGATGACGTCCTCGATCTCGGCCGCCGCGGCATCGGGATCGGCCTGCGGCAGGTCGATCTTGTTCAGCACCGGAACGACCTCGACACCGAGATCGATCGCCGTATAGCAGTTGGCCACCGTCTGTGCTTCGACACCCTGCGACGCGTCGACGACCAGCAGCGCACCTTCGCAAGCCGACAGCGAGCGGCTCACCTCGTAGGAAAAATCGACGTGCCCCGGCGTATCGATGAGATTGAGATGATATTGCCGACCATCACGCGCCCGGTATTCCAGTGCGGCCGTCTGCGCCTTGATCGTGATGCCGCGCTCGCGTTCGAGCGCCATCGAATCGAGCACCTGCTTGTCCATTTCGCGCTCGCTCAGGCCACCGCAGCGCTGGATCAGGCGATCGGCAAGCGTCGACTTGCCATGATCGATATGGGCAATGATGGAAAAATTACGGATTTGCTGCTGCATCGATGTGAATCAGGATACCGGTAACGGGCCTGCCGCTGAAAGCACCCGGCGAGCGGTCGGGAAAAGGAGTTCAACGACCGAACGGCCCGGCGACGGGACGCGCCGGGTGTCGCCGCATCCGTCCTGACGCCGGATCCGCCGCTCGTGTCGTCAGCGTTGCCGGCGCGCCTCCGGACGAAGCGGGACGAACTGCGCCGCATCGCCGCGCCGGACCAGCACGACCGCCGT
>DAIUFU010000022.1:0-1577 GCA_036844405.1 Burkholderiaceae bacterium | reverse complement strand
GCTGCCCGGGCTCGGCGGCGGCGCCATCGCCGGCGCCGGCCGCGGCTTCCGGCTCGAGTTCGCCTACGGTCACGTGAAAGCGTTTTTTCTGGCCACGGCGCCAGACCTCGACCGGTACGCGCGTATCCGGACGGGTCGCTCCGACCAGACGCGGCAGGTCGCTCGAGCGTCCGATCGTGATGCCACGGTAGGTGAGGATGATGTCCCCGACTTCGAGCCCGGCCTTGTCCGCCGGGCCACCCTGCTCGACGCTGCGCACGAGTGCACCCTCGGGCCGCTCCAGTCCGAGCGGGCCGGCGACGTCGCGGGTCACGTCGGAGATCGCCACGCCGATACGCCCGCGCACCACGCGTCCGGTCGCCCGCAACTGCTCCACCACCCGCATGACCTCGTCGATCGGAATGGCGAACGAGATGCCCATGAAACCGCCGGTGCGACTGTAGATCTGCGAATTGATCCCGACCACTTCCCCGGCCAGATTGATCAGCGGCCCGCCGGAATTGCCCGGATTGACGGCGACGTCGGTCTGGATGAACGGCAGATAGTCTCCGGTATCGCGACTCTTGGCCGAGACGATTCCGGCGGTGACCGTGTTGTCGAGTCCGAACGGCGAACCGATCGCCAGCACCCATTCACCCACACGCAGGCGATCCGAATCGCCGATCGTCATGAACGGCAGATGATCGGCCTCGACCTTGACCAGCGCCACGTCGGTACGGCGATCGGAGCCGATCAGCTTGCCGCGCAGTTCGCGCTTGTCGGTCAGCGTGACGTAGATTTCATCGGCCTTGTCGACGACATGATGATTGGTGAGGATGTAGCCGTCGGCGGAAATGATGAAACCCGAACCGACGCCGCGCGGCATCTCCTCGCCAGGTTCGGCACGCGGCGAGCGTGGGCCGGATTCGTCCCGGGGCGTACGCGGCGGAAAGAAGCGCCGGAAGAATTCGTAGAACGGATCGTTTTCGTCGAGTCCTTCCGGAAACGGAAACGGATAATTGCGCGATGGGTCGTTGCTGACGCGCTGGGTCGTGCGGATGTTGACCACCGCCGGACCGACTTTCTCGACCAGATCACTGAAATCGGGCAGGACATGGCGTTCCTGCGCGTGCGCCGGGCTCGGTCCGACGTTCATGCCCGACATCACCAGTGCCAGCATGCAGGCTGCAAGCAGTCTTCTCACGGATCTCACACCTCGAAAACCGGACGGTCCGCCCGGTGGATCGACCTTTTTCGGCCTCTTTCGGGCCCGCTCACGACCATCGACGGCCGTTCGCGGCCATTTGCCCGGTCATGTAGCTTACCCGGATCCCGCTGCTTCGGTTCGGGTATCCACTGCTGACGCGGCCGGCTCGATTGCCACCGCAGCGCCCCGCCCGTACCACAACAGCCAGGCCCTGAACCGGCGCCACTCGTCTTCGGCGGCACCGGCACCGCGCTCATCCGGCCCGTGCGCACCAAACGGGTGCCCGTGCCCTGACCGACGCCAGAAAAGAACGTCGATGCGGTCGTCGGCCACCCTGATGCCCGGTTCGCGAAGTACGTGCAGACGAAGCCAGGCCATGCGCCCGAGAACA
>DAIUFU010000021.1:3254-25794 GCA_036844405.1 Burkholderiaceae bacterium | reverse complement strand
CGAGCGGGTTGATCTTCTCGGTCTTGTACAGCTCCATCATCGCCTGGTTCATCTTGACGCGATCGTTGCCGTAGCGTTCGCGCAGCGCGGTCAGGCGCGGCGTGACCGCCTTCATGCGCGCCATCGACTTGTAGCTGGCGGCCTGCAGCGGGAAGAACGCGGTCTTGATGAGCAGTGTGAGCACGATGATCGCCCAGCCCCAGTTGCCGACAACGCCGTGCAGTTTTTCCAGCAGCCAGTAGATCGGCTTGGCGACGATGGTCAGCCAGCCGTAGTCGACGGTGAGATCGAGCCCAGGGGCGATCGCCGCCAGCATGCGCTGCTGTTGCGGGCCGATCAGCAGTTGCGACTCGGTGCTCGCCGTCGCGCCCGGTGCAATCGTGCCCAGCGGCTCCTTGATGCCGACCGAATACAGATTCTCGGCAACCTTGCGCGTGTAGTACTCGCGCGTCACGCCCTGCGGCGGAATCCAGGCGGCGACGAAGTAATGCTGGATGATGCCGGCCCAGCCGTCGCTGGCCGATGCCGGCGGATTCGCCTTGCCCTTGTCGATGTCGCCAAACGAGATCTTCTGGAACTTGCCCTCGTCGGTGTAGACCACCGGGCCGGTATAGGTGCGATACAGCTTCGAGCCGCCGGCCGGCGCATCGCCGTCGCGCGTGAGCTGCAGATAGAGCGTCGGCTGCAGCGGCACGGCGCTCACGTTGGTGACTTCGTCCTTCACGTGCACGACGTAGGCGCCGCGCTTGAGCGTGTAGGTGCGCACCAGGCGCAGGCCACCGCTTTCGGCGCTCAGTTGCAGCTGCACATGGTCGCCGCCGTCGAGCAGACGCGGCGCCATCGAGCCGTCGACCGGCGTCATCGGCGTGCGATGCGTCGGGAACGTGCCTTCAGCGGCGGTGCCGATCAGACCGCCCTGCGCCAGATAGGTGCGTCCGCTTTCGTGTTCGAGCAGGACGAGGTTTTCCGTCTTGCCTTCATGTCCCAGGTGCCCGCTCAGTTCGGCGTGCTGCACCTGTCCGCCCATCAGGTCGATATCGAGGATGAGCACATCGTTGGCCAACCGAAGTGTGTGCCCACTCGTCACGGTAGCCGTGCTGACCGGCGGAGAATCGGGAGTCACCGCCGCTGCACTGGCGGTGGCCTGCGCGCTCGGCGGCGGCGGGATGGCGGCGTCGGACACCGACGGTGCCGGTGCCGGAGCGGCGCCGTCGGGACCTTGGCCGACCTGCTGCGCGCTCTCCGGCATGCTGCCGAACAGGGTCGGATTGCCCTGGTGACGCTGCCACGAATCCCACAGGAACAGCAGCGACAGGGAAAACACGATCCACAGGATCATTCGTTGGGTCTGCATGGAAATTCGTTCCGACGTTCGTGTGCTGGATCTTCACACGGGGTCAATGTCCGGACGGACTGCGATCGATGCCGCCGTGCCGGCACCAGCGCGGTGCGGACAGTTGCTGCGGTACCTCATCGATGCCACCGGGATGAAAGGGATGGCAGCGGCACACCCGGCGCAGGGCCAGCCAGCCGCCGCACCAGGCGCCATGGCGCTGCACGGCCTGCACGGCATATTCCGAACAGGTGGGCAGGAAACGGCAGCGCGGCGCGAACAGCGGGCTGATCGCCATCTGATAGAAGCGGAATACCGACAGCAGGATCCTCGTCGACAGGGCCGGTTTCATCGCAGCATCCTCCGCTTGTGCAGGCCGGTGCGCGCGTGCTCGAACAGGTCATCGAGTTCGCGCCGCGCGCGTCGCTTGAGCATCGGCAGGCTTCGCTGCGGCGCCCGCTCCGCCAGCGCGGCGTCAGACGCACCGCCGGCGGATCGTTCAGGGCCGCTGCCGCTCTCGGCAGCACCCCGGGGCGACGCACGCCGGGTGCGCGCATCGCGGCCGGACATGGTACCGCCGTGCGCGCTTCGAGCCCGACCCGCCGTCCAGGGCAACGCGTGCACCCGCACCAGCAGATCGACCGGTTCGTCGTGCAGGCCGCTTGCACGCCACGCCTCGCGCGCCACCCGGCGGATCGCATTGCGCTCGACCGCCCGCCGGCAGAACCGCTTGGGCACATTGACGACGAGAAGGCCGCGCCGTCCGGTGTGGCCCGTCGAGCCGGGATATCGGCCGATGTCCAGGCCGGATTCCGGCCCGTCCGGCGTCGAACGGGCGTGCGCCTCGTCCTGTCCGCCGATGCGTATCGCATGCAGACGAAGCCACGGCCCGCTTGCCACTGGACGAGTGCGCAGCAGCATCGGTACGATGCTCTTTGGCATTCCGGATCGCCCGGACTCCAGAGAGTCGGTTCACCGGTCGCGCGACCGGTGAAGGCCGCGCTGCCGGAGCGGAAACCTTCCCGGGCAGCCTGTTCAGACGGACAGCCGCTTGCGGCCCTTGGCACGGCGCGCCCGGATGACGGCTCGCCCACCGCGGGTCTTCATGCGCACGAGAAAGCCGTGCGTGCGCTTGCGCCGCACGACAGAGGGTTGGTAGGTACGTTTCATCGACGTGGGCCTCGCTGGTGGCCGGAAGTGGCCGGAAAGTTCGGGAAAAGCCTTCCATTACAGCGTATTAGAGGAGGTTTTGTCAATTTGGCCGTCACATGGACGAATCATTCCGCGCTAAAATGACGAAGATTTCCCCCACCGTCCTGCGCGTGCGGGCTTGCGCCCCGGTACGCTGCCTCCCGATCCCCGGTTTCCGGCCTCTCTTCCGGCCTCTCCGGACCGCTCGGGCGGCAGGGCGCCCGGTGTGCGCCGGTACCACGGTCCGGCGGGCGTCCGTGCCCGCCGCCGGTCCCGGACGAAGGCATGCGCACGACGGAGCCGGTCACCACGGGATCGTTCCCGCCACCGCTTCACGTCGCTGCCGATCGGGTCACTGTCCGTTTGCATTCCTGTCGCCGCTTCCGTCACCTCCAACCGTCCCGTTCGCACGCATGAACCGTTCCGAGAAATGATCGACCGCTGGCTCAGCTGCGTGGCACGGCTGGAAGACGAGATTCCGGCCCAGCAGTTCAAACCCTGGATCAAGCCGCTCGTCTTCCTCGGCTATGACGAGCACGTGCACGTGCTTCGCCTGGGCGTACCCAACCAGTTCAAGCTGAACTGGGTGAAGTCGCAGTTCGAGACCCGCATCGAATCGATCGCACGCGAAACCATCGAACCCGATCTGCGTGTCAGCTTCGAGATTCATCGCCATTCCGGGCCGGCGCCTGCGACGACCGACCAGATCCTGCCGCTGTCCGCGGTGGCCGGCATGGTTCCGGGCAACGGCAATGGCGCCAGCGGCACCGGCCCGGGCGGCCAATCGTCAGCCGCCACGGCATCGGCCCCCTTCGACGCCGGCATCGATCCATTGACGGGCATGGCCCCGGCGGTAATGCCCGATGCGATCACCCGTCTGCGCCCCGAGCTGACCTTCGATACCTTCGTGCACGGCAAGGCGAACCAGATCGCGTGGTCCGCTGCGCTGCAGGTGGTCGAACGCCCGGGCACTTCCTACAATCCGCTCTTCCTCTATGGTGGCGTCGGCCTGGGCAAGACGCACCTGCTGCATGCGGCCGGCAACGCGATCCGCGAGCGCGCGCCCGATGCCCGCGTGCGCTACATTCACGCGCAGGACTATTTCGACGAGATGGTGCGCGGCATCCAGCGCAAGTCACTGCAGGAATTCAAGCAGAAATACCACTCGCTCGACCTGCTGCTGATCGACGACATCCAGTTCCTCGGCGGCAAGGACCGCACCCAGGAAGAGTTCTTCTACACGTTCGAAGCGCTGCTGACGGCGCGCAAGCAACTGATCATCACCAGCGACACCTACCCGAAGGAGCTGTCGGCGTTCGAGGATCGCCTGGTGTCGCGCTTCGGCTCGGGCCTGATCGTCGAGATCGAGCCGCCCGAGCTGGAGATGCGCGTGGCCATCCTGCTCAAGAAGGCCGAGCAGTCGGGCGAGGTCCTGCCCGAGGAAGTGGCGTTCTTCGTCGCCAAGAATCTGCGCTCGAACGTGCGCGAGCTCGAAGGCGCGCTGCTGCGCATCGTCGCCTTCGCGCGCTTTCGCGGCAAGGCGATCACCGCCGAACTGGCGCGCGAGGCGCTCAAGGATCTGCTCGAACTGAACCGGCCGCCGATCTCGATCGAATCGATCCAGAAGACCGTGGCCGACTTCCTCAAGATCAAGGTTGCCGACATGTACAGCAAGCGGCGACCGGCGCATATCGCGCGCGCGCGCCAGATCGCGATGTATTTCGCCAAGGAGCTCACGCAGAAGAGCTTTCCCGAGATCGGCGAAGCCTTCGGCGGACGCGACCACACGACGGTGATGCATGCCGTCAAGCGCATTGCCGAGCTGCGCCAGCACGACCAGGAGTGGAATCGTCAGCTCCACGTCCTCGAGCAGACGCTGCGTGGCTGAGCGGCTCTTCTTCCGGCTCCGTTTCGATGTGCGCCGCCCGTGCGCGCGTCCGGAAGACGCCCGGCATGCACGCGCACAGGCATGGAACAAGTGCTGTACAAGTCCGGGAGCGATTGTGGAGATCCTGCCTGTTTTTCAGGCAGAGGCAAGTTGTTCGGGTCCATCCACAGGCGGCGGAACAGGCTTTCCCCAGGGGTCCGCGGCCGGCAGAAGCAGGACAGGCGCGCTTCGGTGCGACTTGTCCCCAGAGTTGTTGTCGATACATTCAACAACATCAACAGGAAACTGAATTCATGCAGTTCATACAGGCAAAACGCGATGCGATCCTGAAACCGCTGCAGGCTGTCGTTGGAATCATCGAACGGCGTCCGCTCACCCCGATCCTCGCCAACGTGCTGCTGCGCCGCAACGGCACCGACGTGTCGTTTCTCGGCTGCGACTCGGAGATCCAGATCGAAACCTCGGCGCCGATCGGCGCCGGTGACGGCGAAGCAGCCGGCGTGACCCTGTCGGCGCGCAAATGGCTCGACATCCTGCGCTCGCTGCCCGAGGACGCCGACATCAGCCTGGCGCTGCAGGACCAGCGCGCGACGATCCGTGCCGGACGCAGCCGCTTCACCCTGCAGACACTCGAGCCGGGCGACTTTCCGGTGATGGCGTCGGTCACCTACACGGCGTCGTTCGAACTCACGCAGGGCCAGCTGCGGCATCTGTTCCGCATGGTCCACTTCGCCATGGCGCAGCAGGATGTGCGCTACTATCTGATGGGTCTGCTGCTCGTGGTCGACGATCGGCAGGTCACGGCCGTCGCCACCGATGCGCACCGGCTGTCGTACTGCCGCACCGATCTTCCGGGCGACGACGCCGCGGCGCCGGACGAAGGTACCGGTGCGGATGCACCGGCCGCCACCCGCTGCGAGGTCATTCTGCCGCGCAAGACCGTGCTGGAACTGCAGCGTCTGCTCGCCGACTCGGATGACCCGGTGCACATCGACGTCGCGATCAACCAGGTGCGCCTGCGCTTCGGCGGGCTCGAACTGGTGTCGCGGATCGTCGAAGGCAAGTTTCCCGATTACCAGCGGGTGATTCCGCAGGGCTACCAGCGGCGCATCGAACTGCCGCGCGATGTGCTTGCGGCCTCGCTCGCCCGCGCTTCGGTGCTGACGACGGACAAGTTCAAGGGGGTGCGTCTGAGCCTGTCGCCGGGCACCCTGCAGATCCAGACGACCAACGCCGAGCAGGAAGAGGCGGTCGACGAAATCGAGGTCGGATATGACGGTGAGCCGCTCGAAATCGGTTTCAACGTCGCCTATCTGCTCGACGTCCTCGCCAATCTCGACGCGGAAACCGTTCAGCTGGAATTCGGCGATTCCGGTTCGAGCGCCCTGCTGACGATTCCCGGCAATGACGATTTCCGTTATGTCGTGATGCCGATGCGCATCTGACCGGCCCGCCCGGGCAGGTGGTGGCGCATCCTGATGTGAACCCGAGAATGAACGAAACTGAACGCGAAAGCGAACGCCCGTACGACTCTTCCGCCATCCAGATCCTCGAGGGACTGGAAGCGGTGCGCAAGCGGCCGGGCATGTACATCGGCGATACGTCCGACGGCACCGGCCTGCACCATCTCGTCTTCGAGGTCGTCGACAACTCGATCGACGAGGCACTGGCCGGTTTTTGCGACGAGATCGTCGTCACCATCCATGCCGACAACTCGATTTCGGTCGTCGACAACGGGCGCGGCATTCCGGTCGGCGTCAAGCTCGACGACAAGCACGAACCGAAGCGAAGCGCGGCCGAGATCGCGATGACCGAGCTGCACGCCGGCGGCAAGTTCAACCAGAACAGCTACAAGGTCTCGGGCGGGCTGCATGGCGTCGGCGTCTCGTGCGTGAATGCGCTGTCGAAATGGCTGCGCCTGACGGTGCGGCGCAACGGCCAGGTGCATTTCCTCGAATTCGCGCGCGGCCTGGTGCAGAACCGGATCATCGAGCAGCAGGACAGCGTGGACATCTCGCCGATGCGGGTCATCGGCGACACGCAGCTGCGCGGCACCGAAGTGCATTTCCTCGCTGATGACGAGATCTTCGAGAACATCGATTTCCACTACGAGATTCTCAGCAAGCGGCTGCGCGAACTGAGTTTCCTGAACCACGGCGTGCGCATCCGCCTGGTCGACCAGCGTCAGGGCAAGGAAGAGAACTTCGCCTTCGCCGGCGGTGTACGGGGTTTCGTCGAGTTCATCAACCGCTCGAAGACCGTCATTCACCCGACGATCTTTCACGCCAGCGGCGAGCGCGAGATCGAGATCGGCGGCGAGCACCGGCGCATCTTCGTCGAAGTGGCGATGCAGTGGAACGACTCGTACAACGAGCAGGTGCTGTGCTACACGAACAACATCCCGCAGCGTGACGGCGGCACGCACCTGACGGGTCTGCGCGCGGCGATGACCCGGGTCATCAACAAGTACATCGAGGGCAACGAACTGGCCAAACGGGCGAAGGTCGAGACCAGCGGCGACGACATGCGCGAGGGCCTGACCTGCGTGCTGTCGATCAAGATGCCCGATCCGAAATTCTCCAGCCAGACAAAGGACAAGCTGGTGTCGTCGGAGGCGCGCCCGGCGGTCGAGGACGTCGTCGGCACGACGCTGGAGGAATTCCTGCAGGAGACGCCGGCCGATGCGAAGATCATCTGCGGCAAGATCATCGATGCGGCGCGTGCCCGCGAAGCAGCGCGCAAGGCGCGCGAGATGACGCGGCGCAAGGGCCTGCTCGATGGCGTCGGCCTGCCCGGCAAGCTCGCCGACTGCCAGGAAAAGGACCCGGCGCTGTCGGAGATCTTCATTGTCGAGGGCGACTCGGCCGGCGGCTCGGCCAAGCAGGGCCGCGACCGCAAGTTCCAGGCGATCCTGCCCTTGCGCGGCAAGGTGCTCAACGTCGAGAAGGCGCGCTTCGACAAGCTGATCTCCTCGGAGCAGATCGCCACGCTGATCACCGCGCTGGGCACCAACATCGGCCCCGACTACGACATCGACAAGCTGCGCTACCACCGCATCATCATCATGACCGACGCCGATGTCGACGGCAGTCACATCCGCACGCTGCTGCTGACCTTCTTCTACCGGCAGATGCCCGATCTGGTCGAGCGCGGCCACATCTACATCGCGCAGCCGCCGCTGTACAAGGTCAAGCACGGCCGCGAGGAACGCTACCTGAAGGACGACAGCGAACTGGGCCAGTATCTGCTGCGCATCGCGCTCGAGCAGGCCGCGCTCGTGCCGGCCGAAGGCGCCGACCCGATCGAGGGCGAGGTGCTGGCCGAACTGGCGCGCAAGTATCTGGTGGCCGAGGCCGTGGTCGAACGGCTGGCGCGGGTGTTCGATGAGGACGCGCTGCGCGCCATCGTCGACGGTTGCGCCATCGACCTGTCCGGCGAGACCCAGGCGCGCGAATCAGCCGCCTGCCTCACCGGCATGCTCGAGCGCCGGGCACCGGCCGGCAATGGCGGGGCGCCGGTGGCGCGGGCGCATTTCGACGGCAAGCTGGAAAAATGGATGCTGCAGATCGAGCGGCATCACCACGGCAACGTCAAGACGAGCGTGATCGACGCCGAATTCGTGCTGTCGGCCGATTACCGGGCACTGGTCGATTTTTCCGCCACCGTCAGCGGCCTGATCGGCCCCGGTGCGGAAGTGCGTCGCGGCGAGGGCGAACGGCGCAAGACACAGCCGGTCAGCGATTTCCCGGCGGCCATGCAATGGCTGCTGGCCGAGGCCGAACGCGGCGTCACGCGCCAGCGCTACAAGGGGCTGGGCGAGATGAACGCGTCGCAGCTGTGGGAGACGACGATGGATCCGGCGGTGCGGCGCCTGCTGCGCGTACGCATCGACGATGCCATTGCCGCCGACGACATCTTCACGACGCTGATGGGCGACCAGGTCGAACCGCGGCGCGCCTTCATTGCCGAGAATGCCCTGATCGCGCGCAATATCGACGTGTGAAATACGCAGTGAACGTGGTCCCGCCCGGCACGCCCGGCAGCCGGATGACAGGGCGGAGCCAACCGGTGACGACGACAGACCCGGATGGCCAGGCGGGGACCCGGGCCCACGGTCGATTTCGTGAATGTGAACCTTCCAGGGTCTCGTGAATGACCCGCCGGACGACCACACGAGAGGCGGGCGACGTCTCGCGCAACGAGGAACTGCTGCGGCGCAGCCGCGCGGCGGTCTGGCATCCGTGTACGCAGATGAAGCTGCACGAATCGCAGCCGCTGGTGCCCATCGTGCGCGGCGAGGGAGCGTGGCTGTTCGATGCCGACGGGCGTCGGCTGCTCGATGCCGTCAGCTCGTGGTGGACGAATCTGTTCGGCCATGCCCAGCCGCGGATCAAGGCGGCGATCGCGGACCAGCTCGACCGGATCGAGCACGTGATGTTGGCCGGGCTGACACATGAGCCGGTGATAGAACTGTCCGAACGTCTCGCTGCACTGACTGGCCTGGGCCATGCGTTCTACGGCAGCGACGGTGCCAGCGCCACCGAGATCGCGCTGAAGATGAGCGCGCACGCGTGGCACAATCGCGGCCGGAGCCACAAGAACGGTTTCGCGAGTCTGGCAAACGGCTATCACGGCGAGACCGTCGGCGCGCTGTCGGTCACCGATATCGCGCTGTTTCGTACGGCGTATGCGCCGCTGCTGCGACCGTCCGCGGTACTGATGAGCCCGGATGCGCGCGCGGGCGGTGTCGATGCGCCGGCACAGGCCGAGCGTGCCGCACAGGCCCTGGACGCGTGGCTGCAGGCGCACCATGAGCACACCGCTGCGCTGATCGTCGAGCCGCTCGTCCAGTGCGCCGCCGGCATGGCGATGTACGACCCGCTCTATCTGCGCCGGGCCCGCGCCCTGTGCGACCGTTACGAAGTCCATCTGATCGCCGACGAGATCGCGACCGGCTTTGGCCGCACCGGAACGCGCTTTGCCTGCGAGCAGGCGGGAATCCGGCCGGATTTCCTGTGCCTGTCGAAAGGCCTGACCGGCGGTTATCTGCCGCTGTCGGTCGTGCTGACGACCGACGAGATCTACGACTGCTTCTATGACGACGAGACCGCACGCGGTTTCCTGCACTCGCATTCGTACACCGGCAATCCGCTCGCGTGCCGTGCGGCACTGGCCACGCTCGATCTGCTCGACGACGCGGCGCTGGCCACCAATCGTTGCATTGCCGCGCGCCTGAGCGAAGCGGCGCGTGCGCTGGACCGGCATCCGCGGCTCATGCATGCGCGCCGGCTCGGCATGATCTGGGCCTGGGACGCCGACACCGACGATCCGCACTTCGCACAGCGCTGCCACCGTGCGGCGCTCGACGAGGGGCTGCTGCTGCGTCCGATCGGACGCACGCTGTATTTCATGCCGCCCTATGTCCTCGATGACGAGGCGATCGGGCATCTCGTGCGCGGTAGCCTGCGCGCACTCGATTCGGCGCTGGCGTGATGCATGCGCGCGCAAACGGCATCGGCGCGCCGGCCTGGTTTGTCACCGGCACCGATACCGGCGTCGGCAAGACGCTGATCGCACAGGCGCTGCTGCACCGGCTGCGCACCCGCCACGCGCGTGTCGTCGGCATGAAACCGGTCGCTGCCGGCACCGATCCGGACGGTTGCAACGAGGACGTGCGTGCGTTGCAGGCGTCGTCGTCGATCGACGCGCCGCCCGAGCTGGTCAACCCATATCGCCTGCGTCGCCCGGTGTCGCCGCACGTCGCGGCGCGGCGCGAAGACGTCGTCATCGAACCCGGGCACATCGTATCGGCCTGCGCAGCCCTGCGCGCACGGGCCGACGCCGTGATCGTGGAGGGCGCCGGCGGCTTTCTCGTACCGCTGACCGACACGCTGGACGGCGGCGACCTCGCCGGCGCACTCGGTCTGCCGCTCGTGCTGGTCGTCGGCCTGCGCCTGGGCTGCCTCAATCACGCCCTGCTCACTGCCGAAGCGATCGGTGCGCGCGGCCTGCATCTAACCGGCTGGATCGGCAACGCCGTCGAGGCGGATCTGCCGGAGCTGGCGGCCAATCTCGCGTTGCTGCGCCTGCGCCTGCGCGCGCCGTGCCTCGGTACGGTGCCGCATCTCGCTGCGCCCGATGCCCGTGTGGCGGCTGGCCATCTGCGTTTCCCGCCCTGAGGATCCGTACGCATGACAATGCTCGACGGGTACGCAAGACAGCTCGATGAACTGCGATCGCAGCAGTTGCGCCGCACGCGCCGTCGCGTGCAGGCGGTCGACGGCGTGCAGCTCACCGTCGACGGACGCGCATTGACCGCTTTCTGCAGCAACGATTATCTGGGTCTCGCGCAACATCCGGCGCTGGTCGAAGCCGCGCAGCGCGGGGCGGCACGCTGGGGCGCCGGTGCGACGGCATCGCCGCTGGTGTGCGGCCACAGCGCCGCCCACGAGGCGCTCGAGCAGCGCATTGCGCGCTTCGTCGAACTGCCCCGGGCGCTGTATTTCCACTCGGGCTATGCCGCCAGCATCGGCCTGCTGCCGGCACTGGCCGGCCCGGGCGACGCGCTGTTCTGCGACGCGCTGAACCATGCCTGCCTGATCGACGGCGCGCGCCTGTCCCGTGCACAGGTCGTCGTCTATCCGCATGGTGACGTGCAGGCGCTCGAACGGCTGCTGGAGCGCAGCAGTGCGGTGCGCCGGATCATCGTCAGCGATGCGGTGTTCAGCATGGATGGCGCCATCGCACCCGTGCCCGGGCTGCTGGAACTGGCCGAGCGTCACGATGCACTGCTGGTGATCGACGATGCGCACGGCTTCGGCGTGCTCGGCCCGTCCGGGCGCGGCACCGCGGCGCATTTCGGCCTGCGCTCGGCGCGGCTCGTCGTGATGGGCACGCTCGGCAAGGCGGCCGGTGTCGCCGGTGCCTTTGTCGCCGGCGACGACATCGTGACCGGACTCATCCTGCAGCGCGCGCGCAGCTATGTCTTCGCCACCGGTGCGCCGGCGCTGCTGACCGAGGCGCTGTGCACGGCCATCGACCTGATCGAGAATGAAGAATGGCGCCGCGAACGCCTGCGCACGCATGTCGCCCGCCTGCGCGAGGCGCTGCGGGCGGCCCCGCTGCGGCTGCTGCCTTCGCAGACGCCGATCCAGCCGGTCGTGCTCGGGGAGAACGCCGCTGCGCTTGCCGGCATGGCGCGGCTGTGGGATCAGGGGCTCTGGGTGCCGGCCATCCGGCCGCCGACGGTGCCGGCAGGCACGGCGCGGCTGCGCGCGACCCTGTCGGCGGCGCATACGTCCGGCCAGGTCGATCACCTGATCGACGCCCTGCTCGCGCCGGATTTTCTGCGGCTCTGCCGTCCCGCGTGACTTGTGGCGGCGGATGTCCGGCCGGGGTTCACGCCGGATCCCGGATCGATGACTGATCCGGCTTTCCGGCCGGACCGGGCAGGGGGGCACGGCGCCGGGCCGGGGCACCGGCTCAGGTCGGCTCGCGGGCGCCCTCGAGATGCTCTTGCGACGAAGCACGGATGCCGAGCCGGTCGAGCAGCCGGCGGTCGGCGTCGGCCTGTGGGT
This sequence comes from Burkholderiaceae bacterium, assembly GCA_036844405.1. Lineage (GTDB taxonomy): Bacteria > Pseudomonadota > Gammaproteobacteria > Burkholderiales > Burkholderiaceae_E > Zeimonas. The sequence continues at coordinate 13,805 of DAIUFU010000021.1, read as the reverse complement.
TGGCGGTGGTCAGCAGACGATCGCCGTAGAAAATGCTGTTGGCGCCGGCGAGAAAACACAGCGCCTGCAATGCCTCGTCCATCGTTTCGCGTCCCGCCGACAGACGTACCAGCGCGCGCGGCATCGTGATGCGTGCCACTGCGATCGTGCGCACGAATTCGAACGGGTCGAGCGCTTCGGCGCTGGCCAGCGGCGTGCCTTCGACCCGCACGAGGCTGTTGATCGGCACCGAGTCCGGGCAGGGGTCAAGGCTGGCCAGCTGCACGATCAGGCCGGCGCGATGCCGGCGCGTCTCGCCCATGCCGACGATGCCGCCGCAGCAGACCTTCAGGCCGGCGGCGCGGGCGTGCTCCAGCGTCTGCAGGCGATCCTGATAGGTGCGCGTGCTGATGATCGTCCCGTAGAACTCGGGGGCGGTATCGAGATTGTGGTTGTAGTAATCGAGGCCTGCCGTGCGCAGTTGCTGCGCCTGCCGGCCCTCGAGCATGCCGGCGGTCAGGCAGGTCTCCATGCCGAGTGCCTTGACGCCACGGATCATCCCGGCCAGTGCATCCATGTTCCGGTCCTGCGGCGAGCGCCAGGCGGCACCCATGCAAAAGCGCGTGGCGCCGCGTTCGCGGGCGGCCGCGGCGGCTTCGACCACCGCAGCGACGTCGAGCAGTCGGGTCGCCGTGACGCCGGTGTCGTGGTGCACGGATTGCGGACAATAGGCGCAGTCTTCCGTGCAGCCGCCGGTCTTGATCGACAGCAGCGTCGAGAGCTGGACCGCGTTGGCATCGAAGTGCGCACGATGCACCTGCTGTGCCCGAAAAAGCAGATCGTTGAAAGGCTGTTCGTACAGCGCGACGACTTCGTCGACAGTCCACGGTGTCGGGCGGCGCAGCCCGCTGGCGATGGGGTCTGGATCCGGATTCGGGGAGGCGGCAGCGGGTATCGAGAGGAGGTTCATCGGACAGTGTCTGCAGGATTTTCGGGTGGATTTCCTCCGGTCATGCCGGAGTCCGGGCAGGCGGGCCGGATTGTCCGTGCCCGCTCGATGTGTCCCGGTCGGGCCGGAATGGTCGCATCGACGCTGGCCACGCGCTTGGAACGCGTGAAGTAATCGGCCGCGCCCGGAAGGGTCGTCGGGAAGCGCGTGGATGATTGCTTCACACGTACTCAGCGCAGCCGGTAGCGATCGACGCCGTCTTCGCCCTGTTCGACGACGATTTCGTCGCGCGCGAGCAGGTGATTCAGGTGCGCGATGCACTCGCCCGTGGCCATGCCGAGCAGATGCGGGTCGCCGAAGACGTTGCGCGCGAAGAGCACGCCGAACAGATCGATCACGCGCTGCGGCTGCACCAGCGCCTTGCGCAGGCGTTCGAGCGCCAGCCGGTGACCGTGTGCGAGCGAATGCAGGCGCGAGTGCAGGCCGGTGAACGGTTCGTTGTGCGCCGGCAGCACGAGCACGTCGTCGGGCACCGTGCGCTCCAGGTACGCGAGCGAATCGAACCAGTCGGCCAGCGGATCGGCGTCGGGCTCGGTCGGAAAGACCGAGACGTTCGACGAGATGCGCGGCAGCACCTGGTCGCCCGAGATCAGCAGGTGCAGCGCCGGGCAGTACAGGCAGGCGTGTTCGGGCGAGTGTCCGCTGCCGGTGACGACGAGCCATTCCTGCGTGCCGATCGTGATGCGCTCGCCGTCGCGGATGCGGCGATAGCCGTCGGGCAGGCGGTAGACGGCCTTGCCGAAACTGCCGAAGCGCGTGCGGTACTGGTCGATCGCTTCCTCGTCCCAGCCGGCACGCCGATAGAAATCGATGCCTTCGGCTGGCGCTTCGCGTCCGGTGTCGGCCACCAGCATGCGGCAGGTCAGGTACTCCAGGCGCGTCATCCACAGACGACAGTCGAAGCGCCGCGTCAGCCAGCCGGCCATGCCGATGTGATCGGGGTGCATGTGTGTGCCGAAGACGCGCTGGATCGGGCGCTGCTGCAGCGGCCCGGCGATCGCTTCCGACCAGGCGGCGGCGGTGGCACTGCTCTGCATGCCGGTATCGACGATCGACCAGCCGTCGCCGTCGGCGATCGCCCAGGTGTTGATGTGTCCGAGCGGCTCCGGCAGCGGCTGGCGCATCCACAGGATGCCAGGGACGATGGCAACCGCGGCACCCGGTTCGGGTGGCGTGCGTGCATTCATTTTCATCGCGGCGGCGGGCCGGTCAGATCCGTCGTCATGCCGGCGGTACGCGGGGCGGTCACGCGCAGCGCCGCCTGGTAGCGTTCGTCGCATTCGGCCACGCTTTGTGCAGTCACGTCGAGATCGCGCAGCAGACCGTCGCCCAGGCAGTAGATCCAGCCGTGCAGCGACAGGGGCTGGCCGCGATCCCAGGCGTCGCGCACGATCGTGGTGCGCGACAGGTTGCGCACCTGCTCGATGACGTTCAGTTCGCACAAGCGGTCGTAGGCCTGGCCAGCGGCCGGCAGCGACCGGATGCAGCCGTCATGCCGTTCGGCCACATCGCGCACGTGTCCGAGCCAGTTGTCCGACAGGCCGATGCGCTGCTCGTACAGCGCTGCGCGCACGCCGCTGCAGCCGTAGTGGCCGACCACCATCACGTGCTCGACCTTGAGCACGTCGATGGCGAACTGCATGACCGACAGGCAGTTCAGATCGGTGTGCACGACGACGTTGGCGATGTTCCGGTGCACGAAGACTTCGCCCGGCGGCAGGCCGACGATCTCGTTGGCCGGTACCCGGCTGTCGGAACAACCGATCCACAGATAGCGTGGGTTCTGCTGCTTTGACAGCCGCTCGAACAGCGTCGGATCGGAGGACTGCAGGCGTTGCGCCCACTCACGATTGTTCCGGAACAGCTGTTGCAGTACGCGCATGGGATTCCCGTTGGAAGAACCGGCGGCCATTATCCAACGATTCGCGTGCACTGGCATTACTGCTGCGGTATCGTCGATCTCCGGGAGAACGCCCGTTCGGGCCGGCCGGGCCGAAAGCCCGCACGCCGGCGGACGTCGCGCCGCAGCCGGATGTTCGGGCGACCGCGTCGGCCGGCGCATTCTGCCCGCACGGTTTCCGGCGCGGGATGAAAGGAGAAATCGATGGGTCTGCTCTGGCTCGGGCTGCTGTTGTTCATCGTGCCGCACTCCTTGTCCGTGTTCGCGGCCGACTGGCGCGAGGCGCGCATGGCGGCGATGGGCGTGCGGACCTGGAAGGCGCTGGTCGCGCTGGTGTCGCTGGCCGGGCTGGTGCTCATCGTCTACGGCTTCGCCCAGGCGCGGGCCGCCGGCACCGCGCTGCTGTGGACGCCGGGGCCAGCGCTGCGCCATCTGGCCTCGCCGCTGACGCTGGTCGCCTTCATTCTTGGTGCCGCCGCCTATACGTCGCGCAGCCGCCTGCGCGCCGTGGTCGGGCATCCGCTGACGCTGGGCGTGGCCCTGTGGGCGGCAGGCCATTTGGTCGCCAACGGCAGCGCCGCCGACGTCGTGCTGTTCGGTGTGCTGCTGCTCTGGGCGGTGATCGAATTCATTGCCCTGCGCGCGCGCGACCGGCGTACCGGCCAGGTGCGCGCCGGCATCTGGGGCAACGATCTCTTTTCGGTGGTGATCGGCACCGTCGCCTGGTATGTGTTCGCGATCTACCTGCACGGGCCGCTGATCGGCGTGCAGCCGTTCGGATGAGCGCATGCGTTTCGCCCTCCGGCCCCGATCCGCTGCCCGGTGCGCCGTCCCGCCGCGTCCGGTCTGAATCGCCATGTCGAATGTGCTGCCGTCGCTGCGCCAGCTGCGCTACCTGGTGGCCATTGCCGAGCGGCTGAACTTCACCCAGGCGGCGCAGGACTGCTTCGTCACGCAGTCGACGCTGTCCTCGGGCCTGAAGGAACTCGAGACCCTGCTCGGCGCGCGCCTGGTCGAGCGCGACCGGCAGTCGGTGCGCATGACGCCGTTGGGCGCCCGGGTCGTCGAGCGCAGCCGTGCCCTGCTCGGCAGCGCACAGGATCTGGTCGATTTCGTGCGCGCATCGGCGGCACCGATGACGGGCACCTTGCGCCTGGGTGCGATCCCGACGATCGCGCCTTTCCTGTTGCCGGGGCTGGTGCGGCGCACGCATGTGCTGCATCCGGCACTGACGATGCTGCTGCGCGAGGATCGCACCGCCGTCCTGCTCGAACGCCTGCGTGCCGGCGAACTCGACTTTGCCCTGATCGCACTGCCGTACGACACCACAGGACTGCTCGTGCGCGAACTGTTCACCGAGGAGCTGTGGCTGATCCGCGCCCGGCCCGATGGGTCGGGAGACGGCCGGATCGCCAGCGCGGCGGCCGATGGGATCGCAGCCCCGGACGGGCGTGAAGCGGATCGGGCGACTGCGGCAGGGAATCCCGGAACGTCCGGCTCCTGGACATCCGATGGCGGGAAGACCGAACCCGGTACGCGTCCGAGCATCGGCGATCTCGATCCCGAGCGCCTGCTGCTGCTCGAGGAAGGCCATTGTCTGCGCGAGCACACGATCGAGGCCTGCGGGCTGGCCGAGCGCGCCAACCCGTCCGGCATCGAGGCGACGAGCCTGGTCACGCTGGTGCAGATGGTCGAGTCGGAACTGGGTGACGCGCTGCTGCCGCAGATGGCGATTGATTCGAGCTGGCTGGCCGGTGCCGCGATACAGGCCCGGCGCTTTGCCGCGCCGGCACCGACCCGGCAGATCGCGCTGGTGGCGCGCACCAGCACGACGCGCACCGAGGAATTCGGGTTTCTTGCGGATCTGGCGGGCGGATTCGCGCCGCGCTGAGTCGCGCGCCCGGCGTCGCACGTCCCGCGCTTGGCACTGGGCGTTGAGCGAAGCAGCGTTCCGGGGGCGTCCGAAGGGTGCGCGACGGGCAGCGCCGGAACGCCCGACAGAATTCCGCGGCGGAATTTTCGGCTCGGCCCTGCACAGCGCCGCAGGGCTCGCGTACCATCGTGCCGATGTCGCTCGAAGCCCCGATCCAGCCGCCGACCCGCTGGCGCACATTCGTGCGCGATCTCGGCACGGTCTATTCGGTCAACGGACTGATCGGCTTCATTTTTGCAGCCACGGGCCCGGTTGCAGTCATTCTGTCGGTCGGGCTGCGCGGCGGCCTGTCCGAGTCCGATCTGGCCTCGTGGATCTTCGGCGCCTTTTTTCTCAACGGTCTGATCACGCTGGCCTTTTGCTGGTGGTACCGGCAGCCGCTCGCGTTCTTCTGGACGATCCCGGGCACGGTGCTGGTTGGGCCGGCGCTCGAACACCTGAGTTTTCCCGAAGTGATCGGCGCGTTCGTCGCCACCGGCGTGCTGATGGCCGTGCTTGGCTTCAGCGGCTGGGTGCGCCGGGCGATGGCGGCCGTGCCGATGCCGATCGTCATGGGCATGGTGGCAGGCGTCTTCCTGCGCTTCGGCACCGATCTGGTGCGCTCGCTGCACGACGACGTCGCCATTGCCGCGCCGATGGTCATCGCCTTTCTCGTCCTGAACGCTTCGCCGCGTCTCGGGCGCCGGCTGCCGCCGATGCTCGGCGCGCTGCTGGTAGGCGCCCTGGCCGTCGCGCTGTCGGGACGCTTCGTGCCGGAGCTGTCGGCCAGCGAAGTGCTGACGCGGCCCAACCTGTATCTGCCGGTGTGGTCGCCGCAGGCGCTGATCGAGCTCGTGCTGCCGCTGGCGATCACCGTTCTCGTCGTGCAGAACGGCCAGGGCGTGGCCGTGCTGCAGGCGGTCGGTCATGCCGCACCGATCAATGCCGTGACCGTCGCCTGCGGCGCCGGCTCGATCGTCAGCGCCTTGGTCGGCACGGTCTCGACCTGCCTGACCGGGCCGACCAACGCCATCATCGCCTCCTCCGGCGAGCGCGAACGCCACTATACCGGCGGCATCGTCGTCGGTGCGCTGGCGGTCGTCTTCGGCCTGCTCTCGCCGCTGTTCACCCGCCTGATGCTGGCCACGCCACCGGCCTTCATCGCCGCGCTGGCCGGACTGGCGATGCTGCGCGTGCTGCAGACCGCCTTCGTCACGTCCTTCGGCGGACGCTTCTCGCTCGGCGCGCTGGTCACCTTTCTCGTCACCGTCACCGATCTGGCGATCTTCAACATTGGTGCGGCGTTCTGGGGGCTGGTCGCCGGTGTGATCGTCTCGCTGCTGCTCGAGCGCGGGGACTTCGCCGCGCTGCGCGCGTCGCTGAGCGAAGGCGCCAAACGCGGCTCCTGACCGGCGCCCCGGATCGTACAGCCCCGTCTTTCGAGCGTGAAACGCTGCCGGCCAGCGCAGCGTCACGTCTGAAAGACGCGGCGATTTCAGAACGGATACTGACGCGGTCCGGTCTGCACCGTCAGCCAGCGCAGTTCGGTGAATTCGCGGATGCCGGCTTCACCGCCGAAGCGGCCCCAGCCGCTGTGCTTGACGCCGCCGAACGGCATCTGCGCCTCATCGTGCACGGTCGGGCCGTTGACGTGGCAGATGCCGGCTTCGATGCGTTGCGCGACCTGGATCGCGCGCGCGACGTCGCCGCCGAACACCGACGAACTCAGACCGTATTCGTTGTCGTTGGCGCAGGCGATGGCCGCTTCGACGCCGTCGACGCGCACGATGCATTTCACCGGCGCGAAGGTCTCCTCGCGATAGATGCGCATGTCGGCGGTGACGTGATCGAGTACGGTGGCCGGCATCAGCGTGTTCTCCGCCTTGCCGCCACACAGCAGCTTCGCACCCTTCGCCAGTGCATCGTCGATCAGCGCATTGCAGTGCTCGACCGTGCTCATGCCGATGACCGAACCGAGCACGACCGGGTCGGGCTTGCGCGGATCGCCCAGCGGCAGCGCCCGTGCCTTGGCCACGAAACGTTCGACGAAGGCGTCGGCAATGCGCGTGTCCACGACCAGGCGTTCCGCGCTCATGCAGATCTGCCCGGAGTTCATGAAGCAGGCGAAGGCGGCGGCGTTGACGGCATCCTCGACATTGGCGTCGTCGAGAATCACCATCGGTGCCTTGCCGCCGAGTTCGAGCACGGCCGCCTTCAGGTGTTTCGCGCAGGTCTGGGCAATGATCCGCCCGACGCGCGTGCTGCCGGTGAAGTTGACGCGGCGCACCGCCGGATGCGCCACCATTGCCTCGACGACGTCACCGGCGTCGGCCGGCGCGTTGGTGATGTAGTTGACGACGCCGTCCGGGAAGCCGGCGCTCTGCAGCGCCTCGATGATCAGTTGATGCGTGCGCGGGCAGTTCTCGCTGCCCTTGAGCACGACCGTGTTGCCGCAGGCCAGCGGGGTGGCAATGGCGCGCGTGCCGAGGATGACGGGCGCATTCCACGGCGCGATGCCGACGACCACGCCGGCTGGCTGGCGCACGCCCATGGCGAGCGATCCGGGCACGTCCGACGGAATGACTTCGCCGGTCGCGCGCGTGGTCAGCGCAGCCGCTTCGCGCAGCATGTCGGAGGCCAGCTGCACGTTGAAGCCGGCCCAGAGTCCGGTCGCACCGGTTTCCGCCGCGACCGCCTCGATGAACTGCGGCATGCGTGCCGACAGCGCGTCGGCGGCGGCGAGCAGTAGCCGGCGGCGCTCGCCCGGGCCGGTGCGGCTCCAGGTGACGAAGGCCGCGGCCGCCGCCTCGACGGCGTCGACGGCGTCTTCGGGTGTGGCCGCCGGTGCGCGCGTGGCAACGCTGTCATCGAGCGGATTGCGGCGCTCGAAGGTGGCCCCGTTACGGGCGGCGACGGCCTTGCCGCCGATGAGCATGGTCAGATCAGACATTCGAACCTCCTGTCCGGATGAAAGCGGTCGGGCACTTCGCGTCGAAGTCCCCGGGGTGCTGCCGGCCGCATTACCGGCAGGGTGTCTGCGGAATCTGGTCGGGCCGGCACAGGCCGGACCCGGCTATCCGGGGCTGTGCGCTGCGGCCTCCTTGCCCAGATAGGCCGAACGTACGGCCGCCGAGGCCGCCAGTTCGGCGGCCGGGCCGGCGGCGACGATCGCGCCGCGCTCGAGAACGTAGCCGTGATCGGCGACCATCAGCGCCTTGCGCACGTTCTGCTCGACCATCAGCACGGTCGTGCCCTGCGCGGCGATGCGGCGCACGATGGCCAGCAGTTCATCGACCATCTTCGGCGCCAGGCCAAGCGATGGCTCGTCGAGCATCAGCAGCCGCGGCGCCGACATCATTGCGCGTGCCACGGCCACCATCTGCTGCTCCCCGCCGCTCATCGTGCCGGCGAGTTGTCCGGCCCGTTCCGCGAGTCGCGGAAAGTCAGTGAATGCTTGCTCCAGCCGGCGTGCCCTTTCTGCCGACGGCACCAGCCAGCCTCCGAGTTCCAGATTGTCGCGCACGGTCATGTCCGCAAACAGCGCCCGCCCTTCCGCCACCAGTGCGATGCCGCGCAGGACGATGGCATTTGGACGCGCGTCGGCGGGGATATCCGTGTCGTCGAGACGCACGCGCCCCTGGCGCCGGATCAGGCCGGCGATCGCCTTCAGCGTCGTTGTCTTGCCGGCCCCGTTGGGCCCGAGAATGACCGTGATTCCCGGCGCTGCGACGAGCGAGAGATCGCGCACGACGAGAAAGCCGCCATAGCCGGCGCTCAGGCCATCGACCTGCAGACGCGCCGCTGGCGGCTTCGCCGCGTGTCCGGTTGGCCGTGCGGCCATCGTCGCCGATCCGCCCCTGCTCATTGCGCCGCCTCCCGTGACAAGCCGTCGCGCGGCGCGCCCGCCATCGGTTGCGGATCGACCGGTTCCTCGCCGGCCGGCCGATTCGCCGGCACCGCGTCACCAGGCAGATCCTCGCCGACCATCTCGTCGCCCAGATAGGCCTCGATCACGCCCGCATCCCGGACGACCTGCGCCGGCGTGCCGTCGGCGATTCTGCGCCCCTGGTGCAGAACGAGCACGCGCTCGACGTGGCGCATCAGCGTCGTCACCGCGTGTTCGATCCAGATCACCGTGAGCCCGAGTTCGTCACGCAGCGCACGGATGCGCTGCGCCATTGCCTCGACTTCGGCCTCGGTGAGACCGGCCGCCACTTCGTCGAGCAGCAGCACGTCCGGGCGGGTCGCCAGCGCCATGCCGATCTCGAGCAGTCGCTGCTGCGACGGCGTGATCGCCGCGGCCGGCAGCGCCGCCAGGGAAGCGAGTCCGATCCATTCGAGAATGCTGCCGGCGTCGCGCAGCGCGGCAACGCCCGAGGTGCGTACGCGGCCGGCGAACTGCAGGCCGAAATCGACGTTCTGCACCACGCTCAGTGCTCCGAAGACGCGCGGCGTCTGGAAGGTGCGGGCAATGCCGTGCATGGCGAACCGGTGTGGCGCCGCGCCGGTGAGATCGGTGCCGTGAACCGAAATCCGGCCAGAAGTAGGCACTTGCACACCTGACAGGGCATTGAAAAACGTGGTCTTGCCCGCGCCATTGGGACCGATGATGCCGACGAGCTCCCCGCTGTCGAAGCGTGCATCCACGGCATCGACTGCAACCAGACCGCCGAAACGCACGGTAACCGCGCGTGCCTCCAGGCGTGGAGGACGGGCGGTCATGAACGCTCCCCCTGCGGATCCGCCTCTTGAAGTGAGTGCTTGCGCCGGAAAAGCTTTCCGGCTACCGAGGCCAGTCCGTCGGGCATGTACAGCACCGACAGGATCAGCAGCAGCCCGAGCGTCATCATGTACACCTGCGGCAGTTGCAGGCGCAGCGTCTCGGCCAGCACACTGAAGACGATGGCCGCGGCCACCGGTCCCCACAAGGTGGCAGCACCGCCGATCAGCGCGATCAGCACGGTCTGGAAGCCGATGAAGGGGTTGAATACGGTCGTCGGGTCGATGTAAGTCCAGCGCACGCTCATCGCCGCGCCGGCGGCACCGGCGAACACGGCCGTCAGCGTGAAGCCGATCACCTTCACGCGCCGCGTGTTCACGCCCAGCGTCTCGGCGCGCTGCTCGTCGCCGCCGATGCCGGCCATGGCCAGGCCGAGCCGGCTGCGGCGCACGATGATGGTCGTCAGGACCGCGGCGACCGCGATCGCCAGCATCGTGAAATACACGGTATCCGGCTCGGGCACGTCGATCAGCACCCGCCCGACCGTGCCGGCCAGGCTTTTTTCGGCCAGCGTCACCGTGTGCCGGATGAGTTCGGTCATGCCGAAGGTCAGCACCGCGAAATACGTGCCGCGCAGGTGCAGTACCGCGCTGCCCATGATGATGGCGAGCACGACCGCGGCCAGTGCCCCCAGGCCGATCGCCACCAGCCACGGCACGGCGTCGAGCACGAAGGCGCTGGTATAGGCGCCGATGCCGAAAAAGGCGGCGCTGGCCAGCGACAGATAGCCGGTGGACCCGCAGAAGACGCCCCAGCTCGTCGCCAGCGCGATGTACATCAGGCAGCTCAGCACCATCGACAGCGTGAAATCGCCGGCCATGAACGGCAGGCTGGCCAGCGCCAGCATCGATACGGCGAGAATCGACAGATCGCGGCGCAGGGAAGAACGCACGGGTGAAGGCACGGTGTTCAGTTCCGGAACAGCCCTTGCGGCTTCCACAGCAGCACGGCATTGAAGATCCCGTAAGACA
>DAIUFU010000021.1:0-3244 GCA_036844405.1 Burkholderiaceae bacterium | reverse complement strand
AGCAGCGGCTTGATCGACGGACTGCCGAAATGCATGCCGAGTGCCTCGATCACGCCGAGCGCCAGGCCGGCCACGAGGCTGCCGGTCATGCTGCCGAAGCCGCCGAGCGTGATGACGATCAGCGCCGTCACCGTGTACGGCTCGCCGATCGACGGCGAGATCGCGTAGGTCATCGACAGCAGGCTGCCGGCCAGCCCGGACAGGCCGAGTCCGATGCCGAACATCAGCGGATGCAGCCGCGCCGTGTCGATGCCGACCAGCATCGCGCCCACCGGAGACTGCATCAGCGCGCGCACGCCCTTGCCGAGCAGGGTCGTGCGCAGCAGCACGATCAGCGCCAGGCTGACGATGAGCGCCACCGCGAAGAGCACGAGGTTGTTGGCGGCAAACTGTGTGCCGGCAAACGCCACCGGCGTGGTCAGGTAGTCGTAGCCGCGCAGGTCACCGCCCCAGACGAAGGAGGCGAGGTTCTGCGCGAGGAACATCAGCCCGAACGCGACCAGCAGCCCGCGCGCCTCGAAGATGTCGACCGTCGGCGAAATGCGCGTCAGGCGCGCAAAGCACAGCCGGTGCACGGCCATGCCGACCAGCATCATCACGACGAAGGCGATCGGTGCCATCGCCAGCGGCGAGATGCCCCAGCGCGTGTGCGCCAGCCAGGTCAGGAAGGCACCCAGCATGAGGAACTCGCCGTGGGCGATGTTCAGGATGCGCATCAGCCCGTATTGCAGGTTCAGGCCGAGCGCCACCAGCGCATAGATCGCGCCGGTAATGACACCAGAGGCAAAAAGTTCGATCCAGGCGCCCAGCGACATTGTTGGCGTTGTTAACGAAGGGACGTCTGTGCTTCAGACCCAGGCGGGTTTGGGGGTACGTAACTGCGCGGTCGCCATTTCTTTCGGCCAGACGACTTCGAATTCGCCGTTTTGCCATTGGCCGACGCTACCCGGTGTGGCCGCGTTCTCGCTGCCCTCGAAACGCAGCGTCCCGATAATTGTCGGATGCTCGCCCCTGGTGATGTAGTCGCGGATCGCCTTGCGATCCAGACCTGCTTCGGAGACAGCCTGAGTGAGGATCTCCAATCCCGCCCTGCAGTGGCCGCTGCCCCAGCGCTCGGGCTCTTTACCAAACCTCGCAGTGTGCGCATCGAAATATGTCTTTGCACCAACACTTGTTTTCGAGTTCCACGAACCCATGCCCGAGACGCCTTCGGCACTGGCGCCGATTACGTCGCGATATACTTGGTAAGCCGTACCCACCGAAGCATAGAAAATCTTTGGATTGAAACCGATTTCCTTTGACTGCTTGCTGGCGAGGATCGTGTCGGGCGGGTAGGTGATACCAATAAAGGCGTCTGGGTTCAGGTCTTTGATCACGCGCAGCGTTGGCGCGAGATCCTTGACACCGAGCGGATAGCCCTTGCGCTCGACAACCTGGATGTTGGTCTGCTTGAGCGCCGTGTTGAGTGCTGCGAAGTTCTCTAGCCCGAACAGATCATCCATGTACAGAATTGCGATTGTCTTCGTATTATGTGCAGCAAGCATGTCAACGAGCGCGTCCATCATACGGTCCGGCTGCTGCAGTAGCGAGAAGAAATACGGCAGGTGCATGTTGATCAGCTTGCGCGACAGCGCAGTTGGCGCGAGCATCGGGTAGCCGTGCCGGTTCGCCAGTGGTGCAAGTGCAAAGTTTGCGCTTGAGCCCCAGGGCGGTAGAATCAGATCGACCTTGTCGCTGCTCATCAGCTTTTCGAAGCTGCGGATGCAGGTTTCGATTTCACTACGGTCATCCAGTCCGATCAGTTCGATACGGCGACGTCTGCCCTGTACCTCAAGGCCGCCAGCACTATTCTGTTGTTCGGCCCACATCAGGTAGTTTGGTTCCTGGGTTACTTGTGCGCCGGCAGCCCATGGGCCAGTGCGTGCAATCGCGTAACCGATGCGGACGGGACGATCCTGCGCACGTAGGATGGCCGGTGCAGCAAGGCCACCAGCACTTGCCGCAAGTATTTGCAATGTGTTGCGACGGGACATGGATAGGGATAGGGGCACACTCATAATAATTCCCTCTAAACTGTTTGAATCGTCATCATCTGCGATTGTCTCGCACGGAACAGCCGCGGTTATACGCAGCTAATGGTATAACAGCGGCGATACGAAACCGATCTGGAGAATTGTTGGAACGCGATCCAGACCGTCCTGACTCCTCACTTTGGACGGCCGGATCAAAGCTCTTCTTTTTATCTATGCCGAACTCCGCCAGAAGTGAGTCCTGGTAACGGGGGGGAGCATGGCCAGAGTGCAGTCGCAGACCCGGTCGTTTCTGGACTGATCGGAAACCAGACCATATAGATCCAGGAAGTTCGATCAAATACTTTTGTTCCGTCAAGCTCTTCAGCAATTTGTGCGCCGAGTGAGGGCTGCGATTCAAGCCATTGAAGACCTGCCACCGATTCATCGTCAGAAGTCTCGCGGGCCGCGACAGAGACTAACCCGAGCTGTGGATGGTATTCGTCCGGTTCGAAGAGTAACCAGACACTGCTCAATCCCATGGCCTGAGCCCGCTCACGCACATCAGGCCAATGACGGCGGCGAATGTCCTCAACGCTTGCTCGGATAGGAGTATGCCAACGCGCAAAGCGCATTATGTGCTGAGCTGTCTGGATACTTGCAAAATCCTCGAAACCGACAATCTGCCAAAGCTGAGACGTCGGTTCGAGAAATGGTGGTCGATCGAGGAAGACCAGCCCATCGAGAACAAAATCATTCACGACCCAGTCGCGATAGGCCTTCGCATTCTCGTATGTATCGAAGAGATAGCAGCCGCCGCAGTAGACGCCAGTTTCGTCGGTACGTAACGGCAGCAGCTTTCTGAGCATTCCGGGACGTTCCGCCATGATGAGGCGATCCCGTTCAATCATCTCTGGAGCACGTGGATCAATGGAGCGCCCGGGAAACTGAAAGGAATCACTGAAAACAGCAGTAGCTCGCATGGCTAAGGGATCTATTGACATTGATCTATCTCCTGTTATCAAAATATCATGAACTATGAACCGGAGAATTTATAAGAATCATGGATTCTTACCGAAGGCCGGTTGTCCGCTGTGTCGGTCTCGTAACTGAACACTATTCAGCGTTGCGATTGCTAGCCAGTACACGCAGCTTGTCGCTATGCATACGGACCTCATGATGGCCGCCACCACGGCGGCAGCTTCTGCTTTCTCTGGATCATGATAGAGACGGTT
>DAIUFU010000020.1:5376-25927 GCA_036844405.1 Burkholderiaceae bacterium | reverse complement strand
CGCCCTCGCCGCCGGCGGTGCGCGGACCGTGCAGCGCGGCGCGCACCGTTTCGGCGGTGAAGGGCGGCTGGCGCAAGCGCACGCCGGTGGCATCGAAAATGGCGTTGGCGATCGCCGCCGTGCCCGGCACCGACGAGGATTCGCCGACGCCCAGCGGTGCTTCGCCCGGGCGCGGCATCGTCACGACCTCGATGACCGGCACCTGGCGGAAGTCGAGGATCGGGTAACTGCCCCATTCGCGGCTGGCGACGACGCTCGTCTGCGGGTCGATGCGCACCCGTTCCTTCAGCGCCCGGCTGGTCGTCTGGATGACGTTGCCCTGGATCTGGTGGCGCACGCCGTCCGGGTTGATGACCAGCCCCGAATCCTGGCCGACGACGACGCGGCGCACGTGTACTTCGCCGCTGACGCGGTTGACGTCGACATCGGCCACCCAGGTCGACCAGGCGGCGGCGACGCCGGGCCACTGGCCGTGCACGTAGCGTGCGTAGGCCACGCCGCGGCCGTGCAGCAGATCACCGGTGGCGCCGAGCTGCTGCGGGCGCTCGTGCGCGACCCAGCCGGCGCGTTCGGTGGATGCACGCAGCAGTTCGCGCCCGCGCTCGTCGGGCAGGTGGCGCAGACGGAATTCCACCGGGTCGACGCCGGCCTCGGTGGCCATCTCGTCGACGAAGGACTCGTGCGCGAACGAGTTCGGCAGCGCCGACACTCCGCGCAGCCAGGATGCGCGCAGGATCGGTGCCATGTCCTCGATGGTGACGCGCAGGTTCGGGATCGCGTAGGGCGGCCGTGCGGTCCGGTCGCCCATCTCGAACGAGCGCGCCACCGGCTCGATGGTGCGCGTGAGCAGCAGCGCCAGGGTCGGCGCGCCGTTGGACGGGTAGGACACCGAGAAGTCGCAGGCGTCGAAACGTCCGGCCTCGTCGAGCGCACCGTGCACCTGCATCCATTGCGCCGTGCCCTTGGGTTCCCACAGGTGCTCCTGTTCGCGGGTCAGTTGCACGCGCACCGGCGCCTGCACGGCTCGCGCGAGCAGGGCCGCGTCGGCGGCGACGTCGTCGGCGCAGTTGCGTCCGTAGCAGCCGGCCGCCTCCATGCGGATCACTTCCACCGCCACGTCGGGCAGGCCGAGCAGCGTCGACAGGTCGGCGCGCAGCACGTGCGGGTTCTGCGTGCCGGCCCAGACCGTGACAGTGTGCGGCTGGGCATCTTCGCCGTGCCAGGCCGCCAGCGCACACGACGGGCCGATCGAGGCGTGCATCTGGTACGGCCAGACGTAGCTGCGCGACAGCGTCGCCGGTGCGTCGGCCAGTGCGCCGTCGACGTCGCCTTCGTCGACGATGCGGCGCGTGCTCGACGGGTTGGTGCGCAGGGCGTTTTCGAGATCGGCCAGCGGCGGCAGCCCGGGCCAGGGCTTCCAGCGCACCCGCAGGGCGGCGGCGGCCTGTTCGGCGTGCTCCTCGCGCTCGGCGACGATGCCGACGAAATCGCGGATGACGACGACCGCGCGGATGCCCGGGATGTGTGCGATCGACGATTCGTCGACCGATTCGAGCGTGTTGCCGATGAAGTCGCCGTGATCGGCGCCGGCGTACGGCGGGCGCACGACGCGACCGTGCAGCATGCCCGGCACGCGCAGATCGTGCACGAAGCTCGTCTCGCCGAAGGCCTTGGCCGGGATGTCGACGCGCGGCACGGCGGTGCCGACGATCCGGTAGTCGTCGGCCGCCTTGACGGCGATCTGCGGACCCAGTTCGAGGATCCGGCGCGTGCCGCGCACGAGCGTGGCGTAGTCGATCGGTTCGTGACCGGCGTCGCGACACTCGATGACGCCGTCGCGCACGCGCAGGGTCGTGACCGGTACGCCGAGTCGTTCCGCAGCCAGTCCGAGCAGGCAGGCGCGCGCCTGGGCGGCTGCCTGGCGCAGCGGCACCGCCGTCACCTGGATCGTCGCACTGGCGATCGTCAGGCCCTGGTTGGGCGCACGCGCCGTGTCGCCGAGCACCATCTGCACGCGCTCGAAGGCAATGTCGAGTTCTTCGGCGACGATCTGCGCCAGCGCGGTGCGCACGCCGGTGCCCAGGTCGACGTGCCCGTTCAGGCCGATGATGCGTCCGTCGCCGAGGATGGCCAGCAGCACCTCGACGCCTTCGGCCGGGTTGGCCGGCACGCCCGGTGGCTGGCCGCGTGCCGGTGGCGGCGCCGGCGGTGGGGGTCGAACGACGATCAGTGCGTCGTTGCGCTCGAGGAAATCGCGGCGCGTGCGCAGTTCGTCCGGCCGGTCCGTCATCCCTTTCCGCACCCGTGTCAGACGATCGCGCGGTCAGACTTCGTCGGCGGCCAGCACGGTGGCGCGACGGGTCGGTGCCGACGCGTGGCCGTCCGCTTCGCGGCCGGCACGCATCAGTGCCGCCGCCCGATGCACGGCGCGGAGGATCTCGACGTGCGTGCCGCAACGGCACAGGTTGGCGCTGAGCGCGGCCCGGATCTGGCCGTCGTCGGGTTCCGGCGTGCGCTCCAGCAGCGCCGCCGTGCTCATGATCATGCCGTTCAGGCAGTAGCCGCACTGCGCGGCCTGTTCGTCGATGAACGCCTGCTGCACCAGGTGCGGGTGCGCACGCGTGCCGAGTCCTTCGAGTGTCGTGATCCGGCGCCCGCGCACGCCGCCGACCGGAATCACGCAGGCGCGTGCGGCGATGCCGTCGACGAGCACGGTGCAGGCACCGCACTGGCCGAGGCCGCAGCCGTACTTCGGGCCGTTCAGGCCGAGATCGTTGCGCAGCACGGTCAGCAGCGACGTCGAGGGGTCGGCGGCGATCGTCTGCCGGACGCCGTTGACTTCGATCGACAGTCCGGCGCTGGTGGATCGGGTGCCGGTCCGGGCGCCGGCCGGGTGCGCCGCCGTGCCGACGTGGCCGAAGGGAACGCCGGAGTCGGCCGGTGTCAGTGCGTGCCCCGGATACGCCGGACACACCGGTTCCACGCTCCGACGCACGGCTTCCCGGACGTTCACGCCCCCCTCCCGGGCTCGATGCCGCTGAGCCGGCGCAGCAGCGTCGTGATCGTCGCGCGCTCGTCTTCAGCCAGGTCGCCGAAGGTCAGCTCCGAGATCTGCGCGGCCAGCGGGGTGACGGTGTCGATGATCGTGCGTCCGGCCGGCGTCAGCCGGATGTCCAGGTGGCGCGCATCGCCGGGTTCATGGCGCACGTCGAGCAGTTCGCGCCACTTCAGCCGCTCGATGATGCCGCGCACCGACGGCTCGTCGATGCCGGTGGCCTCGACGATGTCGCGCACCTGGCAGTCGGCGCACTCGTTGATCGTGCACAGCACGACGAACTGGCCGGCGGTCAGCTGCGAGTCGGGAACGATTTCCCGGAAGATCGCCATGTGGCGCTGATACGCGCGGCGCAGGAGATAACCGATCTGGTCGGTGAAGCGGTATTCGCTGGCGGTAACGGTCATGTCAATCTCCGGGCGAAGGATCGTGGGTGGACCGGACTGCCGGCAGTCCGGGCGGCAGTCCGCGGTCAGACACTGAGCCAGGCGCGGCGAGCCTCCTCGTCGGCCGCGAGTTCCTGCATCGGTCCGCTGAAGCGGATCTGCCCTTTTTCGAGTACGTAGGCGCGATCCGACACGAGTTCGGCGAAGTGCATGTTCTGCTCCGACAGCAGGATGCTCACTCCGCTCTCCTTCAGTTCGATGATCATCTGCGCCATCTGCTCGACGATCACCGGTGCCACGCCTTCCGACGGTTCGTCGAGCAGAACGACAAAGGGGTTGCCCATCAGGGTACGTGCGACGGTCAGCATCTGCTGCTCGCCGCCGCTCATCCGTCCGCCCGGCCGATCGGGCATCTCGCCGAGGTTGGGAAAGAGTTCGAACAGCCGCTGCGGCGTCCACAGCGGTGCCGCCTGGCCGTCGGGCCAGTGGCGTGCCGGCTGGCGGCCGACTTCGAGGTTTTCGAGCACGGTCAGATCGGTGAAGATGCGGCGGTCTTCCGGCACGAAGCCCAGTCCGCGCGAGGCGATCTCGTGCGGCTCGCGGTTCGAGATATCGTGCTCCATGAAGGTCAGCGTACCCCTGCGCTTGTCGAGCATGCCCATGATGGCCGACAGGGTCGTGCTCTTGCCGGCACCGTTGCGGCCCATCAGCGCGACGACTTCGCCGCGGCGCACGTGCAGGTCGACGTCGAACAGGATCTGCGCGGCGCCGTACCAGGCGCACAGCGCGCGCACGTCGAGCAGCGTGTGGACATTGTCCAGGGCTTCGAGCGCACGGGACGGGGAATGAGCCATGGTGTTCATGTCGGCGCCGGTGCGTTGTGCGCCTTCTTCTCGAAGGTTTTGCCGCTGCCGAAATAGACTTCCTGCACCTTCGGGTCGTTGCGGATCTCGCTTGGCACACCGTGCGCGATCAGACGCCCGCGCGCAAGCACGACCATGCGATCGGCATAGGCGAAGACGACGTCCATGCTGTGCTCGGTGAAGAGCACGCCGATGCCGCGCTCGACGACCAGTTCCCGGGTCAGCGCGATCAGATCGTTGCGTTCGGCCGGCGCCATGCCGGCTGTCGGTTCGTCCATCAGCAGCAGTTTCGGCTCATTGGCCATCGCAATGGCCAGCTCGACCCGCTTGACGTCGCCATACGCGAGCACGCTGCACGGACGGTCGGCCTGCGCGGCCATGCCGACCATCTCCAGCAGCGCCAGCGCCTCGGCGCGCTTGTACGCCCGCGCCGGGCGCCAGAACGAGTACAGCTTACGGTCGGCCGAGATCAGCGCCATCTGCACGTTCTCGATCACGCTCAGCGAAGAGAAGGTCGCGGCGATCTGGAACGTGCGGCCGACGCCGAGACGCCAGATCTGGCGCGGTTTCAGGCCGACGAGTTCGGTGCCGTCGAGCCGGATCGAGCCACGGTCGGCGCGCAACTGGCCGTTGACCATGTTGAAGGTCGTCGACTTGCCGGCGCCGTTCGGGCCGATCAGCGCGAGCAGCTCGCCGGCAGCGAGTTCGAAGTCGATGCCGTCGACGGCATGGATGCCGCCGAAGGACTTGCCCAGGCCGCGCACTTCGAGCAGGCTCATTGCGTTCCTCCCGAAAGACCGCGTTCGCCGGCGACGCCCGCCGTCGCCGGCAGCGCGGTGCCGGGGTCGACGCGGCGACCCTGGACGATCTGGCGCACGAAGCCGGCGATTCCCTGCGGAAAGAGCATGACCAGGATCAGGATGATCGCGCCGAGCATCGCGCGCCAGTATTCGGTATTGCGCGCCACGGCGTCGTGCAGCCAGGTGAAGCTGACCGCGCCGACCATGCCGCCCGACAGCGTGTTGAGTCCGCCAAGCAGCACCATCACCAGGCCGTCGATCGATTTCGTCACGTACAGTCCCTCGGGCGAAATGCTGCCCTTGGAGAAGGCGAACAGCGCGCCGGCGATACCGGCGAACAGCCCGGCGACGACGAAGGCGGCCCACTGCACGTGGCGCACGTCGATGCCGATCGCGTCGGCGCGCAGCGGCGAGTCACGGGTGGCGCGCATCGCATAGCCGAACGGCGCGTACAGGAAGCGCCACAGCAGCAGCACGCCGGCGGCGACGAAGACGAAGGTCAGGTAGTAATAGGCGCGGCGATCGGACAGCCAGTCCGCCGGCCAGACGCCGGTCAGGCCGTTGCTGCCACCGGTGACGTCGTTCCACTGGTAGACGATGGCCCAGGTGATCTGCGCGAACGCCAGCGTGAGCATCGCCAGGTAGACACCCGACAGGCGCACGCAGAACCAGCCGTACAGCAGCGCGCCGGCCGCGGCAGCCAGTGGCGCGAGCACCAGTGCCACTTCCATCGGCAGACCGGCCGTGCGCACCAGCATGGCGGCACCATAGGCACCGAGCCCGAAATACGCGGCGTGGCCGAATGAATGCATGCCCGCCGGCCCCATGATGAAGTGCAGACTCACGGCGAACAGCGCCGCCACCAGCAGGTCGATCGCCAGGACCAGCGTGTATGGCGACTGCGCACTGAGCGCCGGCAGCGTCGCCAGCAACAGCAGCAGGGCGGCGATGGCCGCCTTGAACAGCTTGTCGGGCGCGCGCAGCGGCTGTTCGATCATGCCGATGTTGCGGGTCGGCGGCTGTGGACGCCCCATCAGGCCCCAGGGACGTACCACCAGGACGATCGCCATCACGAGGAATTCGACAACCAGCGTCAGATGCGAAAACGAGATGCGGACGCCAAAGACATCGACCAGCCCGAGCCAGATGCAGATGGCCTTGAGCTCGGCGATCAGCAGGGCGGCGACGTAGGCGCCGGGAATCGATCCCATGCCGCCGACGACGACGACGACGAAGGCCGCGCCGATCGTGTGCAGATCCATCTCCAGATTGGCGGGCTCGCTCGGCAGGCGCAGGGCGCCTCCCAGGCCGGCCAGCAGTGCGCCGAGCGCGAACACCGCGGTGAACAGCCACGCCTGGTTGACGCCGAGCGCGCCGACCATGTCGCGATCCTGCGTCGCCGCGCGCACCAGCGTGCCCCAGCGCGTGCGCGTGAGCGTCAG
The DNA here is from genome assembly GCA_036844405.1 of Burkholderiaceae bacterium. GTDB lineage: Bacteria > Pseudomonadota > Gammaproteobacteria > Burkholderiales > Burkholderiaceae_E > Zeimonas. Next base: position 19,381 of record DAIUFU010000020.1, on the reverse strand, counting down.
CCACAGGGCGAGGAGCACGGCCGGGCCGACGACGATCAGGAACAGGTCGTAGACCGGGAAGGCGCGCCCGAGAATCGGTACCGAACCGCTCAGCCCGGGGGCACGCGGGCCGAGCAGTTCGGCCGGTCCCCACAGCCACAGCACCGCGTCCCGGAAGATGAGCACCAGCGCGAAGGTGGCCAGCAGCTGGAACAGTTCCGGCGCATGGTAGATGCGCCGCAGCAGGATCAGCTCGACGATCGCTCCGATGACGCCGACGGCGAGCGCGCCGAGCAGCAGCGCGGGCCAGAACCCGATCGTGCTGCCCAGATGCTCGACGCAGCTCCAGGCGATGTAGATCCCCAGCATGTAGAACGAACCGTGCGCAAAATTCACGATCCGGGTCACGCCGAAGATCAGCGACAGCCCCACTGCGACCAGAAACAGCGAGGACGCGCTGGCCAGTCCGTTGAGCAACTGGGCAATGAAACCCGACAGGTCCATGGACGCGTTCCCCGCTTCGGCCCCGGTTCGCCGGTCTCTGCCGGCTTCAGCCGGCCGGGCGCAGCTTGCGCACGACGTCGTCCGGCGGCATGAAGTCGGCGCCGTCGGCGTAGTGGTAATCGACCATCACGCCCTTGCCGTCGACCCTCTTCGTGCGCCCGACAAAGGCCCCCATCGTCGACTGATGGTCGATCTCGCGATAGCGCACCTCGCCGAACGGCGTGCTCACGGCCAGCCCCTCGAAAGTGCTGATCAGCTTTTCGGTGTCGGTCGAACCCGCCTTGGCAATGCCGGTCGCCAGCGACTTGATCGCGCTGTAGCCGACGATCGAGCCGAGCCGCGGATAGTCGTTGAAGCGCGCCTGATAGGCTTTCAGGAAGGCGTTGTGCTCGGGCGTGTCGATGCCGTACCACGGGTAGCCGGTGACCAGCCAGCCTTCGGGCGCTTCGTCGCGCAGCGGATCGATGTATTCGGGCTCGCCGGTGAGCAGGCTGACCACTTCGCGTCCCTTGAAAAGACCACGCGTGTTGCCTTCGCGCACGAACCGGGCCAGGTCGGCACTGAACAGCACGTTGAAGATGGCATCGGGCTTCGCATCGGCCAGCGCCTGCACGACACTGCCGGCGTCGACGCGGCCCAGCGGGGTTGCCTGTTCGGCAACGAACTCGATGTCGGGTTGCGACTGCTTCATCAGCTGCTTGAAAGTGGCCACCGACGACTGGCCGTACTCGTAGTTCGGGTAGACCAGCGCCCAGCGCTTGTGCTTGCCGGCCAGCGCACCGGGCACGAGCATGGCGACCTGCATCCAGGTCGATGCGCGCAGCCGGAACGTGTAGCGATTGCCGTTTTCCCAGACGATCTTGTCGGTCAGCGGTTCGCTGGCCAGATAGAAGAACTTCTTCTGCTTGGCGAAGTCGGTCAGCGCCAGGCCGATGTGCGACAGGAAACCGCCGGTCAGCACGTCGATGCGCTCGCGCGACATCAGTTCCTCGGCCACGCGCACGGCATCGCCCGGATTGCCGTTGTCGTCGCGCGAGATCAGCTCGATCTTGCGGCCGTTGATGCCGCCGGCCGAATTGACTTCGTCGACGGCCAGCTCCATTGCCTTGCGGTACGGCTCGAGAAACACCGGCTGCGCCTTGTAGCTGTTGATTTCGCCGATGCGGATCGGTCCCGTCTGTGCCCAGGCCGGCTGCGTCCGTGTGGACAGGGCACCGATCGTGCCGAGCGCCGATGCGGCCAGTCCGCCGCGAAGAATGTTCCTGCGTGATGTCATCGATGTCTCCCCGTTTGGAAAGTCGGCCCGTTTCCGGCCAGTGGGATCCGGCGCGCGGTGGCTGCGCGCGGCGTACTGCCCATGCCGCATGCCGTGATCGGGTTGCGTGGCCACCGGCGCCGGCGAGTGCCGGCTGCGGTGACCGTGGTGATCTGTCTGGTGACCCGCCGGCCGGTGTCGTGACCCGCCGGCCGGCATCGTGACCCATCGGCCGGCATCATGACCCATCGGCCGGAATCGTGGCCCGCCGGCCCGAATCGTGACCCATCGGCCGGGCCGCAGGATCCGGCGGTCCGGCCCGGCAGGATGCTGCGCTCAGCGCAGCCCATCCCGGCCCTCGATTTCGCCGACCTGCAGGCCGCCGACGCGGGCCAGTGGCCGGCCGCTGTCGGTGACGGCCACTGCGACCACGATTTCATTGGCGCGCGGCGCATCGCCGACACGCGCCTCGATGGCGTCGAAATGGCTGCGCACGAAGGCGGCATCCTTGTGCCCCAGCGGCACATCGATCGCCGTGCCCGCACCGCCGCGCTTCTTGGCCGAGGGCACGAGCGCTGCACCTTTTTCCACCGCAGCGCGCAGCGGCGCGCCCAGTTTCGGGTGCAGGACGGCGGCCGCATGCTCGATTTCCCCGGCTTCTCCGACGATGGCCGCCTTGCCGTAGCTTTGCGCCTGGCCCGGTTCGATACCGAGCGCCTGCACGCAGCGCGTGCCGAGCAGGCCGCCCAGTTCCTCGCCGATGGCCATCAGTTCGTCGAGCTGCTCGACGTAGCGTCCGGCATACGGGTTCTCGATGACCGCGATGGCGACGGCGCGCCGCGTCGGCGGCTCGATGGCGCGTCCCATCTCGATGCGCGTCTCATCGACCTGGACGATCAGCTTGCGGATTCGTGCGCTCATGTTCTCTCCCGTGAACGATGCGATGACGTACGCTGGGCAGGGTGGGTGTCGCGCCGGTCGATGGCCGGGCAGCCCGTCACCGCAGGCCGTCCCAGCGCGAAATGTCCGCGGCGGCCAGTCCGCCGACGCGCGCGTGAATGCGCGCCCCGGTGCTCATCGCCAGAATGAAGACGAGTTCATCGTGCGCGGGTGCGCCCGGCACGCGCACCTCGACGGCATCGAAATGGCTGCGCACATAGCTGGCATTGATGTGCGTGAGCGGGACGTCGAGCGTTGCCCCGGGCGGGCCGACTTTCTTGGTCGACGGCACGATGGACAGCGCATTGCCCGGTTGTCCGGCAACCGGCTGTCCGCCTGCCGGTGCATTGCCCGTCGCCGGTGCTCCCTTGCCGGCCCGGTACGCGGCCAGATCGCCTTTCCAGCCCAATAGTTCACGCATCGCATAGCCGCCCGGCACGTGCCACAGCGCACCGTGCTCGAGTTCGCCGCCGCTGCCGACGATCGAGCCCTTGCCGTAGCCCTCGATGCGCTCGACCGGCACGTCCATGGCCGTCTGCAGTTGCCGCGCCAGATCGACACCGACCGGATTGAGGGCATCCATCATCGGGGTGATCTCTTCCACATAGCGTCCGGCATACGGGTTGGTGAGCACGACGGCGATCCAGCCGCGGCGCAGCGGCTGCGCCGGTGCCGGCCCGGATTCATGGAGAATGTCCTCCACCTGCGAAAGAATGCGCCGGATTTCAATCATGCGAAAGGCTCCATAAACCGGGTTCAGGCCAGCAGGGCTGTCTGTCCCTGGCACACCAGTGCGCAGGCGTGGATGTGCCCGTCGGCGCGCAGTTCGCCTGCACGCCGGTGTCCGGCTGCCAGGGCGTCGCGTACCGTGACCGGATCGAGCTGCGGCACGTCGACCGTGATCGGCAGGCTGCCCAGATCGGTGTCGTCACGGACTTCGCAGGCGGGCCGACGGACGATGCCCGGGGCATCGGCGTCGACGGCGTTGGCGATGATCGTTGCCGCGGCATCGGCCTGGGCCGCGCTGGCGGCCAGTACCGTGACGCTGTCGGCGATGCCGCGCGAAAAACTGCGTCCGCGCCAGCCGCTGGTGGCCACGCCGCGCACCGGCGTATCGTGTCCGATCGCGAACGACCCGTCGGTGTGCAGTCCGTCGATGATCTCGTCGGCGCTCAGGCGTGCCAGATCGGCGTACAGCCCGATGCGCACCGACTGGCCGCGGGTCAGATGCACGGCAACGTCACCGCCATTGTTGATCCAGGCGCGCTCGATGCCGTCGCGTTCGTAAAAGCCGATCAGCTCCTGCGCGACCGCGCCGGCGACAGCCGCCATCGGCGTGATGAAATCGGCCTGCCAGGGTCGGCACGCCGTCCACATCCGCTGTGCGATGCGGCCCTGCAGCGGACACGGGCCGCTGCGCACGGGCGTCTTCAGGATCGGCAGCTCGGCGACGAGCTCCGTGAGTACCGTCTCGAAGCGTTGCCAGGCCTGCCGGTGTGCGGCGCGGACCGCATCGGGATCGCCGTCGGCCTGCAGGACGATGTCGATCGGACCGTGCTGGAAATGCCAGCGTCCATCGGACAGGGCCATGCACTGTGCGCTCATGCTGTCGATCAGCCCAGCAGCGGTGCCCGGCCGAGCGGCCAGGGATTGTCTTTCGATGCTGCCAGCCAGCGTCGCGCGGTCGGCGCTCCGTCGGCGTGCCAGACCCCCTCGCGCAGGATTTCTTCCAGCGGACGGACGTAATCCATGTGGCCGCCAAGGCGGCGGTAGTCATCCAGACGCATGCTGAATTCGATTGGCGCCACCAGCGCCGGCGTCGGCACCGTGCCGAAGCTGTTGTCGGGCATGCGCATCACGTCGACCATGATCGTGATGCCGCCGCCGGGCCAGACGTAGGCGGGCGCGCCGCCACAGGTGACGTTGACCAGCGCCTCCTTGATTGCGCGCGTGAGCAGCACCGGGTTCTCGGTGACGCCGGCGCGCAGGCTGCCGCCCGCGCCGCCCAGGAAGAGCACCGTGCACAGCGACGGCTCGCAGTTCTCGCCGATCCGGTGGACGACCGCGCGCACGCCTTCCGGCATCTCCTGTTCGCGCGGGCGCAGGTCTTCGTCGAGCACATACCAGGCGGCGTGCTCGCCGGTGGTTGAAGTCATCAGCAGCCGCAGGCCAGGGCGGGCGACTGTCTCGTCCCAGCCCTCGATGATCGACAGCGGATCGGAAATGTCGGTGCCGCCCCAGCCGGTGCCCGGTTCGGCGACCTGGAAATAGCGTCCCGGCGTCGAGCGATGGCCGCGCAGCACGATGCCCGACGGCGCCATGTCCAGGCAGCGCCCGGCCTGGTGCTCGGTCAGCACGCCGGTGATGTGGTCGTCGACGACGACGACTTCATCGACCTGGCCGAAGAACTGCCGCGCGAAGATGCCGACCGTCGCCGAGCCGCAGCCCACGCGCATGCGCTGCTCCTCGACGCCGTTGACGATCGGTGCGCGCCCGGCCTGCACGACGACTTCGGCGCCGCCGTCGATCGCCAGCTCGACCGCGCCCTTGTTGCCGAGTGTGTGCATCACCTGCAGCGTGGTGCGTCCTTCCTTCTTGCTGCCGCCGGTCAGGTGCTGGACGCCGCCGAGCGAGAGCATCTGCGAGCCGTATTCGATGGTCGTCACGTGGCCGACGACCTCGCCCTTGCAGCGCACCGGCGCCTGCTCCGGGCCGAGATAGCGGTCGGTGTCGATCTTCAGCTTGAAGCTGCAGTAGCTGAAGATGCCTTCGGTGACCGCCGTGACCAGATCGACACCATCGACTTTCGAGCCGACGATGAATGGTGCCGGCTTGTAGTCGGGGTAGGTCGTCGAGGCGCCGATGCCGGTCACGAAGACCTCGTCGCCGTGCCGGACCTCGTCGCTGAGCGCCGCCGCCGGTGCATCGGGCAACTCCGGCATTTCCTTCGGCTCGGGCTGCTTCGGCACGCCGGTCGGGCGGTGTGGGCGGCCCTCGAAGTCGACCAGCAGCGCTTCGGCTTCGGCGATGTGCCGGCGCAGCAGCACGGCCGGGTCGACACGCACCAGCTGGCCGTCCTGATTGGCGTAGCGATCGCACGCGCCGGTGCGTCCCGGAGAAATCTGGCACAGCACCGGGCAGGCATTGCATTCGATCTTGTCCGCCGCCATGCGCTCGTTGCGCGGGCGCGAGCGGGTCTGGATCTCGGGCGCTTCGGGTGCCCCTGGTGCCGTCGCGCGCTCCGGGCCGGAAGCCTGCGTGCCGCCGGCCGCGGCCGGTGCGGGTTCATCTCCCTGGTCGGGCAATCCCCCGGCACCAGGCAGGCCGTCGGTGCGCGTATGCTCGGTCATCGGCTCTTCCCCATTCCCTCATCCAGCTCCTGCGTCCAGCCCCTGCATCCAGCCTTTCCGTCCGGCGGAAATCCGCGCCGCTGCGCCGTCACCGCCTGCCGGATTTTCCACGAGTCCGGGCGCTTCCACGCGCGGCTTTTCATCGTGCGTCCGGGGACTGCCGCAATGCGGTTCCAGGATTGTATCGACACTGCGGTTCATGTAGCATCCACCGAAATTTCATGTAGTGTTTGCTACATCAAGATGCGGAATCTACTGAATACCGGCCCGGAAGGCAAGCACTGTTCGCCGCCACGGTAGTGTCGCCGGGCGTGGTCTGTTTTCACCAACCATCCGTTCGCTCCGGAGATCATTCGCCGATGAGTGCATTCAACGAAGAGCGCGTGCTCAGCGTGCACCACTGGACCGACCGCCTGTTCAGTTTCACCACGACGCGCGATGTCGCCCTGCGCTTCAGCAACGGCCATTTCACGATGATCGGCCTGCGTCTGAACGGCAAGCCGCTGCTTCGGGCCTACAGCATCGTCAGCCCCAATTACGAGGATCATCTGGAGTTCCTGAGCATCAAGGTGCCGGACGGCCCGCTGACCTCGCGCCTGCAGCACATTCAGCCGGGCGATACCCTGGTCGTCGGCCGCAAGCCGACCGGAACGCTGGTCGTCGACTATCTGCTACCGGGGCGGCGGCTGTACCTGTTCGCCACGGGCACCGGGCTGGCGCCGTTCATGAGCATCGTGCGCGACCCCGAAACCTACGAGCGTTTCGAGCAGATCGTGCTCGTGCACGGCGTGCGCACGATCGACGAACTCGCCTATCACGATCTGCTCGTCGAGAATCTGCCGTCGCACGAATTCCTCGGCGACATGGTCTCGTCGCAGCTGCGCTACTACCCCACCGTCACGCGCGAGGAATACCGCAACATGGGCCGCATTCCCGACCTGATCGAAAGCGGCCGGCTGTGCGAGGACCTCGGGCTGCCGGACCTCGATCCGGCCGAGGACCGGGTCATGATCTGCGGCAGTCCGGGCATGCTGCGCGACCTCAAGTACATGCTCGAGCAGCGCGGCTACAACGAGGGAAACACCTCGGTGCCGGGCGACTTCGTCATCGAACGGGCGTTCGCCGATCAATGCCGCCGGCGGCCGTGCGCGGGAAATCCACGGCCGCAGCGGCCGCGGCGCGCACCGGTCCGCGCGCGCGCCGCGCAGGCCCCGCGCGAGAGCCTGCTGCGCGCGGCCATCCGCGTGTTCGCGCGTCATGGCCTGCATGGCGGCAGCGTCGACAAGATCGCGCGCGCCGCGCGTTCGTACGACCGGATGATCTACTACTATTTCGGCAGCAAGGAAGGGCTGTTCGTTGCCGTCATCGAAGAGATCTACCGGCGCTTCAACGAAGCCGAGTCGAAACTCGATCTCGATCTCGGACAGCCGGTCGAGTCGCTGGGTGTCGTCGTGCGCTTCGTGCACGACTATTACCGTCGGCACCCGGAGTTCGTGACGCTGCTCAACAGCGAGAACCTGCATCGCGGCCGTCACATCGGCAAGTCGCTGCGCGCGCGCGAGTATTCGTCGCCCGCCATCGGCGTCATCGATCGCCTGCTCGCCAGCGGCGTGGCGCGCGGACTGTTCCGCCCCGGCGTGACCGGGCGCGACCTGTATCTGCTGATCGCGTCGACGGGCTATTTCTATCAGTCGAACCGTTTCACGCTGTCGGCCTTCCTCGGGGAAAACCTCGAGGCGCCCGAAGCCATCGAGCACTGGCAGGCATTCGTGATCGACGTCGTGCTGCGCGTGCTGTGTACGGACGAGTGCCGTTGCGCCGCCACCGGCGAAGGCGCCCCGGAGGCGATGTGCGCGTCCGCTGCAAGGGCGTGAAGCCATCGTCCGCATCCGTTTCGCGCGCCTTGCGGGCGGGGCTGGCGGCCGTGCAGGACCCGGGTTCCGGCACGGGCCTGCGCATCATTTGAAGGAGGAGAGGCATCATGGTTCAGAACAGTGCAACTGCCGCTTCCGGCAAGGTCGTCATCGTCAACATCGGGCTGCTGCTCTCGGGTGACATCGACCGGCCGATCCTCGATGCCGACACCATCGTCGTCGAGAACGGGCGCATCGCCGCCATCGGCCGCCGGGCCGACTGTGATACCGAAGCGGCGCGCACGACGATCGATGCGCGCGGCGTGGCGCTGGCCCCGGGCCTGATCGATTCGCACGTGCATCCGGTCTTCGGTGACTGGACGCCGCGCCAGAACCAGCTTGGCTGGATCGATTCGTGCCTGCACGGCGGCGTGACCACGATGATCTCGGCCGGCGAGGTCCACCTTCCCGGGCGCCCGAAGGATGTGGTCGGCGTCAAGGCGCTGGCGATCACGGCGCAGCGCGCCTTCGACAACATGCAGGCAGCCGGGCTGGCCGGCGGCGTCAAGGTCCTGGCCGGGGCACCGGTGATCGAAAAAGGCATGGTCGAAGCAGATTTCGCCGAGATGGCGGCGGCCGGGGTGCGCCTGCTGGGTGAAGTCGGGCTCGGCTCGGTCAAGGCCGGCGATGAAGCGGCGCAGATGGTTGCCTGGGCGCGCAAGCACGGCATCCGGAGCACGATCCACACCGGCGGGCCATCGATTCCGGGTTCGGGCCTGATCGACGAGCACGTCGTGCTCGAAGCCGATGCCGACGTCATCGGTCACGTCAACGGCGGGCACACCGCGCTGTCGTACGGCGCCGTGTGCACGCTGTGCGAACGCAGTTCGCGCGCGCTCGAGATCGTGCACAACGGCAACGAACGCATGGCGATCCTGACCGCACGCCACGCCGTCGAGCTGGATTGCCCGCACCGGATCATTCTCGGCACGGATGCGCCGGCGGGCTCGGGCGTGCAGCCGCTCGGCATCCTGCGCACGATCACGCTGCTGTCGAGCCTGGCGGAAATCCCGGCCGAGATCTGTTTCGGCTTTGCCACCGGCAACACGGCGCGCATGCGCGGGCTCGAGCAGGGGTTGATCGAGACCGGCCGGCCGGCGGACTTCGTCTTTCTCGATCGCGCCCAGCATTCGGCCGGCGCGCATCTGCTCGAGAGCGTGCAGCTCGGCGACATTCCCGGCGTCGGCATGGTGATGATCGACGGCATCGTGCGCTGCCAGCGCAGCCGCAACACGCCGCCGGCGACCGAAGTACCGGTCATTCTGCCGGCTTCCTGAGAACACTCCGGGGTGGCCGTCCGGCGGCAACACGTCGGCTGCCCGGGTGTGTGCCGGGCGAACGCGCATCGAACGTGACCGGAGCCCGGGCGGGGCGGTCGCAGGCAGGACGGCCGGGCGTTCCGATCGCTTATGATTCTCCCGGTGGCGGATCCTGGACGCACGGGGCGTCGGCGCCCCGATTCCGACAGGCGCACGGCCGATGATCATCGATTCGCTGCTCGATACCGATCTGTACAAGTTCACGATGATGCAGGTCGTCCTGCATCATTTTCCCGGCGCACGGGTCGAGTACCGGTTCAAGTGCCGCACCGAGGGCATCGATCTGCGCCCTCACGTGGACGAGATCCGCGAGCAGGTGCGCGCGCTGTGCTCGCTGCGTTTTCGCGACGACGAACTCGACTACCTCGGCGAGCTGCGCTTCATCAAGAGCGACTTCGTCGATTTTCTCGGTCTGTTTCACATGAACGAGAAATACATTTCGATCGAACCGTCGCCGAAGGACAACGGCGAGATCGACATCCACATCCGCGGGCCGTGGCTGCACACGATCCTGTTCGAGGTGCCGGTGCTGGCCATCGTCAACGAGATCTATTTCCGCAGGCTCGTCGCGCAGCCGGATTATGCCGAAGGGCGGCGCCGACTCGGCGGGAAGATCGATTCGATCGTTTCGTCCGCCGATCTGTCCGGTGTGCGCATTGCCGACTACGGCACGCGCCGGCGCTTTTCGCGCGCCTGGCACGAGGAGGTGCTGCTGATCACCCGCGAGAAGCTCGGGGTGAGTTTCGCCGGCACGTCGAACGTGCATTTCGCGATGAAGCACGGGCTGACGCCGCTGGGCACGATGGCGCATGAATACCTGCAGGCCTGCCAGGCGCTCGGGCCGCGCCTGCGCGACACGCAGGTGTTCGGCTTCGAGACCTGGGCGCGCGAGTATCGCGGCGATCTGGGCATCGCGCTGTCGGATGTCTACGGCATGAGCGCCTTCCTGCGCGACTTCGACATGTATTTCTGCAAGCTCTTCGACGGCGCGCGTCACGACTCGGGCGACCCGTTCCAGTGGGCCGAGCGGCTGATCGCGCACTATGAGGCCAATCGCGTCGACCCGAAGACGAAGACGCTCGTTTTCTCCGATGCGCTCACGTTTCCGCTGATGGCCGAACTGTATCGGCGCTTCCGCGATCGCGTGCGCATCGCCTTCGGCATCGGCACGAACCTGACCAATGATCTCGGCCATGCGCCGATCCAGATCGTGCTCAAGATGGTTCGCTGCAACGGCCAGCCGGTGGCCAAGATTTCGGACACGCCGGCCAAGAACATGTGCGAGGACGAGGCCTACGTGCGTTACCTGCGGCAGGTGTTCCGCATCGACGAGCCGGGTGCGTGAGACCGCTGCGGGTCCGCTTGGCCGACGCCGATGGCGGGCCGACCGGCATGACCCGTCATCAACCGACGCGGGTCGCCATCGATCGATCGCCCCGGAACCGTTTTTCGGGCGAGGGTGGCTCCCGCATGCATCGCTATAATCGCCCGGGTTTGCGGCCACCGGGATTCAGCGGATGAAGGAACGACCGAAGCTGCTTGTCACCTGCAGGGTGTTCCCCGAGGTCATCGAGCACCTGCGCCCGCATTTCGTGCTCGACGGCAATGCGACCGATCGGGCGCTCGCCGGTGACGAACTGCTGCGCCGCGCGGCTGATCGCGACGCGCTGTTCGTGGCCGCCGGAGACCGCGTCGACCGCGCTCTGCTCGATGCCTGCCCGCGCCTGAAGATCGTGGCCACCGGTTCGGTCGGCTACAACCACATCGACATCGATGCCTGCCGGGCGCGCGGCGTCGCCGTCACCTATACGCCGGGCGTGCTCACCGAGGCCACGGCCGATCTGGCCTGGGCGCTGCTGATGGCCGCGGCGCGACGCCTGGCCGAGACGGAGCGCTGGCTGCGCGAAGGGCACTGGAACACCTGGACCTTCGACCAGTTCCTCGGCGCCGACGTGCACGGTGCCACGCTGGGCATCATCGGCATGGGCCGCATCGGTTCGGCCATCGCGCGGCGTGCGCGCGGCTTCGACATGCGCGTGCTCTATCACAACCGTACGCCGGCGGCGAACGCCGCCGACCTGGGCGCACAGCGCTGCGCGCTCGACGAACTGCTGGCGAGCGCCGATCACGTCGTGCTGGTCGTGCCGGCGACGGCGCAGACGCACCATCTGATCGGCGCGCGCGAACTGGCGCTGATGAAGCCCGGCTCGGTGCTCGTGAACATCGCGCGCGGCGGCATCGTCGACGACGCGGCGCTGGCGCAGGCGCTGCGCAGCGGCAGGCCCGGCGCCGCCGGCCTGGACGTGTACGAGAACGAGCCGCACGTGCATCCGGCGCTGCTCGATCTGCCCAACGTCGTGCTCACGCCGCACATCGGCAGTGCCACGCGCAGTGCCCGCCTGGGCATGGCGATGCTGGCGGCCGACAATCTCGTCGCCTGGGCCGAAGAACGACCATTGCCGACGCCGGTGCCGCTTTGACCCATCTCGACCCGGATGCCGTCCAGATCGGCGGCGCGCTGCTCTTTGCCATCGCGCTCGTCCACGTCTTCTCGGCCAAGGCCTTCGAGCGCCTTGCGCGCCGTTATCCGGCGCATGCCGGCATCTGGCATCTGCTGGGCGAAGTCGAGGTCGTCTTCGGTTTCTGGGCGATGGTGCTGATCACGTACATCGCCTTCGTGTCCGACGGCGCGCGGGCGCTGCAATACGTCGAATCACGCAATTTCACCGAACCGATGTTCGTGTTCGTCATCATGGTCGTCGCGGCCAGCCGGCCGATCCTGCGTCTGGCGCTCGACCTGGTCGAACGCGGCGCGCGCTGGCTGCCGCTGCCGTCGGCGGTGGCGACCTATTTTCTCGCCCTGTTCCTGTTGCCACTGCTGGGTTCGTTCATCACCGAACCGGCGGCGATGACGCTGGCGGCCCTGCTGCTGCGGGACCGCTTCTATACGCAGCCGCTGTCCACGCGCCTGAAGTACGCGACCATCGGCGTGCTCTTCGTCAACATATCGATCGGCGGCACGCTGACGCCGTTCGCGGCGCCGCCGGTGCTGATGGTGGCGGGCAAGTGGGGCTGGACACTGTCGTTCATGTTCGAACATTTCGGCTGGCATGCCACGCTGGCGTGTCTGATCAATGCCGGAGGTGCCACGCTGCTGTTCGCACGCGAGTTGCGCCAGTTGCCGGCTTTGTCCGGCAAAAGCGAAGCACCGGTGCCCTGGCCGCTCACGCTCGTGCACCTGCTCTTTCTCACCGGTGTCGTGGTGTTCGCCCACCACGCCATCGTGTTCATGGCCCTGTTCCTGTTCTTTCTCGGGGTGGCCCATGCCTATGAGCGCCATCAGGATCGTCTGATCCTGCGCGAGGCGCTGCTGGTGGCGTTCTTTCTCGCCGGACTGGTGGTCCTCGGCGGGCAGCAGCAATGGTGGCTGCAGCCGGCGCTCGAGAGCATGAGTCCCACCGCGGTCTACTACGGCGCCACCGCCCTGACGGCGATCACCGACAACGCCGCGCTGACCTATCTCGGTTCGCTGGTCGACGGCCTGAGCGACGCCTTCAAGTATTCGCTGGTGGCCGGCGCAGTCACGGGCGGCGGCCTGACCGTGATCGCCAATGCGCCGAATCCGGCCGGCTACTCGATCCTGAAAAGCCATTTCGAGCACGAAGAAGTCAGCGCGCTCGGCCTGCTGGCGGCGGCGGCGATCCCGACGCTGGTGGCGATCGCCGCCTTCCGTTTCATTTGAGAACGGGTGAAGTCGTCAGCCGCGGGGGGTGACTTCACCGGTTGCGGACGGCGCCGTCAGGCGTCTTTCAGTTCGTCGACCAGATCGATGTAGCGCTGCATTGCCTCGTCGCTGGAGGTGCCCGCCAGTTCGTTCCAGGCATCCCATTTGGCGCGGCCGACGAGATCGGTGAAGCCGGGCCGTTCGCCGCTCACGTCGCCGGCGCTGGCCTGCTTGTACAGGCCGTACAGCCTGAGCAGGGTCATGTTGTCCGGCCGCTGATCAAGATTCGTCGCATCGCTGACGGCCGTCCGGAAGCGTTCGTGCAGTGTGGATTCGTTCATGTCTCTGTTCGGAGGAGACGGCGGGTCCGTCCCGTGTCGGTGCAGTGCGGCAGTTATCATAAACAAAGCTTCCCTCCTCGTTTCGTGCTGCGCCTTGCTTCGTATCCGTTTTGATCATTCTTCCGGGCGTCTGGCCGACGCGCTGCTCGATTCGTTCGCCGATGCGGGACCACTGGAAGAACGCGTCGTGCTCGTGTCCAGTGCCGGGGTCGGGCGCTGGCTACAGCAGCGCGACGCCCGGCGTCACGGCATCAGCGCCCGCATCCGGCCCGAATTTGCCGGACGCTGGCTGTGGCAGACGATGCGCGCCGTGCTCGGCGGCCTGCCGCAGCGTTCGCCGTTCGAGGCCGAGCGCGTGCGCTGGCACCTGCTGGCCCTGTTCGACGACTTTCCGGCGGGCGACGATTTCGCACTGCCGGCGCAGCGCATGGGAGAACCGGGTTCGGTGGCGCGCCTGGCGCTGGCGGACACCGTTGCAGGCTGCTTCGAGCGCTATCTCGCCTATCGGCGCGACGGGCTCGCACGCTGGCAGCAGGGCGGCTGGCTGCGTGGAGACGGTCCGAGCGGGCCGCACGAAGTCTGGCAGCGCTGGTTGTGGAACGCGCTCCTCGAACGTCTGCCGGAAGTGCGCGACGAGCATCCCTATGACGCCTTCGTGCGCGTACTCGCCGACAACGATCC
>DAIUFU010000020.1:0-5276 GCA_036844405.1 Burkholderiaceae bacterium | reverse complement strand
CTCGCGCAGCATATCGACGTGTCTTTCTTCGCGCCGGATCCGTGCCGCGAACTGTGGAGCGATCTGCTCGATCCGGCGTCGCTGGCGCGCGTGCGCGCGCAGCGTCCGGACGTCGCCTGGCTCTATGAGGGCGAGCCGTCGATCCTCGGCAACTGGGGGCGCGTGCAGCGCGACTTCATCGCCCAGTTGCACGAACTTGAAGAGCGCTGCTCGATCCAGGCGGAAGCGCCCGGACGCGACGACGACTGGCCTTTCGCACCGACGGCGGGCGAAGACGGTCCGATGCGGCCGGAGAACGTGCTGCAGGCCGCACAGGCGGCCGTGTTCCGGCGCAGTGACGAGGTCTGGACCGATCTGGCCGGTACCCGGAGCAGCGGCACGTGCGGCGAACAGGAAGACGATCGGCCGGCGGATGCGCCAGGCCGGGAGGCGCCCGCCGACGCCGGAGGCGATCGCCGGTGGCTGCACGAGGATGCGTCGATTCGCGTCGTCGGTGCCTGGGGTCTCGTGCGCGAGGCGGAAATCCTGCACGAAGCACTGCTCGACTGTTTCGCGGCGATTCCCGGCCTGCGGCCGGAGGACGTGATCGTTCATTGCGCCGATCACGAACGGGCGGCGCCGGTGATCAGCGGGGTCTTCGCCAGTGTGCCGGCCGCGCGGCGCATTCCGATCCGGGTCAGCGGGCTGGCCCGGGCCGGGAATGAAGTGCTGGCTGCGCTGCAACTGCTTCTGTCGGCCACCGTCTCGGGCGTCGACCTGCCGCGCTGGCAGGAACTGCTGGGCAATCCGGCCATGCTTGCCGCCATCGGCCTCGACGAGACGCGCGCCCGCGAACTCCTGGACGCCCTGGAGCGCGCCGGTGCGCGCAGCGGACTCGGTGCGGGCGATGGCGCACCCAAGCACCATCTGCACGCGGCCATCGATCGTCTGCTGCTCGGTGCGGCCACCGGCAGCGGGGAGCCCTGTGTCGATCTGCTGGCGGTGCCGGCGCTGGGCGGAAACCGCATCGATGCGCTCGACGGCCTGTTGCGCATGACCGACGCACTCGAACGCCTGCGGGCGCTGGCTGTGCGCCCGCGCTCGCCGCAGCAGTGGTGCGCGGCGCTGGGCGAGATCGTCGAGTTGCTGTTTGCGCCGGTACGGGCGCAGGCTGCTTCGGTGCAGCAGGTGCGCGAAGCCCTGCAGCGCCTGCTGGCCGCGAGCGCAGTGGCTGCCGGGGTCGTGCTCGATGCAGCCGGTTTTGCCCGGGCGCTGGCCGACGCCATGGAGCAGGCCGTGCCGGCCGCCGTGCCGTCGGGTGCCGTGACCGTCGTGCCGATGGGCAGCCTGCGCGGCGTGCCGTATCGGGTGGTTTGCCTGTTCGGATTCGACGAAGGCGCCTTCCCGCGACGCGGCCTGCGCGACGAACTCGATCTGATGCGTCTGGCGCCGCGTTTCGGCGATCGCCTGACGCGGCAGGACGACCGTGGCGCCTTCCTCGACGCCGTGCTGGCCGCCCGCGACCGCCTGTTCATTTCGTTCTGCAGCCGCGATTCACGCGACGGCAGCGCGCGCAACCCGTCCGCACTGGTGGCCGAACTGCTTTCCTGGCTGGCGCAGCGACTGCAGGGCGCGGCGGGCGACGATGCCGGGTACATCGCACCCGGATCGCTGCTGCGCCTGGACCGCAACGAGGCGCCGCTGCCGTATGCGGTGATCGAACATCCGCTGCATCCGTTCTCGCGCTCCGCGTTTGAAGGAGAGGCCGCCGACCGTGCCGAAGAGTGGCTCGAGACGGCAAGAGTGGCCGTGACCCCGCTGATCGCGCGTGTCAACGAGATCGGCGCGCTCGGCACGGTGGACAGCCGTTCGCTGCGCAGCGCGCCGGCGCCGCGGCGCGTGGATGGCGAAGATTTCGACCGTCCGGACCCGGACGGCACGCCTGGCGACAGCCTTGCCATCGAGCGCCTGTGTCACGCGCTGTCCGATCCCGCCGGCACCTGGCTGCGCGAATCGCTCGGCCTGTCGCGGACACTGTATGGTCCGGGCGAGGGGGAACATGAACTGCCGCCGTCCGAACCGTTGTGGCCGGAGAGTGCAGGCGACGCACGTCTCGTGTCGAGCCAGATCCAGCGTCTGCTGGCCGGCGAGGACGCGGACCGGCTCGTGCACCGGCTCGAGCGGGCGCCGTTCACGATGGCCGCACCGGGTGCGCGGATCGAGGCACAGTCGCTGGTGGCGCGGGCCCGCACGTCGATCGCGCGCGCGCTCGGCGGTGCGACGCTGCAGGATGCGGACGCCGATCCGGTGTCGATCGTCGTGCGCGTGGGTGATGTGCGCCTGCGCATGCCGGCGCCACCGCACGACACCGACGGGAACCTGTTGTTCGTGTCCGCCTGGTCGTGGTCGATGTTCGCGCTGATCGATGCCTGGCTGCGCACGGCGCTGTGGCGTTTCGCCGTCGATCGTTCGGCGACCGGCCGTCTCGTCATGGCCGGGCAGGACGAGCCGATCGTCTTTCACTGCCCCGATCCGCTGCGCACGCTGACGCACGCCATCACCTGGTCGCAGCGCATTGCCGCGCAGCCGCTGCCGCTGTTTCCGCGCAGCTGGCTGGACTATGCCCGCGAGCGGCTCAAGACCAGGGGCACGGGCGCCGAGCGCGAGGTTCGTGCCGTGCGCGCCGGCGACCGGCGCCTGCTCGGCGAGGACAATGATTTCGTGCATGCCGAAATCGAACGCCCCGAAATGCGTGCGCTGTACCGCGACGCCAAACCCGATTTCGCCATCGTCCTGCCGTTGTGCGAACGCGTCTACCGGCCGCTGTTCGACGACAGTTCATTGACCGCAGCGGGGGCGCCGTGATGGGGGCCGGTACGTTGACCGGACAGGGAGCCGGCACCTTGACCGAACGGGGAACCAACACCTTGACCGAACAGGGAACCAGCATCCTGACCGGACATCCGGTGCTGGCCGACGGCATCTTCGACGGTATCCAGCTGCTCGAAGCCGATGCCGGCACCGGCAAGACCTGGACGATCACCGGCCTGGTCGTGCGCGCCCTCGTCGAGAAGGAACTCGCGCTCGAGCAGATCCTCGTCGTCACGTTCACCAATGCGGCCGCAGCCGAACTGTCGGAGCGCATCTGCGCGCGCCTGGCGCAGTTGCTGGATGTGCTCGACGCCAGGCTGGACGATGCCCGCGAGCAGCCGCTGCTGGTCGACGATCCGTTCTGTCTGGAATATGCCGCGCGCCTGGATGAAGACGCCGCCGTGCGGGCACGGGATCGTCTGCGGATCGCACTGGCGGGCATCGACGAGCTGTCGGTGCACACGATCCACGCCTGGTGCCAGCGCATCATCGACGAAAACGCGCTGGCCATCGGTGTGCCGCGCGGATTGCCGATCGGCGCCGGCGATCACGATCGCGTGTCCCGGCGCGTCGCCGAGTGGTGGCGCCGCGAAGTGCTCGCGGCGCCGCTTGCGCACCTGGAGCTGTTCGCGCTGGCAGGCGTCGGCCCGGACAGCCTGGCGCAGGCGGTAGAGACGATGCTTGCCCACCCGCTGGCGGCCGTGCGGCCCGCGGTCATCGACTGGCGTGCGCTGGCTCCGCGCGCGAGCGCCGCACGGGTGGCGCTGGCCGAGGCGGTGGCTGCCGATGACGGTGAGTTGCTCGCCTGGATGGACCAGCGCGGTCACGTCTCGGGCACGAAATTTCACAAGGCGAGCCGTCCGAAGCGGCTGGCCGAACTGCGGCAGTACTGCGCCGAGCCGCTGGCGTCGCCGCCGAAAAAGGCGCTCGAGTTCTTTTCGCTTGCGCGCTTCGACAAGGCTGTGCCCGTGTCGCCGATTCCCGCCGCCTGCGAGGCCTTGCTGCAGATCGGTGCGCAGGCGGCGGCGCTGGCGGTTTCGGCCGCCTCCGGGATCGTCCAGGACCTGCATCGGACGCGCACCGACGATCTTGCCCGGGCTTCGTCGCTGGCTTTCGACGATCTCCTGCGCCTGGTGCATGAAGCACTGGCCGATCCGGTCAGTGGCGCGGCGCTGGCCGCGGCGCTGCGCACGCGCCAGCCGGTGGCCTTCGTCGACGAATGCCAGGACACCGATCCGCTGCAGTGGGACATCCTGCGCCGGGTGTATGGCGGCCAGCCGGAAAGCGCCGGGGCAGAAAGTGTCGGGGCAGGCGTCGGCGAGAGCGGCAATGCACTGATTCTGGTCGGCGATCCGAAGCAGGCGATCTACTCGTTTCGCGGCGCCGACGTCCATGCCTGGCTGTCCGCGCACCACCATGCGCGCCGGATCCACCGGCTGGGCGAGAACCAGCGCTCGGCGACCGGCCTGGTCCAGGCGGTCAATGCCCTGTTCGACGTGCGTGATCCGTTTCGCATCGACGGCATCGATTTCACCCCCGCGGCGGTCGGTGCGCGCAGCCGGGCGAGCCTGACCGGCGCCGACTTCTCCGGCGGCACGACGCGCGCGCCGATGACCGTCGTGCTGCTCGAGGCCGGCGACAGTCAGGCGTGCCTGCAGGCGCCGCAGGCGCAGTGGCAGGCAACGCAGGCCTGTGTCGCCGAAATCCTGCGTCTGCTGGAATCCGCGGTCCGCCTCGGCGAGCGCGCACTGCAGCCGATGGACATCGCCGTGCTCGTGCAGACGCGCCGGCAGGGCGGCCAGATCAAGCGGGCGCTGGCCAAGGTCGGCATCGGCGCCGCCGGGATTTCGCGCGACAGTGTTCTCGATACGCTGGAAAGCGCCGAACTGATGCGGGTGGTCGCGGCGATCGACGACTGCACCGAGCCGGGTCGCCTGCGCTCGGCGCTGCTGACGACACTGCTGGGTCATGACGCGGACGCGCTGGCCGCGCTCGAACGGAATCCGGCGCAGCTCGCCCGGCTCGGTGCGCGCTTCGTCGAGGCGCGGGCGCGCTGGCTCGAACACGGGCCGCTGGCGGCGCTGCGCCCGCTGCTGCACGCGTTCGGCAGCGGACCGCGGCTGGCCGGCCTGACCGACGGGGAGCGGCGTCTGACCAATCTGCACCATCTGATCGCGCTTCTGGCCGACGATGAAGCGGCGCGCGCCGACCCGGGCCGCGGGCTGGACGCCTGGGGCCGTCTGCGCGCCCGCAGCGGCGGGATGGACGAGGACAGTCGCGAGCTGCGCCTCGAAAGCGACGAGAATCTCGTTCGCATCCTGACCGTGCACAAGAGCAAGGGGCTGGAATTCCCGGTGGTGTTCGTGCCCTTCGCCTGGTCCGGCAGGAAGCCGTCCGCGCCCGGCACCTGCGTGGTGCACGAGCGC
>DAIUFU010000019.1:0-25985 GCA_036844405.1 Burkholderiaceae bacterium | reverse complement strand
CGCCGAATCGAACATCAACCGGCAGGTGCATGCGCTCGAGTCGACGCTGGGTGCCGCCAAGGTGGATGTCATGCGCGCGCGCCTGCTCGACATTGCGCCGGATTGCCGGGTCGAAGCCGTCGATGACTTCATCGATACGGACAACGTGACCATGCTGGTGCCGGACGACGCGCTGGTGGTCGACGCAATCGACGCCGTGCGCGCCAAGGCGGCGCTGGTTGCCCATGCGCGCAACGCCGGTCAGGCCATCGTCGTCTGCGGGGCGGTCGGAGGCCGCCGCGATCCGCTGCAACTGCGCCACACCGACCTCGCGCACACGACCGGCGACGCGCTGCTGGCCTCGTTGCGCGCGCGTCTGCGCCGCGAACACGGCTTTGCCCGCAACGGCGCGTTCGGCGTGCCGGCGCTGTACTCGGTCGAGGCACCGGCCGGCCGCACGCCGGCCGCAGCCCCGGCGTCGGACGGGCTGACTGGTGGCGCGCCGCTGGCCTGCGCCGGTTACGGATCATCGGTCAGCGTGACGGCGACCATGGGCTTTGCGGCCGCATCGGTCGTGTTGTCAAAGGCATTGCAGCCGGCATGACGGGTCCGCACACCGTTGCCGTCTATTTTGTCGCTTCGCCCCTGCAATACCTGGCGGCCAGACGGGTGGCGCAGTGTTTCGACCCGGGTGCCCGGCATGTCCTGCTCTGGTACAAGCGGACACTGGCATCGGTCGTCGATCCGGCCGAATGGGACGCCTGCGCCTGGCTTGCCTGGCCGCGCCACGATCCGCTGCCGGGCCCCTTCGGGCGCCTGCGCCGCCTGCGCGCCAACCTGCGTGAGGTGGCGGCACTGGTCGGACCCTGCGAGCAGTTGCTGCTGCACAGCGCGGTCTTCGATACCGAAGCGATCAATTATTTTCTCGATGCGCTGCCGCGTGCCTGCGGGGCGACGTCGATGCACGCACGCATCCTGCCCGACGGCATCCTGAGCGTGCGCCGCTATCCGCTGTCGCGCATGCGCCGCGCCCTGCAGTGGACGCGCAAGCTGCGCCGGCTCGTGGTGCCGGAGCTGAACTACCGCTGTTTTGGCGGTGACCGGATCGGCTCGGATGCACCGTTCTGCGACCGCGTCTACGTCGTCGAAGGCTTGCCGCACGAATACGATCCGGCGAAAGTGCGGGTGCTGCCGCCGCTGGTCGATGTCGACCCGGAAGCGCGTCGACAGGGCGCGGCGCGGCGCGCGCTCGTGGTCGGGCAGCCGCTGACGGGATTCCGCCTGATGGAGCGTGATGATCTTGCACTCGTCACCACGCGGATCCATGACTGGCTGGTCGCCGAAGGCTTTGGCGAGATCGATTACAAGGCCCACCCGAAAGACCGGGCGCACGAGCTGAACCATTCCGATTACCACGTCATCGATCCGCCGGGCGCGCTCGAGTCGTGGCTGGCGCGCGCTTCCTATGACGCGGTTGTCGGCGTGCGTTCGTCGGCGCTGCTGTTCGCGCGCCTGATCGATCCGGGCCACGTGCGCGCGGTCGCTTTCGGCTGGGACCTGGTCCGCTTCCGCTCGGAGGAGGAGCGCCGGGCCATGCAGGCCGCATTCGAGGCCTGCGGGGGCGAGTTTCGATGACGCCGGATGCCTCGGGCGCGCACGCGGTTGCCGAGCCGTCGGCGAAAGCCGCTGTGCCGGACCGGACCGGACCGGGGGCGGGACCGCTGCAGTCGTGGCTGCTGACCGGGCTTTTCTTCTGCATTCCGCTGCCGATCGCCGCGGCCTATGTCCTGTCGGCGGTCCTGCTGGTGGTCTGGCTCGTCGAGCGTCGCGCCGAGGCCGGTCGACACATGCCCCGGACGTTCTCGCCGCTGCCGTGGATCTTCCTGGCGTATTACGCCGTCCTGCTCGCGTCGGTGGCGTGGAGCGCCGACAGCGAATGGGCCTGGCGCATGGTCCGTCGGCAGAATTTCTTTCTGCTGTTCCTGCTCTACTTCAGCGTCGCGCGGCGTACCGATGGCGAGCGCCATCTGTCTGCCTTCCTGCTGGCCATGGCGCTGTGCGAACTGCTGGCGTTCTACAACTGGACGCGCATGCACTGGATGCCGGACTGGCCAGCCGGCATCCATGTGCGCAAGGATCCGGCCGACAGTGCGCCCTTTGTCGATCACATCCTGTACGCGCCGATGCTGGCCTTCGCCGCCTATCTGGCGGCGCACCGCTTCCTCTTCGGCCTGCGCCGTCGCTGGTGGCGCTGGCTTCATGCGGCCCTGTTCGCGGCTACCGCCGGGAATCTGCTCATCAGCGGCGGGCGTGCGGGCGTCATCGGTTTCCTGGCTCTGCTGATGCTGCTGATCGTGCAGCGTCTCGGGGACCGGCCGCTGCGGGCGCTGCTGGTGGCCGGCACGGTGGCGACCGTGCTCGCGCTGGCGGGCTATCACGGCAGCGACTATCTCGGCCAGCGCGTCGACGAGATGGTTGACGAACTGGCCGATCCGGGGCCGGATTCACCCGTTTCGATCCGCTCCCGTCTCGTCTATGCGCAGAATGCGTGGCGGATTTTCGTCGACCATCCCTGGGCCGGCGTCGGCATCGGGGACTATCCGCAGGTCTATGCGCAGGTGAACGCGCAGCACACGCCTGACTGGGAGCCGGCGTGGAACCCGCATAATCAGTATCTGTACGCACTCACCGCCGCCGGGATCGCGGGCGGAGCCACCCTGCTGGCTGTCCTGCTGGTGCCCCTGCTGCTGCCGGGGCCGATCGACGGGCTGCGGCACGTGCGCCGCGCACTGCCGCTGTTTTTCATTCTTCTCTGTTTTTCGGAGTCGTACCTGATGCGCTCGAACACGAGCCTGATGTATGTGTTGTTCACAGCGGCGCTGTGGGCTCGTGGTGATCGTGAAACGTGCAGCGGCCGGGTTTGCGGACCTCAGGGTCGCGAACCGGGGCGGGTGCCGGAGCCATGCAACGCATCCTGATCGTTCGCGCATCGGCCATCGGCGACGTCGTGTTCGCCTCGCCGCTGGCGGCGGCCCTGCGCCGCAGTCATCCGCAGGCTCACATCGCCTGGCTGGTCGAGCCCGGGATCGATCGCCTGATCGACAGTGATCCGGCGATCGACGAATGCATCGTCTGGCCCAAGAAACAATGGCTCGTCCTGCTGCGTCGCGGGCGCTGGCTGGCCCTCGGACGCGAGATCCGGCGTTTTCGGGCCGTTTTGCACGAGCGCCGTTTCGATCTGGCGCTGGATCTGCATGGTCTGTTCAAGAGCGCATTTCTGGCCTGGCTGAGTGGGGCGCCACGGCGCATCGGGCTGGGCGCGCGCGAAGGCAGCGCGTGGTTCGTGACCGAAGTGATTCCACGCGGCGGCGATCCGGCACGCATTTCGTCGGAGTATCTGTATCTCGCCCGGCACCTCGGACTGGACTGCGGAGAATTCCTGCCGCACCTGCACGTGCGCCCGGAAGAAGCCGCAGTGGCCGAAACCCTGCTGCGGGAGCACGGCATCGAACCCGGGCGGTTTGCCGTCTTTGCCGCGTTCACGACGCGACCGCAGAAACACTGGTTCGCCGATGCATGGCGCGATCTGGCCGCCACGCTGCGGGCGCGGACGGGTCTCGTGCCGGTACTGCTCGGCTCGCCGGACGACCGCGAGGCGGCCGCCGACATTGCCCGTCCGGAGACCGGCATCATCGATCTGAGCGGGCGTACCAATCTGGCACAGGCGGCTGCCGTCGTGCGCGCTTCGGCGCTCGTCGTCGGCGTGGACACCGGGCTGACGCACATGGGCATTGCCTTCGGTGTGCCAACGGTGGCCTTGTTCGGATCGACCTGTCCCTATACCGTGACCGGCCGCGCCAATGCGCGGGTGGTCCGTCTGGGCCTGTCCTGTTCGCCATGCCACCGGACGCCGACCTGCGGCGGCGCGTTCACCTGCATGCGCGACATCACCGCGGCACACGCCTTGCGCGTGGCGCTGGAGGTGCTCGGCGAGGCAGGGCGGGGAACGACGGCGGAGGATCCGGTCAGTCACGAGCCCGGCAGTCGCGGGACTGGTGCAGAACCGGTGCGGGAGACCAGGGCAGTCGATCGGGATGGGCCGATGACCGTCGGGCAATGAAGGCGAGGCGATGAAGATACTGCACGTGGAGGGCGGGCGGCATTATTACGGGGGGGCGCGCCAGGTCGTCTATCTGCTGGAAGGCCTGCGGCAACGCGGCGTCGAGAACGTGCTCGTCTGTGCGCCGGACGCGGAGATCGCCGCACACGCCGCAGCGCATGCCCGGGTGGTTCCGACCCGGCTGTGTGGAGATCTCGATGCCGCATTCACGCTGCGCATGCTGCGTCTTCTGCGCGCGGAGCGGCCCGATCTCGTGCATCTGCACAGCCGGCGCGGCGTCGACACCTGGGGCGCAATCGCGGCCCGCCTGGCGGGGATTCCCTGCGTGCTTTCGCGCCGCGTCGACAACCGTGAACGCTGGTGGATCGCGGCGGCGAAATACCGCCTGTTCGATCGCGTGATCGCGATCTCGGACGGCATTCGGGAAGTGCTGTTCGAGGAAGGCGTGACGATGCAGCGCCTGCGCACGGTGCGCAGTGCGCTCGACGCCCGGCCGTGGCTCGAACCGGTCGACCGGGCCGCATTCCGGCAGGAATTCGGCCTGACCGGGGACGCGGTCGTCATCGGCATCGTGGCGCAGCTCATCCGCCGCAAGGGACATCGCTATCTGCTCGATGCGCTCCAGGACCTGGCGCCGGCGCATCCGGAGATGCGCGTGCTGGTCTTCGGACAGGGGCCGCTGCGCGCCGAACTAGAGGCGCGGGCGGCGCGCAGCGGCCTGGGACCGATCGTGTACTTCGTCGGTTTCCGTGACGATCTGACGCGCTGGATGGGGGCGCTCGACATCCTTGCGCATCCGGCCGATCGTGAGGGTCTCGGCATCGCCCTGCTGCAGGCGCAGGCCGCCGGTGTGCCGGTCGTCGCCACCCGTGTCGGCGGCATTCCGGAAGCCGTGCAGGACGGCGTCACCGGCACGCTCGTGCCGGTCGGCGACGTGCCGGCACTGACAGTGGCGCTGCGTCGTCTGCTCGACGACCGCGAGCTGCGCCTGCGCATGGGACAGGCCGCCCGCCAGCGCGTGCTCGAGCATTTTTCGGTCGACACGATGGTCGACGGCAATCTTGCCGTCTATGAAGAGGTT
The DNA here is from genome assembly GCA_036844405.1 of Burkholderiaceae bacterium. GTDB lineage: Bacteria > Pseudomonadota > Gammaproteobacteria > Burkholderiales > Burkholderiaceae_E > Zeimonas. Next base: position 20,805 of record DAIUFU010000019.1, on the reverse strand, counting down.
CTGCAGGCGCGCGGCAGGGGCTACGACGCCACCCGCACGACATAGCGACCCGTCTCGTCCTGCCGGATCCGTTCCTGCGCGAGCAACTCGTCCAGATGCAGGCCGATCGTGCGTCGTTCGGCGTCGACCACCCAGATTTCCTGGTATTCCGGCGGGTAGATCAGCCGTTCGTGCACGAGTTCCTCGAGCGAGCGCGGCGCGGCCCTGAGCAGGTCGAGCAGACGCTGGTTGCGTTCGTCCAGTTTCGCCGCATAGGCGCGCAGTGCCGCGGCAAAGCGCGCGCGATCGGTGTACACCCCGCGATGATGCGAAGTGACCCAGACGTTCGCGTCGATCCCGGCCAGTCGGGCGAGGCTTTGACGAAAGGCCGCCAGATCGGAACTGGCGTCGCCGTAATAGGGGCCGAATCCGCTCAGGTCGATGTCGCCGATGAAGAGAATTCCGCCGGGTTCGACCAGTAACGCGCAGTGTCCGGAGGTGTGTCCGGGCAGGTGCACGGCATGAATGCGTACGCCACCAAGCTCCCAGACGTGGCCGTCCGGATAGGCGATCGCATCCGGGCGCGGCACATAGTGAAATTCGGTGACGATCTTGTCGTGCATGGCCGGCAGGCTGGCCGGCGACAGTCCGTAATGAGCTGCCAGGCCGGGCCAGCTGCGGGCGGCATCGGCATCGTGCTCGTGCACGTATACCTGTGCGTGCGCCAGCCGATGCAAGCCGGCCATGTGATCCTCATGCGCGTGACTGAGCATCACCAGATCCACCGGCGCGAGCACCTCGCCGATCCGGTTCGCCACCAGCGGCGTGTCGAAAGCGGCCAGCGTATCGCTGCCCCGGATGACGACCTGGTTGCCGTCGGGGTATTTGCCGTTCTTTTCCCCGAAATACACCTGCACCGGACCGAAACCGGCCATGGGCGTCGTTGTCATCGGCAGGGGTGAGCCACAAGAAAAATCCCCCGGTGACCGGGGGAAACGTCCGCCGAAGCGGACAGGGGAGGAGAGGATCGCGTCGCGAAAACCGTCATTTCCCAAAACATTATCGGACGATTCCGATTCAAGCACCGCCATCGTCACTATTGCATACCCATATGGGTATATGTATCATCGGACGGGATGACCAGACTAATCCAACGGGAGTCCGTGATGCGTCGCTTCTGCGAATGGCATACCGGCCTGATTTCGATACTGCTCACCGTGTCGGTCGCCATGATGGCGATGCCGGTATCGGCCGCCGGCGCTGCCGAAGTGGCGGCGCCGGTCGTGCCGACGGTCGAAGTACAGGTTCGGGCGCTGCGCGTGCCGATCCGCCTGGACGCCTCCTTCGCAGCCATTCACCAGAGCACGATCGCCGCGCAGGTCAGCGGCACGATCGTGCAGCTTCCGCTGACGGCGGGCGACCGTGTGCGCACCGGGCAGGTGATCGCGCAGATCGACACGCGCGATGCCGATGCATCGCTGGCGCGAGCCCGGGGAGCGCTCGCACAGGCGCGCGCCGAGCGGGTCGATGCCGTGGCTGCCTGGGAGCGCAGCAGTACGCTGGTCGACCGTGGATTCCTGAGCGGGGCTGCGCTGGACGCCGCCCAGGCCCGATTGGCCGCCGCCAGGGCAGCGGAAGAACAGGCCGGCGCCGCCGTCCGGCAGGCGGCGCTGATGCGCGACTTCACGACCGTGCGTGCGCCCTGGGACGGTGTCGCCACGATCGTGTACGCCAATGCAGGCGATCTGGCGGCACCGGGTCTGCCGATCGCCTCCATTCATGCGCCCGGACAGATCCGGGCGATTGCACACGTGCCGCTTTCGCTTGTGCCGGCGGTGCGTGATGCGTCTGCCGTCTCGGTGGAATTGTCCTCGGGCGAGATCCTGGTTCCATCGAAACGCATTCTGGTACCCGAGATCGATCGGGTGGCGCAGACGCAGGAACTGCGTCTCGAGTTCAGCACGATGGACGATTTTCCGGCAGTGCCGGGCCAGCATGCCCGGGTACATTTCACCGGTGTCGAAGCGGCGCGCCGGACGATTCCTCGCGCGGCCGTGGTGCGGCGCGGAGAACTGCAGGCAGTCTACGTCGTACAGGGTGAGCGCTTCGCACTGCGCGCCGTCCGTCTTGGCAGGATCCACGGCGACGAGGCGGAGGTTCTCGCCGGCCTGCAGGGCGGCGAACGCGTCGCCCTCGATCCGGTTCGCGCCGGTCTGGCGGCAGCCCGGCCGGCGCGGACGACGCACTGAGCGGCGGGCTGGCGATGCACGACGTCAGATCCGGGGCGTCTTCCCGACCGCTGGGTATTGCCGGGCGCACGGCACGGGCGTTTCAGCAAAATGCGCTGACGCCGCTCATCGCGCTGGCCGTCCTGCTGCTTGGCATCTTCGCCGTGCTGGTGACGCCGCGCGAAGAGGAGCCGCAGATCGACGTGACGATGGCCAACGTCATGATCGGCTTTCCGGGTGCTTCCAGTGCCGACGTACAGTCGCTGGTGGCGGCGCCTGCGGAGCAGGTGCTGTCACAGATCGCCGGCGTCGATCACACATATTCGATTTCGCGCCCGGGCATGGCCATCCTGACGATCCAGTACAAGGTGGGCGTGCCGCGCACCGAGGCGCTGGTTCGTCTGCACGACGCCCTGCAATCGAATCGCGACTGGCTGCCGCCCGGACTGGGCGTGCTCGAACCGGTCGTCAAGCCGAAGGGCATCGATGACGTTCCGGTGATTGCGCTCACGCTGTGGAGCCGTGATCAGACACCGGCCGTCCGGCTGGAGCGGATTGCCCATGCGCTGGAGGTCGAGCTGGCACGCGTGGAGGGTGTGCGCGAAGTGAAAACCATCGGCGGCCCGGGCCGTGTCGTGTCGGTGGCGCTCGATCCGGCGCGCATGCGCGAACGCCAGGTCGATCTGCCCCGTCTGCGTGCCGTCCTGGCAGCCGCCAATCTCGGCATGCCGGCCGGCAGCGTGGTCGATGCCGGGCGCACCGACGATGCGGGTGCGGCAACGATGCTCTCGGTGCAGACGGGCGAGTTCCTGCGCTCGGCCGACGACGTCGCAGCGCTCGTCATCGGTGCGCACCAGGGGCGCCCGGTGTATCTGCACGAAGTCGCGCAGGTCAGTGCCGCGGCGGCGCAGCCGACCCGGTATGTATGGTTCACACCCGGCGTGGCCGGGCAACGGAATGACGATGACGCTCATGACCGGGCCGCCGGCGGTGGCCGCGCTGTCGACGCGGCCGACGGAGCGCCGGTCGGAGCCGTCCACCCCGCGGTGACCGTCAGCGTGACCAAGAAGCCCGGGACGAATGCCGTCGACGTGGCCCGCGACGTGCGCGCGCGTCTGGAGATCCTGCGCGACCGGATTCTGCCGGACGAAGTCGAGTGGACCATCACGCGCGACTACGGACAGACCGCCGCCGACAAGGCGAACCAGCTCATCCTGAAGCTGATTTTCGCCACGGCTTCGGTGATCGTGCTCGTCGGTCTCGCACTGGGCCGGCGCGAAGCCGTCGTCGTTGGCGCAGCCGTGCTGCTCACGCTGCTGGCGACCCTGTTCGCCTCCTGGGCCTGGGGGTTCACGCTCAACCGGGTATCGCTGTTCGCCCTCATCTTCTCGATCGGTATCCTGGTCGACGATGCGATCGTGGTGGTGGAGAACATTCATCGGCACCGGGTGCTCGAAGGGGCGACGACGCCTCTGCCGGAGATCATTCCCCCGGCTGTCGACGAAGTCGGCGGTCCGACCATCCTGGCCACGCTGACGGTGATCGCCGCACTCCTGCCGATGGCCTTCGTCACCGGTCTGATGGGGCCGTATATGGCGCCAATCCCGATCAATGCGAGCCTGGGCATGGCGATCTCGCTCGTCATCGCCTTCACGTTCACGCCCTGGCTGGCGCTGCGCCTGTCGAAGCGGACGGTGGCGGCGCCGGATGATGCCGGCAGCGGTAGCAAGGGTCGGCTCGAACGTTTCTTCACGCGTCTGCTCGTTCCGTTTCTCGATCGTCGCTGGGCGCGACGCGCGCTGGCGCTTGGTGTGCTGCTGGCGCTGCTGCTGTCGGTCGCACTGGTCCCACTGCAGGCCGTGGTGCTGAAGATGCTGCCGTTCGACAACAAGAGCGAGTTTCAGCTCGTGGTCGATCTGCCGGCCGGGTCGGCGCTCGAGGATACGGCGGCCGCCCTGCAGGATCTGGCTGCCTTCCTCGTCGATCAGCCCGAAGTGCGTGATGTCCAGGGGTATGCCGGCACGGCCGGACCGATCACCTTCAACGGGCTGGTGCGCCAGTATTACCTGCGCGCCGATGCCGAACTCGGCGAACTGCAGGTCAATCTCGTCGACAAGAAGCATCGTCACGAGCAGAGTCATGCGATCGCCTCGCGCCTGCGTGCGTCGCTCGTCGACATCGCCGAGCGCCATCAGGCACGCCTGCAGGTCGTCGAGGTGCCACCGGGGCCGCCGGTGCGCGCGCCGATCGTCGCCGAAGTCTACGGCCCCGACGAGCCGGGCCGCGAGGCGCTCGCACGCCGTCTGGCTGATGCCTTTCGTGCGACGGCCGATATCGTCGGCGTCGACACGACGACGAAGGAAGACGCGCCGCGTGCCTTCCTGCGCGTCGATCGTTCGCGCGCGGACGCGCTTGGCATCGCCACCAGTGCGATTGCGCAGACCGTGCACGGTGCACTCTCGGGGCTGGACGCCGCCTGGCTGCACGAAGGCCCGGGCAAGTACCCGGTGCCGGTGCGCCTGCAACTGCCGCGCGCGGACCAGGTCGGCCTGGATGCGCTGCTGGCCCTGCCGATGCAGGCGGCCGACGGTTCGATGGTCGCGCTGTCGGAACTCGTGCGCGTCGAGCGTGGCGTGATCGACAAGCCGCGCTACAGCAAGGATCTGCTCGGCGTGCAGTTCGTCACCGGCGACATGGGCGGCACGCTCGATTCACCACTCTATGGCCTGGCGGCGATCCGCGCCTCGTTGCCGCAGGCTGCGCTGCCCGGAACGGGGCCTCTGGGCGAATACTGGATCCGCCAGCCGGTGGACGCCTGGAGCCAGTACGCAATCAAGTGGGATGGAGAATCGCAGATCACGTACGAAACCTTTCGCGACATGGGCGCCGCCTATGCCGTCGGTCTGCTCCTGATCTACCTGCTCGTCGTCGCCCAGTTCCGCTCGTATCTGGAACCGCTGGTGATCATGGCGCCGATTCCGCTGACGCTGATCGGCGTGCTGCCCGGGCATGCCCTGCTCGGCGCGCAGTTCACGGCCACCTCGATGATCGGCATGATCGCGCTGGCCGGCATCATCGTGCGCAACTCGATCCTGCTGGTCGACTTCGTCCGCCTGCAACTGGCGCAGGGCATCGGCTATCGGGACGCCGTCATCCGCGCGGCCGCGGTGCGTGCGCAGCCGATTGCGCTGACGGCCGCGGCAGCGATGACCGGCGCCTTCTTCATCCTCGACGACCCGATCTTCTCCGGGTTGGCGGTGTCGCTGATTTTCGGCATCTTCGTCTCGACCGCGCTCACGCTGGTCGTGATCCCGGTGCTGCAGTACGTCGTCTTTCATCGCCGCCACGCAGCGTCTCCGGACGATGTCGAGTCCTCTTCGCCCCCTTCAGAAGGAGCATGACCATGACGGTTGAACACATGATCCTGAAACGTCCCGGCCTTGCGGAGTCATCGGTGTGCGCACGTTGAAGGAAGAACCGGCCAGTGGACCGGAAACCGGACAAGTTGCGGGCCGGCCAACGGACAAGACGGTGAGCAGACCAGTGGAGCAGCTGGCGAACGAACCGTCGACCCGGGCGGCGGGCCATGTGTTGCGAGACGAAGCCTCGCGCAAGGATCTGCTGCACCGATTGCGCCGGGCCGAGGGCCAGTTGCGCGGCGTGCAGCGCATGATTTCCGAAGATGCGGACTGCATGCAGATCGCGCAGCAGATCGCCGCCGTGCGGCGGGCACTCGACAGTGCGTACGTGCGCATGACCGTCTGCTTCATGGAGCAGGAACTGTCCAGCCGCATCGCGCAGGCAAGCGAGGATCCCGTCGATCTGTCGGATCTTCTCGGCAACATCGAGAGCCTGCTCGCCCGGGTGCGCTGATTTTTTTCTGACGGCCGGCTTCCGGGAAGCGGGCAGGCAGTCGATACGGCGTCCGCCGTGGCGGCTGCGTGTCCGCGCGGGGGTGGCGCGTGCTATCGTCGCCGCGATCGTCGCGTCACCCCCCAGGTTCCCGGATCCCTTCGCACCCGCTGACCGGACATGCACTGGCCCATTCCCCTGTCTCCGTTGCAGCACGGCCTGTTCGTGCTCATGGGCCTGCTGACCTATGTGGTGGTCACCCGGATCGGCGGCTACCACCGCCATCCGTCAGCGGCAATTGCGTGGGTGCTGATGATCGCATTGCTGCCGTACCTTGGCCTGCCGCTGTTTCTGGTCTTCGGCACGCGCAAGCTCGTGCGCCCGGCGCGGCGCGCATCGGGCATGGCGGCTGCTGCGACGGCACCCGCTGGCGGGTCGCACGACCCCCGCTGGGCACTGCAACTGCTCGCGGCACTCGATGTCCCGGCACCCGTGCAGGTCGCCGCCATCGGTTTTCACGAACATGGCGGGGAATCGCTGGCAGCGCTGCTGGGAGTCATCGGGCAGGCACGTGAGCACGTCGACGTCTGCACCTATGCCCTGGGCGACGACGACGTCGGTGCGGCGGTGCTTGCCGCGCTGACCGCCTGCGCGCGGCGCGGCGTGCGCGTACGCCTGCTGATCGACGCCATCGGTGGCTGGCGCAGCGTCCGCAGCACGCTGGTGCGGGTGCGCGGCAGCGGTGTGCAGTTGCGCTGGTTCATGCCGGTGCTGCGCAATCCGGTGCGTGGACGCGCCAATCTGCGCGACCATCGCAAGATCGTCGTGGTCGACGGGCGTACCTTCTGGAGTGGCGGACGCAATCTGGCCGCACCCTATTTTGATGACAGCGCGCACGGCTGGATCGATCTCGACTTCGTCGTGCACGGTCCGATCGCCCGCCAGGCGCAGGCGCTGCTCGAGCATGACTGGCGTGCGGCGCGCGGTGATGTCAGCGGTGCGTCGATTCCGCTGGTCGATGAAACGACCGTCCCGGCCGGACATGCGGGTGTACCCGCCGCCAGCGGTCCGGTCCAGCTGATTCCCAGCGGCCCGGATCTGGCCGATGACACACTGTATGCGCTGCTCATCGCTGCTGCCTGGCGGGCCGAGCGGCACATCGTCGCGGTCACGCCCTATTTCGTGCCGGAAGACGCGCTGCTCGACGCGTGGTGCGTCGCCAGCCGCCGCGGCGTGCGCATCGATCTCGTCGTGCCGCAGCGCTCCAATCACCGCATGGCCGATCTCGCGCGCGGCCGGGCGCTGCGCGCACTGGCCGGTGCCGGCGGGCGGATCTTCCTGCACCCGCGGATGGTCCATGCAAAACTGGTGATCATCGACGACGAAATGGCGCTGTGCGGATCGGCCAATCTCGATGCGCGCAGCCTGTTGCTCAATTTCGAGCTGATGACGGCTTTCTACGGACCCCGGGAAATCGATTGGCTGGCCCGCTGGGCACAGCAGCAGCGGGAGCGATCGGTCCTCTACGAGCCGGTGCGTCCCTCCTGGGGCCGGGACGTGCTCGAGGGCTTTGTGCGAGCCGTCGGTTTCCAGTTGTAGGAGCGATCGGCGTCCCGCCGCGCAACCATGGGCACGTGTCCGGAACGTCCGACGTCCCCGGACAGGCCCGAAAACATCACTGGAACGCGTCCGGACAACACACGGCCAGGCGGGTGCTCAGTGCTGGATTGGACTGCCCACGCGTGCGCGCCACGCGCGATGGCGCTCGAACCAGGCGGCGCCCAGGTGCCGTCGCCAGCCGTTGCGGTCGGCCAGGACGCGCTGCACGGCGGCGATGGCGCCGGGATCGCTGGCCTGGTCATTGCCGGTGCGCTCTGCGTCGACACGGTGTTCATCGACGCCATCTGCGCCAGCCTCGGGCAGTGTGCCGGCCTCGTGTGCTTCGATTACGATCCGATCGCCGGTGTACGGACAGCTCGCAATCGGGCCATCCGGATCTTCACCGGCCGGATCGGCATCCGTCTGGACAGTGATCGAGCCGATACCGCCGATGTCTTCCAGTGCCTGCGCATACATGCGCCGACGCTCGTCGACGTAGGCGGCTTCGTCCCAGTCGCCATCCTGCACCGGCGGCCTTTCGTTCCCGAAGCGCGCCCGGATCGCCGTCGTGCCGATGCGGATCCGCACCCGTACGAGGCGGGGCGGGGTGGCTCCGTTGCCGGCCACGTTCAGGATGCGTTCGCCGGCCGCTTCAGGATCATGTTGGTCGCGAGCATCGTCATCACCGGCTGACCATGCTGGTTGAGCACTTCGACCCACGACTTGACGACACCGCGGTCCGGCTTCGACTGCGATGCGCGCGCTTCACGCACCGTGACGCGCACCGAGAGCACGTCGCCGCCGCGCACCGGATTCGGCCAGCGCAGTTCTTCCATGCCGGGCGAGGCGATGCTCGACGGGTAGGACAGATACTGCACGGCATACAGGCGCATCATCAGCCCGGCCGTGTGCCAGCCGCTGGCGATCACGCCGCCGAAGGGGCTGCGCGCGGCCAGTTCCGGATCGGTATGCATCGGCTGGCCGTCGAAGCGGCGCGCGAACTCGATGATTTCTTCTTCGTTCACGGTCACCGTGCCGAGTTCGTGCACCGAACCGGGGACGTAGTCTTCGAACCAGCGCTGCGCCATCTCGGCCTCCTTCGATTCTTCGTTCGGGCGGATGCCTTTCTTCGCATGAAAGGCGGCCAGCGCACGCTGGTATTCCGCGATGTCTTCGGGCGGCACCGGCTCGCCGCATTCGTAGCAAGCGCCGGTCATGCGGTCGAACCAGCGGCAGCCGCAATGGTTACAGCCAAGTTCGGGGGCGCCGGCGGGGTTTTCGAAAATCATCGGCAAGCTCCGAGGAAAGCCAGTCCGAGCGCTTCGACGAAGTCTTCGTAGCCGTCGTCGAGCAGCTGCTTCTTCGGGGCGATCACATACAGCAGGATGCCGCCCGAGCGCAGTTGCAGCTTCAGCGCCCCAAGCGCATTGTCGTGCAGGCGCACATGCACCGTCTCCAGCCCGTCGGGTTCCGCCACGAAGAGCAATGCGACCGGGCAATCGGCAAATCCCCCGAATGCCTGTACTTCGACCTGCATCGCCTCGGCAGCACGCCGCCAGACCAGCATCCGGCCGCCGCCCTGGTCTGCCGCGGCGCGGGTGACGAAGCCGACCGAGGCGTTTTCGATCATCGGCTCGAACAGATGCCACTGGCGCTGCAGCAGCGCCTGCCAGCCGGACAGATCGGACCAGGCGTCCGCGTGGCCGATGGCGGTCTGCGGCCCGGTCATCGCTGCAGACCGGGCCGGGCCGGCTGTCGCGATGGACGCGGGGGCCGGCGGTTCATGGGCGGCGGACCCTCGCGTCCCGGTACGTGGAGGACGGGCATCGTGTGCGCGCGGCGTGACACCTGGCAGGCGTGCGTCAGATGCGTGCCCCCAGGCGGAAGCCGTCGTGGATGGCCTGGGTGAGCCCGCGCGGCACGAGCGAGTCGCCGCAGCCGTGTACTTCGTCGATCATCCATTCCAGCTCGTGGAAGAGTTCCTGGTTCGGGCGCCGCTCGAGTGCGGAGATTACCGTGTCGGCCGGCAGGAACTGCTCTTCGCCCTGCGCGTCGCGGATCTTCACGCCACCGTCGCCGATCGCCAGCACTTTCGCGCTGGTGTGGGTCGGGATGCCCAGCTCCTCGATCCAGGCCGTGTGCCGCCATTTGAACGATGGCATGACGTCGCCGGCAATGCGCTTGTTTTCCTCGACGATGACAACCTCGCGGCCGTGATTTTTCTTCAGCGATTCGGCCAGCGTGAGTCCGACCTTACCGCCGCCGAGCACGACGACGCGCTGCCCCGTGCCTACCCGATCCGTCGCCACGTCGAGTGCGTCGACGAGCAGGCCCGGCTGCGTGCACTCGGGCAGGAAGCGCGAATCGATGCGCGCGCCGGTGGCGATGATCGCCACGTCGTACTGGTGCAGCATCGAACGCATCGCCTTGACGTCGATCGTCGTGTTCAGGCGCACTTCGATGTTCAGCGCGTCGGCCATCTTCTCGTAGTAGCGCACGACGCTGAGCAGGTCGTCACTGTTGGCCAGGTCGTTCTTCGCGTAGCCGCCGAGCACGCCGCCGATGGCCGGCGCGCGATCGAAGACGATGACTTCGTGGCCGCGCCGCTTGGCGGTGATCGCCGCTTCCATGCCCGACGGGCCGGCGCCGATCACCATGATCTTCTTCGCCATCACCGCCGGCGTGAGCTGGTAGGCCGGATCGTATTCATGCCCGAGCTGCGGATTGCGCGTGCAGGTGTAGGGCAGGTCGCGGAACAGGCGCGACAGGCAGTTCAGCGAACCGATGCAGCGCTTGACCTCGTCCATGCGGCCGGCCTCGGCCTTGTGCACGAGATCGGGGTCGGCCAGCATCGGCCGGCAGACTTCCCAGAAGTCGAACTCGCCATTCTCGATGCACTGGCTCGCCATGCGCGGGTCGGGCAGGCGGTTACCAAAGGCGATCGGCGTATTCGGCAGCATTTTCTTGGCGCGTGCCGCGAGGCGTCGCCAGTAACCGGGCGCCACGTCGCGGCCGATCGACGACTCGGGGGCCTCCTGCCAGCCGACGGTGACGCTGATCATGTCGACGCCGTGGTCGGCGGCAAGCTGCATCAGCTCGAAGCATTCGTCCTCGGTGTTGCCGCCCCAGCGGTCCATCAGCTCGTTGCCGTTCAGGCGGATGACCAGCGGCGCGTCGCCCTGCGCCTGCTTCATCGCGTCGATCAGCTCGCACATGAAGCGGCCGCGGTTCTTCAGCGAACCGCCGTATTCGTCGGTGCGCCGGTTGGTGAACTTCGAGTTGAAGGTCGCCAGCAGATAGCCCATGAAGCTGGTGATCTCGGTGGCGTCGAAGCCGGCCTTGAGCGAGCGTACGGCCGCCTCGGCGTGCTGCTGCACGACGGCACGGATCTGTTCCTTCGTGATCTCGCGCGGCGGGCGGAAATGCGGCAGCGTCTGCGGCACGATCGACGGCTGCAGGCAGTAGCCCAGATCGATGCCGCCGTAGCGCCCGGCGTGCAGGATCTGCTGCACCGCGATGGCGCCGGCATCGTGAATGTAGCCGGAGATCTTCTCGAACTCGGGAATGCAGCTGTCGTCGTAGATCGCGACCTGACGGAAATAGCCCTTGCCTTCGCCCAGCGGATCCGGATAGGCGCCCTGGTTGGTGATGATGCCGCAGCCCGTCTGCGCAATGACCTGCGTGCGCGCGAGTTCACGAATCGTGTGCGTGCCGTCGCGGTTGTTGTAGTTGGATACGCAGCACGAACCGTACTTGATGCGGTTCTTGCTGTGCAGCTTGCCCCACTGGGCGGGTTCGAACAGGCGGGCAAGGGAAGTGGTCTGCGTCATCGTGGCAATCTCGGGATGTGAAATCTCGCTGGCGGCGTCCGCGGGTGATGCGCGGGGTACGCGGTTTCACCGATGAAACCGGTTGGATGCTAACCGGATTTCAGGGGGATGCAAGAGTGCGCGCTGATTGTTTTGCCGGATGTCAAGGAAAACGGCGAAAGCGGCATCGGGTGGTTCGCCGGGGGGTTCGTCCGGTTTTTCCCGGGGCTTCGTCAGGTGTTGGCATTCCTGTCCGGGGCCGGGGCGGGGCACCTGTTTTGGTTCAGGATTTCGGCCCCGTGCCGGCGGTCTGTCGGTGGACCGCGGCTTTCAACCGCAGCCGCGCAGACGCTCGATGCAGGTCTCCAGCAGCACCGCAGCCTGCTCGATTTCCTCCCGTGTGTTGCCGCGGCCGACGCCGAAGCGCAGTACCGCTGCATGTTCCGTGCCGCCGGCACCAATCGCTTCAAGGACGTGTGAAGCCTTCGCCTGCGACGACGAACACGCGGCACCGGCCGACAGCGCCAGCTCCGGCAGGCCGAGCAGCAGCGCGTCGGGCTGCACGCCTTCGATGGTGACGTTCAGGTTTGCCACCAGGCGTTCCTGCAGTGGCCCGTTGACGGTTACGCCGCCCAGCGCGAGCAGGCGCTCCTGCAGGTAGTCGCGCAGCGCGCGCATGCGCGCGATGTCTTCGTCCATCGTGCGCAGGGTGCGTGCGAAGGCAGCGCCCAGGCCGACGATGCCGGGTACGTTGAGCGTGCCCGGGCGCAGGCCGCGCTCCTGGCCGCCGCCATCAGTCAGCGCGTCGATCTCCGTTCCGCGCCGCACGAACAGCGCGCCGACGCCTTTCGGGCCGTACAGCTTGTGCGCCGACAGTGACAGCAGGTCGATCGCCATCGCTTCCACATCCAGCACCATGCGCCCGGGCGCCTGTGCGGCATCGACATGAAAAAGCGCCGATGATTCGCGCGCGATCCGGCCGATGGCGGCCAGCGGCTCGATCGTGCCGATCTCGTTGTTGGCCGCCATGATCGATACGAGCACCGTCTCCTTGCGCAGGGCGCGTGCGACGTCGTCCGGGTCGACGAAGCCGTGGCGGTCGACCGGCAGCACGGTGAGTTGCCAGCCTTCGCCGGCCAGTCGCCGCATGGTGTCGAGCACGGCCCGATGCTCGATGGCGCTGGTCACCAGGTGTGCACCCGGATGGCGCCGGGCGATGCCCTGCAGTGCGATGGCATTCGATTCGGTCGCGCCCGAAGTGAAGTGGATCTCGGAGTAGCGCGCGCCCAGTGCCTCGGCCACCTGTTCGCGTGCCTCCTCGACGGCGGCCGACGCCCGTCGGCCGTAGCCGTGCGTGCGGTTCGATGGGTTGCCGAACTCCTGCGTGAAGTACGGCAGCATCGCGGTCAGCACTTCGGGGTCGACCGGCGTCGTCGAGTGGTGATCGAGATAGATCGGGGCGGAAGCGGTGGCGGCAGAGGTCATTGCAGGTCCAGTTCCACCCAGGTCGGTGCGTGGTCACTCGGCTTGTCGCGACCGCGCACTTCGCGATCGACGCCGGCGGCAATGAGACGTTTGGTGGCCGGTGCGTTCAGCAGCAGATGGTCGATGCGCATGCCGGCGTTGCGCGGCCAGCGGTTGCGAAAGTAATCCCAGTAGGTGTAGATCGCCTCGTCCGGGTGCAGGTGGCGGATCGCATCGGTCCAGCCGCAGGCGAGCAGGCGCTGCCAGGCGGCGCGGCTGTCCGGGTGCAGCAGGGCGTCGTCGCGAAATGCGTCGGCCGAGAAGATGTCACCAACCTCGTCGGTCGGCACGACATTGAAGTCGCCGGCCAGCACCACCGGCGTGCCGCTGGCGGTGTGGGCACGCGCATGTTCGATCAGGCGTTCGAACCAGGCCAGCTTGTAGTCGAATTTCGGGCCCGGCTGCGGATTGCCGTTGGGCAGATAGATCGAGGCGACGATCAGGTTGCCGACGCGCGCCTCCAGATAGCGGCTCTGCGCGTCGCTGTCATCACCGGGCAGGCCGCGCTGCAGTTCGACGGGAGCCGTCGTTCGCGTCAGGATCGCCACGCCGTTGAAACCTTTCTGGCCGTGCCACAGCGCGTGATAGCCGGCCTCGCGGATAGCGTCCTCGGGGAAGACGTCATCGGCCGCCTTGAGTTCCTGCAGGCAGGCGACGTCGGGTGAGGCTTCGGCCAGCCACTCGAGCAGGCGCGGCAGGCGGCTGCGGATTCCGTTGACGTTGAAGGTGGCGATGCGCATGGTCGGAGAGTCTGTCCGGGTCGTCATCATCTGCCGCAGGCAGACGGGAGGCGCCTGGCAGCATGCCGGGCGGCGGGCACCGGGAATCCGGAGTTCATTCGCGGCCGATGAGCGCTGTCGCCGCTTCGATGATGGCCTCGGGCATCGGGCACGACTTGCGCAGCACCGTGTCCATGTGCACACCGGTCAGCAGCGTGCGCGCGGCGATCTCGCCGGTGCCGTCGTCGTGCATCACGTGCTCGAAGACGACGCGTTTCGGGTGCACCTCACGCACCGTCGTGTGTACCGAGACGATGGAACCGGCCATGACTTCGCGCAGATACCGGATGTGCTGCTCGACGGCGGCCATGCCGCGCTGGTTGTCACGCAGGTAGGCGGGCGTGGCGCCGATGGCGTTCATCAGGTGCCAGGTGCCTTCGTCGAACTTGCCGACGTACCACATGACGTTCATGTGGCCGATGTGGTCGCAATGCCAGGGGTAGACGGTGCCGCGATAGGTGAGCATGGTGCCTGCAGGATGGATGGAAGGGACGCAGCGGCAAGGGTAGCAAAGCGGGTGTCGCAGCCCGGTCAGCGATCGACCGGTTGGTGGTGATCCTTTCCCTGCTCGTCCGCCGGCAGCACGGTCGGATAGTGCACGGTCGAGTCCTCGACGCATGCGCCGGGCGTCAGTTTCGCGGCTTCGATCCGGTCATGGTTCATCAGGTGAAAGACAGTCTCGCCGCGGGCCAGCAGATGATCGGCAACGATGCGTCGATGACAGCGCCACCAGACGGCTTCGGCACACATCATCGCGACGCGCTGCCGGCGTCCGAGCGCGATCAGCCGCTCGAGTCCGGTGTGAAATGCCGCCGACAGTGCGTAGTCGGCATAGTGATGGAAGCTCTCGTTTTCCCAGAAGCCGTTGACCGCAGGCGATACGTCCTTCGCCCTGCCGCGCAGTCCGCCCAGCGCCGGGATGGCCTCGTACGCGATGCCGGCACCAGCCAGCGCCGCCGGCAGACTGTCCTCGTTGAACTGCGGATTGCGTCGCGATCGGCGCACCGTGCGGATATCCGCCACCAGCCCGACATCGGCGGTGCGCAGAAGGGCGATGAATTCATCGAGCGTGCGCGACGAGTGGCCGACCGTGTAGAACGGCAGGATCATTTCCACCGCGCCCGAATGCGGCCGGGTGTCGGCGTCCGATGGCACGTCGCGTGATCCGCGACCCGCGGCATTTCAGATCCTGTGCGTGGCGCCGACGTTGACGAGCGCCGGGAATTCTTCCGCCTTCGCGCCGGAACGCCACCAGTCCTCGAGCCGCGTCGACTCTTCGGCGCTCACTTCGTAGACGAGCACGTCGCCGGTCAGGTCGCTGCGGTCCGCCCGCGCTGCAGCCAGTGCGGCCCCGACGTCCGCCGCGTCGCCGATCCATTCGAGATAGTTGGTCCTGGGATCGAAGAGGGCAAATCTGGACATGTTCGTACCCCTTTTTCCGTACCCCTGTTCGTGTAGAGTCTGGCGCGTTCACCAAATCCATGTCCAGTGTCGGCATGGCCGGAGGGCAGGCGGATCACTGACCGTGCAGCGATTCTTCTTCCATTTCGAGGAACACGGAATACGCGTTGGCGCGGTTGGCCGCATCGAAGGTCGGGATCGCCGCGAAGCGTGACCAGTCGACGTTCGCATAGGCCTCGTCGAAGGTATCGAGATCCCGGGCCGCGGCGCCCATCCGCTCGCGCAGGAACACGAGGTAGTCCCGGGTCAGGCGGGCATCCTTGTGCGGATCGTGCGATGCCGGGCCGTGCCCGGGCACCATCACCCGGGCATCGATGGCAAGCAGGCGATTGATGGCCGTGAGCCACAGGCGGGTGTCGGCGTTGCCAATGAAGGGCACCCGTCCGGTATAGACGACATCGCCCGAGAACAGGACACCGTCGGGTTCGACCAGCAGGCCCAGGTCCTCCGGCGTGTGCGCCGGGCCGAGATGCCGGACGTGCAGTGTGACTTCGCCCATCTGCAGTGTTTCGTCATGGTCGATCCAGCGGTCGGGCAGCGGCAACGTGAAATTCCTGCCCAGATAAGGCCCGATGATGTCGCGGCGCTCCGCCAGCCGCGTCTGCGCGGCGTCGGACTCGATGTAGGTCCGCGCAAGCGCATGGGCCCATACCTTCGCTCCGGCCGCGCGCAGCGCCGGAATGCCGTAGAAGTGATCGGCATGGTAGTGGCTGATGATGACGAGCTTCACCGGCTGCGAGGTGCGCTTGCGGATCTCGGCGAGCAGGCGATCGGCCAGCGCCGGCGAGCCGAGCGCATCGAACACGACGACGCCATCGCCGGTGATGACAAAGCCGGCGTTGGACATGAAGCCCTCGTTGGCTGCCGTGGCCTCCTCCAGCAACCCTTGCACGTAGTAGCTGTGCGGGCCCACCTGGATGACCGGCATCTCGATGTCGGTCTCCGCCCAGGGCCTGTCCGCGGCCAGGGCACCGGCAGCGAAGCCGGCAAGGATGGTGCAGACGAGCCACGCCGCCAGGCGCAGCAGCCGTGGTGGCGTCAGCCGCATGTCGAGATTCCGGGATCGTCGTCGATGCCGACGAGGCGCGGCTGCTCGGGTTGTATGGTCGGCACGCGGGCATGGGCGCGCAGATACTGTTCGACGACTTCCCAGACCGGCTCGCCGGTCACGCCTTCCTCGACCGAGGCCCAGCCGGCCACCCGGTAGGTGCGCGCCGGATCGATCAGTGTCCCGCCGATGCGCAGATTGCTGATGCGGCTGCCCGACGCGGCGCCCGGCGCGCAGTCATAGGCCATGCCGCCGACGCGCACCATGTCGCCGCCCTGCTGGTACCACGGGTCAGGGTTGAACAGGTTGTCGCAGACGTCTTCGAGGATCGCCTTGATCTGCTCGCCCGACAGCTCGTTGACGGTGACCGCCGGATAGGTGATCGCGGTCTGATCGAGCAGCGCTTCGCGCGTGATCGTGTCACCCGGCAGCAGCGTCGTCCCCCAGCGGAAACCGGGCGAGAACGCGATCGGCGTGTCCTTGACCGCGCGCAGCGCATCGAGGATCAGCTGGTCGAAGCTGCCGTTGAAATTGCCGCGCCGGTAGAGCAGGTCTTCAGTAACTGCCAGCGGTTCGTCAAGCTTCGCGCGCCAGGGTTCGCGATGCCGGTCGAGCACCGCCTGCATCGACGCATCGGCAGGAAGCAGTTCGGCGAACACCGGCAGCAAGCGGTAGCGGTGACCGGCGACCTTGCCGTCGCGCACGTCGAAGTCGAGTACACCAACGAATTTTCCGTGACTGCCGGCATTGGTGACGAGCGTCTGTCCGCCGGCATTGCGCACCGTGCGCGGCACCGGCACGGCATCGTGCGTGTGGCCGCCCAGGATCGCATCGAGCCCGGCAACCTGCGCGGCCAGCTTGAGATCGACGTCCATGCCGTTGTGCGACAGCAGCACGACGACGCCGGCACCGGCCTTGCGCACCTCGTCGATCACCGTCTGCAGTCGTTGTGGCTGAATGCCGAACGTCCAGTCGGCGACGAAGTGGCGCGGGTTGGCGATCGGCGTGTACGGGAAGGCCTGGCCGATCACCGCCACCGATACGCCGTTGACTTCGCGCACGGTGTACGCCGGGAAGACCGGATCATCGAAATCGTTCGTGCGCACGTTCTGCGCAACGAAATCGATGCGATCGCGAAACGGCCCGGCGATCACTTCCTGGACGCGCTCCTGCCCGTAGGTGAATTCCCAGTGGCCGGTCATCACGTCGACACCCAGTGCGAGCTGTGCGTCGATCATGTCCTGGCCCTTCGTCCAGAGCGCCAGACCGGAGCCCTGCCAGGTGTCGCCGCCGTCGAGCAGCAGCGCGCCGGGGCGCGCCGCGCGCAGGCGCTGCACGAGCGTCGCCAGATGGGCATAGCCGCCCATCTTTCCGTAGCGCCGGGCGGCTTCGACGAAATCGACGCAACTGAGCGCATGCGCCTCGCGGCTGCCGGGCGCCAGGCTGTAGTGGCGTAGTAGATGCTCGCCCGTCAGGTGCGGCGGTTGGCCGCGCTGGGTGCCGCTGCCGATGTTGACCGACGGTTCGCGGTAATGGATCGGGCGCGTCTGCGCGTGCGTGTCGGTGATGTGCAGCAGGCCGACGTTGCCGAACGGCGCGATGTCATAGAGTGCGGCGGCCCCGGCTGCGGTGTCGGCAGCCAGTGCGCGCGGCGTCAGCGGCAGGCCGGCGGCGGCCGCGGCCGACAGCGCCTGCACGAACTGGCGTCGGGACAGTCTCACGGTGTCGGTACCTGCCTCGCGTGTATCCAGGCGGTCAGCGGATGGTGGCCTCGCCCGAGCCCGTCTTGCCGGTCGTGTCCTTCCATTCGACCTTGACGACGTCGCCGGACTTGCCGCCCTTGAAGCGCAGCGCCAGATACGGATTGCGCGAGACCGCCGACGCCCAGTCGGCCGTGAGCACGACGCGATCGTTGTTGCGCACCGTGACGGTCTCGATGTAGTCGGCCGTGATGGTCGGCGACTTGACGAGGTTGCCGTCGGTACCCATGCGCAAGCCGTTTTCCATCGGATGCGACATGAGCATTTTCACTTCGACGACGTCGCCGGTCAGCGACGCCCGGATCTTGATGGGATCAGCCATGGTTCCTGTTCCTGCAGAAGGGTGCGACGCGGATGCGATGGCGCGGCTCAGCCGCCGCAGCCGCCGAGGGTGACTTTCACTTCGCGTTCGGCGTAGTGAAAACCGTCGGCGCCTTGCACCAGTGCGATGATCTTCGCCGTCTCGGCCAGTTTCACCCGGGTGGCGACCCAGGGTTCGGTACCGTCCGGGATGTGGAACACGGCGGTCAGCGCGCGCGGGTTCTTTTCGGTGATGATCGCGATCAGTTTCGTGCCCGGCAGTTTGCTCTCGATCTGCACCGGCACGACGGCGCCGTTTTCGGCAATCTCGGGAGCGGTCAGTTCGATCGCATCCGAGACTTTCGCCTGGCTGCCGCCGAGATCCTTGACGACCTCGGCCAGCGTGTGCGTATCGAACTGCTTGCGCTGGTCGTTCGGTGCCAGCGGATTGGGTATGTCGGCGGCGCTCGCCGTGCCCGACAGCCACCCGCTGCCGAGCAGGACCGCAGCGGCACTTCCCTTGCCGGCGATCTCGATCACTTTGCGTCTGCTTTCTCTCATCGGACTATCCTCGAATCGATGGAATGAGTTCCTTCCGGTGCCGGTCACGGGTCCGGTGCGCCGTCCAGGATCCAGTGCACGATGACCTGCAGGTCCGCATCGCTCGGCCCGGGCTGCGCAGGCATCGGGACGCTTCCCCAGACACCGCTGCTGCCGTTGCGGATGGCCTGAACGAGCGTGGCGGCGCCGTCCGTTTCCTTGCCGAAGCGGGCGGCGACGCTGCGAAAAGCGGGGCCGACGATCTTGCGGTCGACGGCGTGGCAGGCGGTGCAGCCCGAGTCCCGGATCAGCTCCTGCGGAGAAGCCGCCGCCTGTCGCACGGGTGGCAGCGCCCCGGCTGATGGTACCTGATCGTTCATCGTGGCCAGGGCGCGGAAGTGAGTGTCCAGGCTGCCATACATGTTTTCGATGAACGCAGCCGGAATCGCGCCGGCGGGCTCGCCCTGCGACGGACAGTCCTTCATGCAGGCGACGTTGTGCGTGTCGGGCTTGCCGTCGACGTCGGACAGCCCCCGGAAGCGCACGAAGCCGTCGCGATTGGGCATCTTCAGGGCCGGCAGCGTCGTGCGGTCGGCGACGAAATCATCGTCGACGAGATCGTTCAGATGAAGCACGTACGCCGCAACCGCGTACACCTCGTCCGGCGTGAGGCTCTTCGAGTGCGTGAACGGCATCGCCCGCCGGATGTAGTCGTACAGCGTCGTTGCCGCATTGAGGAGGCTGCCGACGGTCCTGACCGGCGCGTCGCTTTTCAGGGAACCGACGCCTCCCGCCAGGGCCATGTACTCGTTGCTGTCACCGAAAGTGCCGTGACAGACCTCGCAGTGCTTCTCGTAGACCGTCTCCCCCTCGGCGACGCTGCCGCGCGCGTCGGGCAGGCCGGTGCCGTCCGGGCGCACGTCGATGTCCCAGCCGGCGATCTCGGCCGGCGTGGCCGCGCGGCCGAGCCTGAAGTCGTGGCTGCCCGCCCCGGCCGTCGCGGCGCAGGCCATTGCCGGCAGCAGTACGGCGAGGGCGGTCACGGCGGCCCGCAGGCTTCTAGAGCTCCACATTGCGCACCTCCCCGCTGGGCTCGACCTGCCAGGTCTGGATCATGTTGTTGTGATAGATCGAGAACGTGCCGCGCACCGCCCGCAACTGGCGGATGGTCGGCTGCACGAAGCCGGTTTCGTCGATGCAGCGACTCTGCAGCAGCGCCGGGCTGCCGTGGACCTGCAGCTCCAGCACGTGCTCGCCGGTCTGCCGTCCCAGACCCAGTCACAGCGAAACCGCGTCAGCGCCTTCGTCAGGACCGGCTCCTGCAGCGTGGCCGTACGCCAGTTGCGCCCGCCGTCGGTCGATACGTCGACCCGCCTGATCCGGCCGCGCCCCGACCAGGCAAAGCCGGTGATCTCGTAGTAGCCGCCCTTGTCGAGCAGTTTCTGCCCGCCGGACGGTGACGTGATGACCGATTTCGCTTCCTGGATCCACGTGTACTGGCGGCTGCTTCCGTCCGGCATCAGGTCGCTGTACTGCAGTGATTCCTCGCGCGTGTTCCAGGGCTGGTCGCCGACCTTGATGCGGCGCAGCCACTTGATGCTGGATACGCCCTGCACGCCGGGGACGATCAACCGCACCGGATAACCATTTTCCGGGCGCAGCATCTCGCCGTTCTGCCCGTACGCCACCAGCACATCGTCGAGCGCGTAGCGCATCGGGATCGTGCGCGTCGTGCCGGCGGCATCGGCCCCTTCGGCGAGGATGTAGCGGGCCTTGCCTTTGTCGAAGCCGACGTCGTCGAGCAGCGTCGACAGGGGCACGCCGGTCCATTCGGCACAGCTGAGCATGCCGTGCGTGAACTGCTCCGTCGGCACGGCCGGGTTGCCCCAGTTCATGCCGGTATTGGCGCCGCATTCGATGTAGTGG
>DAIUFU010000018.1:0-26106 GCA_036844405.1 Burkholderiaceae bacterium | reverse complement strand
CAAGGCCGAGAACGCGCGCAACTACACGCAGTGCGACTCGCTGCTGATCGGCGACCAGTGCGCGGCGCACACGTTCCCGACGATCGAGGCACGCAATCCGACGGCGCACATCGAGCACGAGGCAACCGCTTCGCGCATTGCCGAGGATCAGCTTTTCTATGCGATGCAGCGCGGTCTGTCGGCGGAAGACGCCGTGTCGATGATCGTCAACGGTTTCTGCAAGGAAGTGTTCAAGGAATTGCCGATGGAGTTTGCGGTCGAGGCCCAGGCGCTGATCGGCGTCAGCCTCGAAGGCAGCGTCGGCTGACGCTGCCGGACGCACAGGCAATCCAGTCAACGTAGCGAAAGATTCAACGGATCAAGGGGAGAAGCACGAGATGCTCGAAATCAAGCAATTGAAGGCCTCGGTCGACGGCAAGCAGATCCTGCGCGGCATCGACCTGAAGGTGAACGCCGGGGAAGTGCACGCGATCATGGGGCCGAACGGCTCGGGCAAGAGCACGCTGTCACAGGTGCTGACCGGGCGCGAGAGTTACACGGTGGACGGCGGCAGCGTCACCTGGGAGGGCGAGAACCTGCTCGAAATGCCGATCGAGGATCGCGCGCGTTCGGGAATTTTTCTGGCGTTTCAGTACCCGGTCGAGATCCCGGGCGTGTCCAACGCCTCGTTCCTGAAGGCGGCGGTCAACAGCGTGCGCCGGTTCCGCGATCTGCCCGAGCTGGACGCGATGGATTTCCTCGCCAAGGTCAAGGCCGAGATGAAGAAAGTGGAGATGAAGGAGGAGTTCATCTACCGCTCGGTCAACGAAGGGTTTTCCGGCGGCGAGAAGAAGCGCAACGAAGTGCTGCAGATGGCGCTGCTCGAGCCGAAGCTGGCCATCCTCGACGAGACCGATTCCGGTCTGGACATCGACGCACTGCGCATCGTGGCCGAAGGAATCAACCGCATGCGTTCTCCGGAGCGCGCGATGCTCGTCATCACGCACTACCAGCGCCTGCTCGAATACATCGTTCCGGACTTCGTGCACGTGCTGGCCGGCGGGCGCATCGTGCGCTCGGGCGGGCGTGAACTGGCCCTCGAGCTCGAAGAGCGCGGCTATGGCTGGATCGAGGAGGAAGTCGCCCGCGCAGCCGGCGCGGCGCCCGCCGGGACAGCCGCAGGAGCCGCATGATGAGTACCGATCAAGTCTGGCTCGATGCCTTTCGCGAGCGGGCGCCCAGTCTGCCCGGCGCCGCGCTTCCGTGGCTGGCGCAGATCCGTCAGCAGGCACTCGAACGCTTCGAGACCGAAGGCTGGCCCACGATCCGCACCGATCCGCTCAACGATCCCTGGCGTCACACGTCGCTGCAGTCGCTCGGGCGCTCGTCGTTCGTGGCTCCCGACGCGGCGGCCTCTGCCTCCGCCGGCACGCAGTTGCAACAGCTGCTCGGCGCGATGCGCGAAGGCGAACAGGATGAAAACGGCCACTGGCTCGTCTTCGTCGATGGCACCCATGCCGAATCGCTGTCGTCGCCCGGCAGCCTGCCGGAGGGCGTCATCCTGACGTCGCTGGCTCGTGCGCTGACCGAGTTTCCGGAGCGCGTGGAGGCCGTCTTCGGCGCCGCCGAAGACGGCTACAGCCCGGCGGCGCTCAATGCGGCGATGGCGGCCGATGGCGCCTTCATCACGCTTCGGCGCGGTGTGGCCGTCGAGCATCCGGTTCATCTCGTCTTCGTCAGTGCGACGCCGCAGGCGGCGGCACACGTGCGCAACCTGATCGTCGCCGAGACCGGTGCCCAGGCCACCATCGTCGAGCACCACGTCAGCGCGCATGCCGACCGGAACCTGTCGAACATCGTCACGCGCATCGAGTGCGCGGAGGACGCCCGCGTCACGCACGTGAAGCTTCAGCAGGAGTCCGAGCAGGCGGTCCACCTGGCACGCATCGAAGCACGCCAGGGACGCGACTCGATGTTCGCCTCGCACTCGCTGTCGTTCGGTGCGCGGCTGGCGCGCAATGACATCGTCACCCGTTTCGACGGCAACGGCTGCGAAACCCTCTTCAACGGCCTGTATCACGTTGACGGCAAGCGTCACGTCGACCATCACACGACGATCGATCACGCGCATCCGCACGGTACCAGCCACGAGTACTACCGCGGGATCGTCGACGGCGACGGGCGTGGCGTGTTCGCCGGGCGGATCGTGGTCGGCGTGGGCGCGCTGCGCACCGATGCGATCCAGCGCACGGACAATCTGCTGCTGTCGGCGCAGGCCGAAGCCGATGCCCGGCCAGAACTGGAAATCTACGCCGACGACGTCAAGTGTGCCCACGGGGCCACGGTCGGGCGCATCGACGAGACGGCGCTGTTCTATCTGCGTACGCGCGGGATCGAAGAAGAGCGGGCGCGCAATCTGCTCACCTGGGCCTTCGCTGCCGAGGCGCTCGGCCGCATCGCGGTGCCGTCGCTGCGCCGGCGTGCGCGCACCGCACTGCTGGACAGGCTGCCCGGCGGCGCGGCGCTTGCGCGGACGATGGAGGAGTTCCAATGAGTGCGGTCATGACCGGGGAACGTACGCAGTCGGCCATGCCGGCGACGCTGCGTTCGGAGATGAAGGCACTCGCGGCGGACTTCCCGATCCTGAAGCGTCAGGTGCGTGGTCGTCGTCTGGTCTATCTGGACAATGCCGCGACGACGCAGAAGCCGGTGTCGGTCATTGAAGCCGTGGACCGCTACTACCGTGAGTCGAATGCCAACATCCACCGCGGCGTGCACTGGCTGTCGCAGCACTCGACCGATCTGTACGAGGAGTCGCGCGAGCGGGTGCGCACGCTGCTCAATGCGGCGCGCAGCGAGGAAATCGTCTTCACCCGCGGCACCACCGAGGCGATCAATCTGGTCGCCGGCAGCTGGGGGCGCGCCAACCTGAAGCCTGGCGACGAAGTGTTGCTGACGACGATGGAGCATCACTCGAACATCGTTCCGTGGCAGCTCGTCTGCGAGCAGACGGGAGCGGTGCTGCGCGTGGCCCCGATTCATGACGACGGCTCGCTGGACGTCGACGGCTTTGCCGCACTGCTCGGTCCGCGTACCCGCCTGGTCGGCGTCGCGCATGTCTCCAATGCGCTCGGCACGGTCAATCCGGTTGCGCGTCTCGTGGAGATGGCTCACGCGGTCGGCGCGCTGGCACTGGTCGACGGTGCACAGTCCGTGGCGCACATGGCGGTCGACGTGCAGGCGCTGGGCTGCGACTTCTACGCGTTCTCGGGGCACAAGATCTACGGGCCGACCGGGATCGGTGCCCTGTACGGGCGCCACGAACTGCTGCAGGCGATGCCGCCCTGGCAGGGCGGCGGCGACATGATCCGCACGGTCAGCTTCGAGGGCAGCACTTGGGCCGATACGCCGCAGCGTTTCGAGGCCGGGACACCGAACATCGCCGGTGTGGTCGGCCTGGGCGCGGCAATCGATTACGTGCTTGCAGCGGGTTTCGAGCGGATTGCCGCGCATGAACATGCGCTGCTTGCCTACGGCACCGAAGTGCTCGAAACCATCCCGGGCTTGCGGTTGATCGGGACCGCTCCCGGGAAGGCCGGCATTCTGTCGTTCATGATCGATGGCATCCACCCGCACGATCTCGGCACGATCCTGGACACCGAAGGCGTGGCCATCCGGGCGGGACACCACTGTACGATGCCGCTGATGCAGCGTTTCGGCATTCCCGGCACCGCCCGGGCATCGCTGGCGCTGTACAACGACGAATCCGATATCGATGCGCTGGCCGCGGCCATCCGGCGGGCGCAGGACCTGTTCGAGGGCAAGTGAACACGATGAGTGCCGGCGGCGATCTTCGCGAGCTGTACCAGGAAGTGATCTTCGATCACAACCGCAATCCTCGGAATTTTCACGAAATGTCCGGTGCGAGCCATTCGGCCGATGGACACAATCCCCTGTGCGGTGACCAGCTGACGGTGTTTGCGCTGGTCAGGGACGGTGTCATCGAAGACGTGAGCTTCGTTGGCCACGGTTGCGCAATCTCCACGGCGTCGGCATCGCTGATGACGGAAGCCGTCAAGGGGCGACCGGTGGAGGAGGTCGAGGCGCTGTTTCAGGATGTGCACGCATTGATGACCGATTCCGGCGCGCCCGACAGGGATTTCGGCAAGCTGGTCGCGCTCGCCGGCGTGAAGGATTTTCCGGTCCGGGTCAAGTGCGCAACGCTGGCCTGGCACACACTGCACAATGCGCTCACCGCATTCGGTGAGACGGCGAAAACCGAGTGAGGTAGCAATGATGGGTAGAAGACACGGTAAGGCAGAGGATTTCACGATCGAGCAATCGTGCCCGGCCGTCGAAGTGCCGTGGGGCACGACGGTGACGCTGCGCGAAGGCCGTCCCGGCACGGTGACGCAGCGCCTGGGTGGAACGATCACGGTGCTCGTCGACGGCAATCTGTACCGGGTCGACGAGGAGTACCATGCGGCACTCGGACTCGAGCCGGTGATCCTGCCCGAGATCGCGGCCATGGGCAGCGACGGTGGGCCGATCACGGCGGAGAAGGTCGAAGCGGCGGCCTGGGAGATCCTGCGCAGCTGTTTCGACCCGGAGATTCCGCTGAACATTGTCGATCTCGGGCTGGTGTACAGTTGCGTGACTTCGGAGATCGATCACGGGAGCTTTCGTGTCGACGTCACGATGACCGTGACCGCGCCCGGATGCGGCATGGGCACATTGATGTGCGACGAGGCACGCGAGAAGCTGCTGAAGATTCCCTGCGTCGACCAGGCGAAAGTGGAACTCGTCTTCGATCCGCCGTGGACCCGCGCCATGATGAGCGAGGCGGCACAGCTCGAAATGGGGATGTTCTGAGGGGGCACGCGCCGACATCCGGCACGCGGCTTCCCGTCGGGAACGAGGCGCCCCGGCGGACGGATTCCGGTCATCGCCGAGGGTGTTCGGCGGTGTCGAACGGCACCGGGCGAAGCGTGACCGTGCCGGTTTTCGGCGAACTTGCGGGGATAGCTGCAGGAACGACATGACCAGACCATCAGCCAACAGTGCCGCTCGACCGGCGCCAAAATTCCTCAACCTGGCGGCGATCCGCTTTCCGGTCGGAGCGATCGCTTCGATCCTGCACCGCATCTCCGGTGTCGTGCTGCTCATTGCGCTGCCATTGCTCGCACGCACGCTCGATGCGTCGCTGTCGGGCGAGCAGGGCTTCCAGGCGGTGATCGACGGCGCCACGCGGTCCTGGTTCGCACCCTTCCTGTTCATCGGCGTGTGGGCGCTGGTGCATCACATTTTCGCCGGCGTGCGCCATCTCGTGATGGACATGGGCGCCGGTTTCGCGCTGCCGAAGGCGCGCGCAAGCGCTTTCGTTTCGATCGCCGCCGGCTTCGTCGCGGCGCTGCTGTGGCTGCTGGCCTGGGGGTTGCGATGAGAGTGTTCTCCGGACAACGTGCCTGGCTGCTGCAGCGGGTGACGGCGATCGCGATTCTCGCGCTGCTGGCGCTCGGCCTCGTGACGCTGGTCGTCACCGACGGCTCGGGCTACGAAAAATGGCGGGCGCTGGCGATGAGTTCGCACGGCGCCGTGCTGATCCTGCTGCTGTTCGTGGCGATGGCCATCCATGGCTGGATCGGCGTGCGCGACATTGTTCTCGATTACGTCAAGCCGCCGGCCATCCGGTTGCCGCTGCTCGGGCTCGTCGGGCTGATCCTGGTGGCCGTGCAGGTACGCGTACTGATGATTTTGATGGGGCAGTCATGAAGGTAAGCATCTATCGTTACGATCCCGACGCTGACGAACGTCCGCGGATGCAGGACTATGACGTCGAGATACGCCCCCACGATCGGATGCTGCTCGACGTCCTGCTGCATCTGAAGGAAATCGACGACAGCCTGTCCTTTCGCCGGTCGTGCCGGGAAGGCGTGTGCGGGTCGGACGCGATGAACATCAACGGCCGCAACGGTCTGGCCTGCATCACGTCGGTAAAGGATCTGAAGGACACGGTGGTGCTGCGTCCGCTGCCGGGCTTTCCGGTCGTGCGTGACCTGGTCGTCGACATGACCCAGTTCTTTGCCCACTTTCATTCGATCAAGCCCTATGTCATCGACGATGGCCCGATGCCCGAGCGCGAGCGCCTGCAAAGCCCCGAGGAGCGCGAACGCCTGAACGGCGTCTACGAATGCATCCTGTGCGGCTGCTGCAGTTCGTTCTGTCCGTCCTACTGGTGGAACCCGGACAAGTTCATCGGGCCGGCCGGCCTGCTGCAGGCCTGGCGTTTCATCACCGACAGTCGTGATACGGCGCGCAGCGAACGGCTGGCGTATCTGGATGACGTCTACCGTCTCTATCGTTGCCGCACGATCATGAACTGCACCGAGGTGTGTCCGAAACACCTGAGTCCGTCGCACGCGATCGAGCAGATCCGCACGGCCCTGGTCAAGGAGTCGATCTGACGGGCGCGGCGCAGATACCGGCGTCGGTGCGCCGGGCCGGCGGGCTGCGGATCGTGACCCGCAGAGCGTTCCGGAGCGCTTTCCCCCGGTCGTCATGAGCGTTCGCAATCTCGTCCATCTGTTCGAGCCGCATTCGGTCGCGGTTGTCGGCGCGTCGAACCGGCCACGGCACGTCGGCAACGTGCTGATGCGCAATCTGCTCGAGGGTGGCATCGATGCACCGGTCATGCCGGTCAATCCACGCTACCGGTCGGTGGCCGGCGTCCTGACCTATCCCGATATTGCCAGCCTGCCGCAGGCGCCGGATCTGGCCGTGATCTGCAGTCCGGCAATCACCATTGCCGCCACCATCGATGCGCTGGGCACACGCGGGACGCGCGTGGCCATCGTCGTGCATGACGATCTGGGCGGACAGACCGATGCCGACGGGACGCCGGTGCGCGAAGCCATGCTGGCGGCGGCGCGCCGGCACTCGATGCGCATCCTCGGTGCGGGCAGTCTGGGCGTTCTGGTGCCGCGCTTCGGTCTCAACGCCAGCCTCAGCCACGTGTCGGCACTGCCGGGGAAACTGGCCTTCGTGTCGCAATCGGGCGCGATGTGCACGGCGGTGCTCGACTGGGCGCGCGCCAAGGGGATCGGCTTCTCGCACGCGATTGCGCTGGGTGACAGCGACGACATCGATTTCGGTGACGTGCTCGATTACCTGGCATCCGATCCCGATACCGAAGCGATCCTGCTGTACATCGAGAACATCCGCGAGCGGCGCAATTTCATGGCGGCTGCACGTGCGGCCGCCCGCAACAAGCCGGTGCTGGCCGTCAAGGCCGGACGAGCCACCCGTGAAAGCGACGAAGTCGAGGCGGTGACCACGCTGTCCGGGGCGCAGGTGCGCGCGGACGACGTCTTTGATGCGGCCCTGCGCCGCGCCGGTATCCTGCGCGTATACGACATCGATGAACTATTCGACGCCGTCGAGACGTTGAGCCGGGCACGCGCCTTTCGCGGCGAGAACCTCGCCATCATCCACAACGGCGGCGGTGCCGGCCTGATGGCGCTTGACGAACTCCTGCTGGGCGGCGGCCAGTGCGCGCCGCTGAGCGAGGAGACGACCCGGCAACTGGCGGCCGTGCTGCCGCCATCGATGGCGGCCGGCAATCCGGTCGATGTCGGTGTCAATGCTCCCGGCAGGCGTTATGCCGAATGCCTGAAGGCGGTGTTGTCCGATTCCGCCGTCAATGCCGCGCTGGTGATGCACGCACCGACGGCGACGACGCGCGGCGAGGAGGCGGCGCAGGCGGTGATCGGTGTCGCGCGCGAACTGCGGGCGGCCCGGATCCTGACCTGCTGGGTCGGCGCCGATGCGGCGGTCCAGCCACGAAAACTGTTTGCCGACGCCGGTCTGCCGACATACGAGACCCCGTCGAGTGCCGTCAAGGCGTTCCTGCACGTGGTGAATTTTCACCGCAACCAGGAAATGCTGATGCAGACGCCCCCGTCGCTGCCCAGCGAATTTCGCCCGGACGTCGACGCCGCGCGCAAGCTGGTCGAGGAGGTGCTGGCCGACGGCGGCTCGCTGCTGTCCGAGCGGCGGGCGAAGGCGGTGTTGCAGGCCTACGGCATTTCAGTCGTGCCGACGCGGATTGCGCGCTCGATGGATGAGGTCGAGCAGGTCGCCGCCGAAGTCGGCTATCCATTGGCACTGACGGTGCTTTCGCCCGACATCGCACGCAAATGGGATGTCGGCGGCGTGGCGCTGAACCTCGAAAGCACCGAGGCCGTGCGCACGGCGGCCCAGGGCATGACGCGACGCGTCGGCGAGCGCATGCCGCAGGCACGCATCACCGGCTTCACGCTGCAGCCGATGGTCCCGCGTGGCAATGCGCGCCAGCTGATCATCAGTGTCATCACCGATCCGTTGTTCGGGCCGGTCGTCCTGTTCGGCGAGGGCGGACGCGCAGTCGAGATCATCCGGGATCATGCGATCGGCCTGCCGCCGCTGAACCTGCCGCTGGCGCGCGAACTCATCGGGCGCACCCGCATCGAACGGATGCTGCGCGCCTATCGGGACCGGCCGGCTGCCGACCTCGATGCGCTGTGCCTGACGCTGGTGAAGGTCTCGCAGATCGTCGTCGACATTCCCGAGATTGTCGAGATCGACATCAATCCGCTGTTTGCCGGTGATGACGGGGTGATCTGCATCGATGCGCACATGCGCATCGCCGCCGACGTGCCGCGCACGGGGCGGCTGGCGATCCGTCCGTATCCGCAGTATCTGGAGGAGACGGTCGCGCTGCGTGACGGCCGCGAGGTGCTGCTGCGGCCGATCCGTCCGGAGGACGAGCCGGCACATCAGACGCTGCTCGGACGCATGACGCCCGAGGATCTGCGCTTTCGCTTCTTCGACTCCGTGCGCCAGCTCGGGCATCTGCAGATGGCGCGGCTGACCCAGATCGACTATGACCGCGAAATGGCGTTCATCGCTTCGGTGTCCGGCGTCGATGGTGTCAACGAAACGCTTGGTGTCGTGCGCACGGTGACCGACCCCGACAACATCGCCGCCGAGTTCGCCATTCTCGTGCGCTCCGACCTCAAGGGGCAGGGGCTTGGCCGCATGCTGCTGTCGAAAATCATCGACTACTGCCGCCGCCAGGGCACGCGCGAGATCGTCGGCGAGATTCTGAGCGAGAACGAGGACATGCTGCGCCTGGCGAGCCGCCTCGGCTTCGCGCTGGAAGCCGATCGGGAAACCGGAACGATGCGCGCGACCCTGCCGCTGAACTGAAGCGGCGGTGGTGCCGGTGGCCGATTCTTGCTGGTAAGCTTTCAGTGAAGCCGGTGCTTCGCGGCGATGGCGGGTGAAGCCTTGTCCGGCGGCGATCAGGCAACCGAGGGGCAACCGAGCGGCAACCAGCCGGCGACAGCAGGCTTCAAACAGAAAAACGATCGCCGACCCCGAACGGAGTACGGTGAAGAACAGGGCAGCGGAAGGCCACGGCGGTCGGCTGCGAAGTCACTATCAGGAGGACAGCACGATGAAATCTGGCGCACTGTTGGGCCGTACCGTCTCTTTTGCGGTTGCCGGCATCCTGACCGCCGTGGCCCCGGCCCTGCCGGCCCAGGATCAGACCTTCGATCTGAAGATCTCTACCTGGGTGCCGCCGGCCCACCCCCTGCAGAAGTCGCTCGAGGA
Source organism: Burkholderiaceae bacterium (assembly GCA_036844405.1). Lineage (GTDB taxonomy): Bacteria > Pseudomonadota > Gammaproteobacteria > Burkholderiales > Burkholderiaceae_E > Zeimonas. Next base: position 16,473 of record DAIUFU010000018.1, on the reverse strand, counting down.
GTGGGGCGCATCGGTCGAAAAAGACTCGAACGGCACTCTCCGCTCGAAAGTCTATCCGTCACAGCAGCTGGGCAAGGCCTTCGATCACTACGACATGGCGCGCGACGGCATTGCCGACTTCACCTATGTGAATCCCGGCTACCAGCCGGGCCGCTTCCCGGTGATCGGGGTGGGCGAGCTGCCGTTCCTGATCTCCGATGCCAAGGCCGGTTCGCGTGCCCTCGACGCCTGGTACCGCAAGTACGCCGAGCGCGAGATGAAGGACGTCAAGTTCTGTTTCGCCTTCGTGCACGATCCCGGCAGCTTCCACTCGCGCACGAAGAAGATCATGGTGCCGGAAGACATCTCGGGCATGAAGATCCGCCCGTCGAACGCCACCATGGCGACGTTCGTGACGATGCTGGGCGGCACGAACGTCCAGTCGTCGGCACCGGAGGTGCGCGACATCATCGAGAAGGGCGTGGCCGATGCGGTGGCCTTCCCGTGGGGCTCGGTGCCGCTGTTCGGCATCGACAAGGTCACGAAATACCACATGAACGCGCCGCTCTACACGAACGTGTTCGTGATGGCCTTCAGCAAGTCGCGTTACAACCGCATGTCGGATGCGCAGAAGAAGGTGATCGACAATCACTGCACGACGGAATGGGCGGGAAAGATCGCCGATCCCTGGGCCGATTTCGAGCATGGCGGCATTGCGAAGATCGCGGCCGAGGAAGGGCATGAGGTGTATCCGATCTCGGATGCGCAGCTGACTGCCTGGCGCCAGGCGGCAAAAACCCTGCACAAGTCCTGGGCCGACAACGTGCGCAAGAACGGCTACGATCCGGACGCTGTCCTGCGTGAACTGGAAGAGGCTCTCGATCGGCAGGGCGCACTGGCGAAGTGACTTCGGGCGCCACCGCGCCGCGCAGCTCGCTCGACCGGTTCATTGGCTGGATCGAGGCGGCGGCGGCGTGGTTTCTTGCAATCGTCACCGCGCTGACCTTCGTTTCGGTAATCCTGCGCTATCTGTTCGTCTGGCAGATTCCGGATACCTATGACATCAGCCGGCTGCTGCTGGCGACGTTCATTTTCTGGGGCATGGCCGGCACCGGCTATCGTGGCGAGCACAGCACCGTCGACCTGCTCTGGAGTGCCTTCGGCGCAACCGGACGCCGCGTGATCGATCTGTTCGCCAGCGTGCTGACGCTGTTCGCGATGGCCGTCTTTGCCTGGATGATGGGGGTCAAGGTGATCGGCACGCGTGCCGATCACGTGCTGACCTTCGACCTGCGCCAGCCGGTCTGGATCTATTACGCGCTGGCCTGGTTCGGACTGATCGCTGCCGTCGTGCTGCTGCTCATCCGCCTGTACCGTCTGCTGTTGCATCCGGATGAATTGCCGGCAGACGGGGACGGTGTGGCCGCAGCCGAGTGAGCGCCGCTCGCCGATGAACGCGAACGCCATCGCCATTCTCGGTTTCGTCGCGCTGTTTGCACTGATGCTGCTGCGCGTGCCTGTGGGCATTGCCATGGGTCTGGTTGGTGTCGTCGGTTTCGGCTATCTGAACCAGGACTGGTCGTCCGCCCTGAGCCTGGTGGCGCAGTCGCCGATCCGCACGGTTGCCGACATGCAGTTCGCGGTGATTCCGCTCTTCCTGCTGATGGGCGCATTCGCTTCGGCCACCGGCATGAGCCGCGAACTCTTTCGCGCTTCCAATGCCTTCGTCGGCCACCATCGCGGCGGGCTGGGCATCGCGACGATTGCCGCCTGCGGCGGTTTCGCCGCGATCTGCGGTTCGTCGGTGGCCACGGCGGCAACCTTCTCTTCGGTCGCCTATCCGGAGATGCGCCGCTACGGCTACCCGCAGAGTTTTTCCACCGGCGTGATCGCGGCCGGCGGCTCGCTCGGCATCATGATTCCGCCGTCGACCGTGCTGGCCGTCTACGGGCTGATCACCGAGCAGGACATTGGCAAGCTGTTCATCGCCGGCGTCCTGCCCGGATTGCTGGCCGTGTCGATGTACATCCTCACGATCAACGTGATCGGATTCGTGCGGCGCGGTTTCCTGCCGGCCGGCGAGCGCTGTTCGATGCGCGAGCGCCTGGCGTCGCTGCGCGACATCTGGGCGGTCATCCTGCTGTTCCTGTTCATCATCGGCGGCCTGTACGGTGGCCTGTTCACCGCCACCGAGGCGGGCGCCATGGGTGCGGGCGGAGCCTTCCTGATCGGCATTGCACGGCGCAAGCTGTCCTTTCAGCAGTTCATGGGTGCCCTGATCGAATCGCTGCGCACGACGGCGGCGATCTTCATGATCCTGATCGGCGCTCTGCTGTTCGGCTATTTCATGACGATCACGCAGGCGCCGCAGACGCTGACGACCTGGCTGACGGGGCTGGGCATCGGTCCGTACGGCGTGCTTGCGCTGATCCTGCTGATGTACGTGCTGCTCGGTTCGGTCATGGATGCGATGGCGATGATCATCCTGACCGTGCCGATCGTCTTTCCGCTGGTGATGCAACTGGGTTTCGACCCGATCTGGTTCGGCATCGTCGTCGTCGTGACGGTCGAACTCGGACTGATCACGCCCCCGGTCGGCATGAACGTCTTCGTCATCAAGGGTGTCGTGCGCGATGCGAGGCTCGCGACCATTTTTCTCGGCATCGCGCCGTTCGTTCTGACCGACATCATCCGGCTGATCGTGCTGGTCGCCTTCCCGTCGATTTCGACCTGGCTGCCCGGAAAGATGTGACGATCCGGTAGTCCCGCGCGGCACGGGTCTTCAGCCCGCGCCGCACGGGTGTGTCGGACGGTCGCCGACGCCCGTGCGGCCGATGACTTCACGCGCTCTGGGCGGCGATCCGTTCCTCGACCGACCAGGCGTCATCCAGATCGGTCGGATCGATTTTCTCCAGATCGCTGGCAAGCCTTGCGTAGACCTGCGGGCGATGGTTCTTCAGCCATGCGCCCCAGCCGATCCCGCCTGCCAGTGCCACCAGCAGCAGTGCAGGCAGCAGGCCGACGAGGAAGTTGTCGCTGCCGGCGAGCAACGGGAAATTGACGATCGCCATCGTGACGATGCCGAGCAGCCCGAGAAAACCGATGCCCGGAGCGATGAAGGTCTTCCACCAGCGCGGGTCGCGCTTGACCCGGAAATAGACGACGATCGACAGCGCGGCCAGCGTCTGCAGCACGAGAATGCACAGGGTGCCGAAGCCGAGCATGCTCGGCACGAGTGCGTTGATCGGCTCGACCTGCGGCAGCAGCAGCAGGAACAGACCGGCGACCGTCGCACCGAACAGACCGTTGATCACCAGCCCGCGCCGGGGAACGCCGCGCGTGCTGGTGCTGGCCAGCCAGAAGGGCAGAACGTGGGCTCGGCCCAGCGCGAACAGATAGCGCGTGGCGGCGTTGTGGAAGGCGAGCAGTGCCGCGAACAGGCTGATCAGCAACAGCACCTCCATCGCGCGGGTGAGTGCCGGACCGAGGTATTCGACGGACAGCGAAAAGATCAGATCGCCCGTCTCCAGATGCTGCATGGCGACATCCTTCGCCTGCGCGACACCGACGGCACTGACGACGGCCCAGGTGCTGAACGCGAGCAGGAAGCCGATCGCGCAGATGGCGACGTAGGTGGCGCGCGGAATCGTCCTGAGCGGATCGCGGGCTTCCTCGCTGAAGAGCGACGTCGCTTCAAAGCCGAGAAAGCCCGTGGCGGCCAGCAGCAGGCCCGGCCCGAGCATGTCGGTGAACAGGAATTCCGGCGAGAAGACCTGGAAACTGAGACCGTGGCGCAGCAGCACGGCGACGTCGAAGACGAGCAGGATCAGGACTTCGAGCACGAGCGCGATGCCGAGCACGCGGGCGCTGAAGTCGATGCCGACGCTGGCCAGTGCGAAGGCGATGAACATCGACAGCAGGCCCCACACATACCAGTGCACGTGCAGCCCCCAGCTGCCGACCACCTCCTGCAGGAAGAAGCCGCTGGTTCCGATTGCGCCGGCAACGAAGAAGTTGTAGCCCATCATCGCGATGAAGCCGGCGACGAGCCCGCCGGTCTTGCCCAGGCCCTTGACGACGAAGGCGTAGAAGCCGCCGGCATTGACCAGCTGGCGCGACATCTGGGCGTAGCCGACGGCGAACAGAAGGAGCACGCCGACCACCAGCAGGAAGGACACCGGCATCCCGCCACCGTTGCCCAGCGCGATGGCCAGTGAAGCAACGACGATCATGCCGGTCAATGGCGCGACTGCCGCCATGACGAGAAAGACGACGCCGGCGACGCCGAGTGCGTTTTCCCGCAATGCACCAGTCGACGGTGCACCGGTCAGCGGCACACCCGTCCCGGTCCGGTTTCCAGACATGGGTCCCTCCTCCTCTGGATCCACGACTGCGGCAGGGCACGACGCGGCTCTTCCCGTGTGCGGTTTCCTTCCGGCCGTGATCCCCGTCGTTCACTCCGGGTGATCCGGCCGGCGGATTGCCGATCCGCTGGAGCCGTAATCCGACGCCTGCCGTGCAGTGTTGATCGCACTGTTCTTTGTTCTGACTGGCGGCGGGAACTGCCTGACGACTCGACGGCAGCCTCGCACGAGCGATGGCTGCAGCCGTTCCCGGCGCCGGCGCAGTGTACCGTGCAAGCGTGCGTGCTTGCGAGCCCCGCGTGCAATCGTCACAACACTGGTGCGCGCACCGGTCGCGTTTTGCCGGCGGTGGCGCTACGATCGGGTCATGAACGGAAGTGAAAGCGTCGCGGGTCGGCCGGCAGCCATGCAGCCGGACTGCTGCAGTCGCCGCCGGCTGCTGGCCTGGGCCGGGCTGGTGGCCTTGTCGGGTGGTTCGTCCGCGGTCCTGTCGGGCTGCTCGTCCGTGGCCCTGTCAGGCCGCTCCTCCGTTCCGCAACGTGCGCCCGTGACGGTGTCCATCCCGCAAGGGCAGGATCCGTTCGCCGGGGACGCAGTGGCCGAAGGCATGTCCGCTCCGTTGCCGCCCGCCGGCACTCTGGATCGCGATGTGTCGGACCAACTGGCACGCGAGGTCACGTTTCTCGCGCTCAGTCTCATCGACACGCCATACCGGTACGGCGGCAATACGCCCGAAAGCGGCTTCGACTGCAGCGGTCTGATCGTCTACGTCTATCGGGAAGTCGCCGGCATGGCCTTGCCGCGCACGGTGGCCCGACTGGCCAGCGCCGGGCGGACGGTACCGGCTTCCGCGATGCGCACCGGTGACCTGCTGCTGTTCGACACGTCCGGCCGGTTCTCGCACGCCGGCATCTTCGTCGGTGACGCACGCTTCGTCCACGCGCCGTCGACGGGGGGCACCGTGCGGCTGGACACGATCCGCACGCCGTACTGGCGCACCCGTTTTTCCGGCGTCCGGCGCATCTGACCCTACAGGACTCGTGACGGCGTGCGCTGACGCGCCTGCCGTGGCCGGTCGCACATTCCATTGAAAGGAATTTCCATGCACGAACAGGAACAGGGGTTCTCCACCCGGTGCATTCACGGTGGCGAGCAGATGGGGCCGGACGGTGCCATGCACACGCCGCTCTACAATCATTCGACTTTCGGTTTTCCGTCGACACAGGCCATCCTCGACGTCGTCGAAGGGCGTGCGTCGGGCAATCTGTACACGCGCTACGGTTTCAATCCGACCATCCAGGCAGCCGAGCGCAAGCTGGCCGGGCTGGAAGGCGGCGAGGCGGCGCTGGTCTTCGGCTCGGGCATGGCCGCGATCTCGGCGGCCTTCCTGGGCTCCTGTCGAGGTGGCGATCACATCGTCTGTCTTGGCGACGTCTACGGTGGCACCTTCGAGTTGCTGCAGGATCAATTGCCGGGTCTGGGGATCCAGACGAGTTTCATCACCGGCGTCGACCTGGCTGCCGTGGAGCAGGCGCTCACGGCGCAGACGCGCGTGGTCTTCTTCGAGACGCCAAGCAATCCGACGATGCAGATCGTCGACATCGCCGCCGTGGCCGCGCTGGCGCGGCAGCGCGGCGTGCTGAGCATCGTCGACAACACCTTCGCCTCGCCGGTCAACCAGTCGCCGTTGTCGCTGGGCGCCGATCTGGTCGTGCACAGTGCGACCAAGTATCTGGGCGGCCACAGCGACCTGACCGGAGGGGTCGTGATCGGTGCGCAGGCCCTGCTCGACACGATCTGGCCGTGGCGCAAGAACCTCGGACAGATCATGGCGCCGGACGTGGCCTTTCTGCTGGCGCGCAGCCTGCGCACGCTGGCCGTGCGCGTGCATCAGCAGAACGCGACGACGCAGGCAGTGGCCGAATTCCTGGAGGCTCATCCGAAGATCGATCGTGTCCACTACCCTGGCTTGCCGGGCAGTCCGGGCCACGAGATCGCGCGGCGCCAGATGCGCGGCTTCGGCGGGATGCTCAGTTTCGCGGTTGCCGGCGATCTGGCCGCGACCGCGGCGGTCGTCGACCGTCTGCGCCTGTTCACGATCGCGCCCAGTCTGGGCGGCGTCGAGAGCCTGGTCACCCAGCCGGTGACGACGACCCACCATGGCATGTTGGCGGACGAACGGAATCGTCGCGGCATCACCGACAATCTCGTGCGCCTGTCGTGCGGCCTGGAGGATGCGACGGATCTGATCGCGGATCTGCGCCAGGCGCTCGATTGATGCGCCGATCGCAGCGACGCATTCTGTTCGGCATCTCGGCGACCGCGTTTCTCGGGCCATTCACGCAGACCGTCTACGCCCCCAGCCTGGTCGACGTCGGCGTCGACCTGCAGGTCGGCACGCTGCTGGTCAACCTGACGATTTCGGTCTACTCGATCATTTTTGCGGTGGCCGGCTTCGTCTGGGGGCCTTTTGGCGACAGTCGCGGCCGGCGGGCGGCGCTGCTTACCGGTCTGGTGCTGTTTCTCGTCGGCTCCGTGCTCTGTCTGGCGGCGCCCTCGTACGGCTGGTTCCTGGCCGGGCGCATCGCGCAGGCCGGCGGCATCAGTGCCGGCTCGGTGATCGCCGCCGCCGTGATCGGTGACGTGTACCAGCCGCGCGAGCGCGCGCACGCGATGAGCATCTATCAGCTGGTCGTCTTCCTCGGTCCGGTATGCGGGCCGGTGATCGGGGGATTCGTGGCCGGTCATCTGCACTGGCAGTGGGCATTCGGCCTGCTGGTCCTGGCGGGTCTGGCGGTGCTGCTGTACGATCACCTGCTCCTGCCCGAGACCCTGCATCGGGCCGACGATCGCCCCGGATGGACGTCGGCACGGATGCGCGCGGTGGTTGGCAACCGCACGGCGCGGACGATGTTCTTCCTCGGCTTCGGGCAGTTCTACGGCTATTACGTCTTCCTCGTCTTCGTGCCGGCGCTGGTCGCGCCGTTCGGGCTGTCGGCCGCGGCGACCGGCTTGATGTTCGTGCCGCTGACGGCCGGGATCTTTGTCGGCATCATCGCCGCCCGGCGCTGGTTTCCACACTGGACGTCGGCACGCATCATCGGCGCCAGTGCCTGGTCCGTTGCGGTGACCGTCCTGCTGCTGTGGCTGCTGCTCGCCGCCGACGGCCTGTCGCTGGCGTCCCTGGCCGCGGTGCTGGCGGCCTATGGGCTGATGCTCGGCGCGAGCCTGCCGGCACAGTCGACGCTGCTGGTGACCGTGTTCAGTGCGGACCGGGCCACCGCCATGGGCATGTACAACTTTGCCCGCTTCACCGGCGCCGCGGCTGGCCCGTTGCTGGGTGCTCTCATCGTCGATCGTTACGGGCTGGCGGCCCTGACCGGATCGCTCGGCGTCTTTCTGCTGCTGGCCGCACGCAGCGTTTCCACCGGTATCCCGATACACCATGACCCAGGCATTGCCTGAAGCAGAAACCGTCACCACCGGCTGGAGCGAACTGCTCCGGGGCCGCAACCTGCTGCGTTCGCTGGCCCTGAGCGGCGGCGTGGCGATCCACGCCGTCAACCTGTACCTGGCGACCACCATCCTGCCCTCGGTCGTGCGCGACATCGGCGGCATCGAGTACTACGCCTGGAACACCACGGTCTACGTGGTGGCGTCGATCGTCGGTGCGGCGATGGCCGCACCGCTGCTGACCCGGGCCGGACCGCGCACGGCCTACGCCTGGTCGGCAGCCCTGTTCGCGCTGGCCAGCATGGGCTGTGCGCTGGCCGGCTCGATGCCGGCACTGCTGGCCGGACGCAGCCTGCAGGGGCTGGCCGGCGGGGTGCTGGTGGCCTTGCCGTATGCGCTGGTGCGCATCGTCTTTCGTGCTGCGCTGTGGCCGCGCGCGCTGGCGATGGTCTCGGGCATGTGGGGCGTGTCGACCCTGCTCGGTCCGGCGCTCGGCGGGGTGTTTGCCGAACTTGGCCTGTGGCGGGCGGCTTTCTGGTCGCTGCTGCCGTTGATTGCCCTGTTCGTGGCGATCGGCGTACGCGTGCTGCCGGCACGCGACCCGGCCGCGACAATCCCGGCGCCGCTGCCGTGGCTGCAACTGGGAATGCTGACGCTGGCCGTGCTGGCGGCGTCGATCGCCAGTGTCGTCGAGGAGGTGTCGCTGGTGCTCGGCTGGCTGGGAGTCGCCGTCGTGCTGATGGCCGGATTCGATCGCGTCCAGCAGCGCGGGCACCAGCGACTTCTGCCGCGCGGCAGCCTGCGCACGTCCAGCGCGCTCGGTGTCCTGTACGCGATACTGGCCCTGCTGGCAGTCGCCATCACCTGCACGGAGATCTTCGTGCCGCTGTTCCTGCAGGATCTGCATGGACGGCCGCCGCTGCAGGCGGGTTACATTGCGGCGCTGATGTCGGTCGGCTGGACGCTGGGTTCGATCCTCACGTCCGGACTCGAGGGAGCGGGGCGCACACTTGTGCTGCGCCTGTCGCCGGTGCTGCTGCTGGCAGCGACCATCACGCTGGCCATCCTGATGCCGCAACCGTCGACGGATGCGGCCGCACTCTGGCTGCTGGCGGGCGTGCTCGTCGTGGCCGGCTTCGGCGTCGGCATCGCCTATCCGCATCTGTCGACACAGGTACTGACCGTTGCTCCGGCCGGCGAAAGCGAACTGGCCGCCTCGTCGATCATGACCGTGCAGTTGTCGGCAACCGCATTCGGTGCGGCGCTGGCCGGGCTGGTGGTGAACCTCGCCGGCCAGCCGGTGTCCGGCGGCATGGCGCTCGATACGGCAGCGGCCGCGCGCTGGCTGTTCGCCGTCTTTGCCGTGGCGCCGGCGCTGTGCGTGCTGCTGATCTGGCAGCCGGCGCGTGCTCTGTCGGCGGCACCGGCCGACGGAACGTGTCGGGATGGAGGCTGAACCGGACGAAGCGGCGCCGGCTCGCCGTATCGGCCGCCATGCGTGGACGGCCCGAACGCGTGATCAGGAGGTCGACAGTCCCAGCCACAGGCCGAGCGGCACGAAAACGACCGCCGCCAGATTGCCGATCAGCACGATCGCAGCCGCCTTGTCGGGTTCCTGGTCGTACTGTTCGGCGATGAGGAAGGTCAGCACGGCCGGCGGCAGGGCGGCAAAGAGGTACATCTGTGCCCGCTGATCGGCATTCAGCGACAGTAGGGCATCGAGCAGCCAGGCGCTGGCGAGCCCGGTGAGCGGGCAGGTGATGGCGCCGACGACGCCGATGCGCCAGGCGCGCAGGCTGATGTCGCGCATGCGCACGCCCAGCGTGAAGAGCATCAGCGGGATGCTCGACTGTCCGAGCATGTCCAGCGACAGGAACAGGCTTTCGGGCAGGCGGACATGGAATCCGGCCAGCACCAGTCCGCCGAGCATGCCGATCATCATCGGGCTGGTGAGGAACGCCCAGGAGGCTCCGCCGGCCCGGCCGCGGCCGCTCGCGACGAGCTTGATGCCGAGCGAAAAATAGACGAGGTTGCACGCCATGAACAGGGCGACCGCTGCTGACAGGCCTGATGGTCCGAACGCGAGTGCGGCCAGCGGCAGGCCCATGTTGCCGCAATTGTTGTACATCATCGGCGGCACGAAGGTGCGCGCGTCGTAGCCGAGCAGGCGCGCCAGCGGCCAGGCGAGGGCGGCCGAGCCGAGCGAGATCAGTGCGCCTGCGGCCATCAGCACGAGATTGTCGGCAAGTTCGAACTCGCGCGAGGCGAAGGCCGTCAGTACCAGCAGCGGCACGAGCACGTCCAGGTTGACCCGGTTGATCGCGCCCATCTCACTCTGGACCGCGTCGCCGCGCCAGCGCGCATAGCCGTAGCCGACGGCGATCGTCAGGAAGACGGGCAGGATGATCGACAGGATTCGTTCGACGAGCATCGTGAAAGACCGGTGAGTGCCTGTGTTGCCGTTGATGGGTTGCCAGAGCCCGATTGTGCTTGATACGGCCTGTCTTCGATCGGTTGGCCAGCCTCTTCGGGTATGGTTGATTCGTCCTTTTGTCCGTCCCTGCGGGGCGGCTCCCGCACGTCCCTGATCCGATCACTGTTCATGAACGATTCCCAGCATCCGGCTGTCGGTCCGACCGCGCGCCAGCACGATGACCCGAACGCTCCGGTGCCCGACAGACGCACGGCGGCGCCGATCGCCGCAGTGGAAGAGGTCGCGCGCAAAAAGACGAGGGCACGAATGACGAGGCCCGATGGTGATCCGCTCTGGTATCGCGATGCCGTGATCTATCAGCTACACGTCAAGGCTTTCTTCGATTCCAATGGCGACGGCATCGGCGACATCGCCGGCCTGAGCTCGAAGCTCGACTACATCCGCGACCTGGGGGTCAACACGATCTGGGTGATGCCCTTCTATCCGTCGCCGCTGCGCGACGACGGCTACGACGTCGCCGACTATCACAACGTGCATCCGCAGTACGGCACGCGCAACGATCTGCGCGTGTTCATCCGCGAGGCGCACCGGCGCGGCCTGCGCGTTGTCACCGAACTGGTCATCAACCACACGTCGGACCAGCACCGCTGGTTCCAGGCGGCGCGGCGCGCGCCGCGCGGCGCGTCCAAGCGCAACTTCTACGTCTGGAGCGACGACCCGAACCGTTACGCCGGCACGCGCATCATCTTCAACGATGCCGAGAGTTCCAACTGGACCTGGGATCCGCTGGCGCAGGCCTGGTACTGGCACCGTTTCTTCAGCCATCAGCCCGACCTGAACTTCGACAACCCGAGCGTGCTGCGCGCCGTCATGCGCATCATGCGCTTCTGGGCCGACATGGGCGTCGACGGCTTCCGGCTCGATGCCATTCCATTCCTGTGCGAGCGCGAAGGCACGAACAACGAGAACCTGCCCGAGACCCACGCCGTCATCAAGCGGATCCGCGCCATGCTCGACGAGCATCATCCGCACTGCATGCTGCTGGCCGAGGCGAACCAGTGGCCCGAGGACGTGCGCGGCTATTTCGGCGACGGCGACGAGTGCCACATGGCCTACCACTTCCCGCTGATGCCGCGCATGTACATGGCGATCGCGCAGGAAGACCGTCATCCGATCGTCGAGATCCTGCAGCAGACGCCCGAGATTCCGGCGAACTGCCAGTGGGCGATCTTCCTGCGCAGCCACGACGAGCTGCTGCTCGACATGGTGACCGACCGCGAGCGCGACTACATGTACAGGACGTACGCGATTGATCCGCGTGCGCGCATCAATCTCGGCATCCGCCGCCGGCTGGCGCCGCTGATGGAAAACGACCGCAACCGCATCGAGTTGATGAACAGCCTGCTGCTGTCGATGCCGGGCTCGCCGATCATCTATTACGGCGACGAGATCGGCATGGGCGACAACATCTTTCTCGGCGATCGCGACGGCGTGCGCACGCCGATGCAGTGGAGTCCGGACCGCAATGCCGGCTTCTCGCGTGCCGATCCGCAAAGCCTGTATCTGCCGCCGATCATGGATGCGCTGTACGGCTACGAGGCAGTCAACGTCGAGGCACAGATGCGCGAGCCCGCCTCGCTGCTCAACTGGATGCGCCGCATGCTGGCGGTGCGTCGCACGAGCCGCGCCTTCGGCCGCGGCACGCTCGAATTCCTGACGCCGGGCAACCGCAAGGTGCTTGCCTATCTGCGCGAATACGCGGCCGACAAAACCGGTGCCATGGCCGCCGGCAGAGCGGACGCCGAGGCGCATCCGGGCGAAGCGGCGGACGCGAGCGCACGCGGCGAGGCGGACGCCGGTGGCGGCGAGTCGAGTGCGCACGAAGTCATCCTGTGTGCCGCCAACCTGTCGCGCAGCGCGCAGCCGGTCGAACTCGACCTGTCGCGCTTTCGCGGTTTCGTGCCGGTGGAGATGCTCGGGCGTACGGCCTTTCCGCCGATCGGCGATCTGCCGTATCTGCTGACCCTGCCGGCCTGGGGCTTCTACTGGTTTCGCCTGTCGCGTGAAGTGGAGACACCGGTCTGGTACGAAGAGCATGTCGTTGCCGATGATCTGCCGGTGCTCGTTCTCTTCGATGGCTGGGCCAGTCTGTTCCGGGAGCGCGTCGCACCGTGGCGCAGCCGGATGGCGGCGCGCGCGCGCGAATCCTTCGAACACCGGATCCTGCCGCGCTTTCTTGCACAGCAGCGCTGGTATATCGCGCAGGACGGGGAGCGGGTGCCGGCGGTGCTGGCCGACGCCGTCGTCATCGAAGCCGGTGAACATGGCTGGCTGCTGGCCCTGGTGCGCAACCAGACGGAGCCGGCGGAGCAGCCGGATCACGTCCGTCCGGAGGACAGTGCGAACCTGCCGGCGGCGCCGGCCGAAGCGCAGGTGCCGCAGACGTATTTCCTGCCGATGAGTCTCGTCTGGGGCGACATCGACGACGCGCAGGTGCGTGCGCTGGGCGGGGCAGCCGTACTGACCAAGGTTCGACAGCGCGCGCAGGTCGGCGTGATCGCCGATGCCGTGGTCGACGAGGCCTTCTGCCACGCGCTCGTGCACTCGATCGGACGGGGCGACCGGCTGGCGGCGACCCACGGCGAGATCCGCTTCCAGCCGTGCGCTTCCTTTGCCGCCATCGCCGGCACCGACATCGATGCGCTCGCACTGGCACGCGGGGCGGTGCCGTCGAGCAATGCAGTGGCCTTTCTCGGCGAACGACTGTTCCTGAAGGTGTACCGGCGCCTGCACAGCGGAGTCGATCCGGAGGTGGAGGTCGGCCGGCACCTGAGCGACGTCCTGCACTTTGCGCACAGTGCGCCGGTGGCCGGCTGGATCGAGCATGTCGATGCCGACGGTGTACCGACGACGCTGGCCATCCTCCAGCAGTACGTGCCGAACCAGGGTGACGCCTGGATGTGGGCCGTCGACTATCTCGAGCGCTTTCTCGAGTCCGGACGTTTGCCCGGCGGCGCACCCGAGGGCGTCCACAACGCCTTTCTCGATCGCATCGCGACGCTCGGCACCCGCGTCGGGGAACTGCACTGCGCGCTGGCCACGCCCACCGGCGACCCGGCTTTCGACCCGGTCGTCGCCACGGAGGCCGAAGTCCGGCAATGGGTCGAGCGCGTGCGCGAAGACGCCGTGCGCAGTCTGGTGCTGCTCGAGCAGCATCTGCACGGACTGCCGGATCACGTGACCGCGCTGGCGGCGGAAATCCTCGCGCGACGCGAAGACATTGTCGCGAGCGTACGCACGCCGGCGGTGCTCGACGGGTTCGTGCGCATGCGTCTGCACGGCGATCTGCATCTCGGTCAGGTACTGCTGTCGGATCATGACTTCTTCCTGATCGACTTCGAAGGCGATCGCTCGCGCCCGGTCGCCAGGCGACGGCGGTCGCACAGTCCGCTGCGCGACGTGGCCGGCATGATGCGGTCCTTCGATTACGCACGCCAGGCGGCGCTGCGCGACATGCTCCAGGGGCCGGAGGATCCGCAGGCGGCGCTCGACTGCGCGGCCGAATGGCTGGTGCAGACGCGCGCGGCTTTCCTGTCGGGGTACGAACGTGCGGTGGCCGATGCGCGGCTCTTCCCGGCGCCGGACGCGGCGCACGAACTGCTGCGGGTGCTGGAATTCGAGAAGGCGCTCTACGAATTGCGCTTCGAGCTGACCAACCGCCTCCCCTGGACCGGTATTCCGATGCGCGCGATCATCCAGGCATGAAATACGTTCTGGCCCTCGACCAGGGCACCACCAGTTCACGGGCGATCATCTTCGATCGCGACGGCAATATCGCGGCGCTGGCGCAGCGCGAGTTCCGGCAGCTTTTCCCGCAGCCGGGCTGGGCCGGACACGATGCGCTGGAGATCTGGCACACGCAGCGGGAGGTTGCGCAGGCAGCCATCGGGCAGCTCGGTGCGCACGGCGGCACGAGCGCGGACATCGCCGCCATCGGCATCACCAACCAGCGCGAGACGACCGTGCTGTGGGAGCGCGCCAGCGGCCGTCCACTCGCGCCGGCCATCGTCTGGCACGATCGGCGCACCTCTGCACGATGCGAGGCGCTGCGCGCACAGGGCCATGAAGCGCTCGTCCAGCAGAAGACCGGTCTGGTGCTCGACCCGTATTTCTCGGCGACGAAGCTGGAGTGGCTGCTCGATCACGTGCCCGATGCACGGGTCCGCGCCGAACGGGGTGAACTGGCCTTCGGCACCATCGACAGCTGGCTGCTGTGGAATCTCACCGGCGGCCGCGTGCACGGCACTGACGCCAGCAACGCGTCGCGCACGATGCTCTTCAATCTTCACACGCGCACCTGGGACGATGAACTGCTGGCGCTGCTGCGTATTCCGCGCCCGCTGCTGCCGGACATCGTGCCGACCTGCGGCGTGGTCGCGGAAACGACGCTCTTCGGTGCGCCACTGCCGATTGCCGGCATCGCCGGCGACCAGCAGGCGGCGACGGTCGGACAGGCCTGTTTCGCACCCGGCATGGCCAAGAACACCTACGGAACCGGCTGCTTTCTGCTGATGAACACCGGCGCGCAACCGGTTGCCAGCCACAACCGCCTGCTGACGACCTTCGGCTGGCACGGCCTGCCCGGCCCGGATGGCGCGGCCGGGCAGGCCATCTGGTGCCTTGAGGGCAGCGTATTCACGGCCGGCGCGGCCGTGCAGTGGCTGCGTGACAACCTGGGGATGATCGCGTCGGCCGATGAGATCGAGCCGCTGGCCGCACAGGTCGACGATACGGGCGACGTCTTTCTCGTGCCGGCATTCGCCGGTCTGGGCAGCCCCGACTGGGACAGCCGGGCGCGCGGCACGCTGGTGGGCATGACGCGGGCGACGAACCGGGCGCATATCGCGCGGGCCACGCTCGAAGCGATCGCGCTGCAGTGCGCCGATGTGTTTGCCGCGATGAGTGCGGACGCACCGGTGGCGCTGCGCGAACTGCGCGTCGACGGCGGTGCGGCACGCAATGATCTGCTGATGCAGATGCAGGCCGATCTGCTCGGTGTCCCCGTCGTGCGCCCGCAGGTGACCGAGAGCACGGCCCGCGGTGCCGCCAGCCTGGCCGGGCTGGCGACCGGGTTCTGGCACGACATCGATGAACTGGCGGCACAGTGGCGCATCGATCGCCGTTTCGAGCCGCAGCTGCCGGAGGCGCAGCGCCGCACGAAGGTGGCGCGCTGGCGCGAGGCAGTCGAACGGGCCAGGGACTGGGCGCGGGCGTGAGTGCGATTCGTTTCTCCCCGCAACCCGTGGCCGCTGCCGTGCAGATGGAACCGCAGACGACCGATCGGGAAGAAATGCTGCGGCGCCTGACACGAAACGACGTCTGGGATCTGGCCCTGATCGGCGGCGGCGCGACCGGTGCCGGCGTCGCTTTCGAGGCGGCCCGGCGCGGTCTGAAAGTCGTCCTGCTGGAAGCCGGTGACTTCGGCCGGGGAACCTCGTCGCGCTCGACGAAGCTCGTGCATGGCGGCGTGCGCTATCTCGCGCAGGGACGCATCGGTCTCGTGCATGAAGCACTGCACGACCGCGCGCGCTTTCTGCAGATCGCGCCGCATCTGGCGCAGCCGCTGTCCTTCGTCATCCCGTCGTATCACTGCTGGCAGACGCCGTTTCATGGTCTTGGTCTGAAGCTCTACGACGTGCTGGCCGGCTCGGCCGGCCTCGGCGGCACGCAGTGGCTGAGCGCCGCGCAGACGCTGCACGACCTGCCGACGCTGCAGCCGAACGGGCTGACCGGGGCGGTCCGCTACGTCGACGGGCAGTTCGAGGATGCGCGCTTCCTGATTGCGCTGGTGCGCACGGCGGCGCTGCACGGAGCGCTGGCCGTCAATTACTGTGCCGTCACCGGCCTGAGCCGGTCGCACGGGAAAATTGACGGCCTGAGCTGTCGCGATGGCGAAAGCGGACGCGAATACCGGCTCCGCGCGCGCTGCGTCATCAACGCCACCGGCGTCTGGGCCGACCAGGTGCGGCAACGGCTCGCCAACATGGAGCCCGCGCAGGACGGCCGCGCCGGCGATCGCAGGTCGGGTCCGGTGATCGCCCCCAGCCAGGGCGTACACATCGTCGTCGATCGGGATTTTCTGCCCGGCGACCAGGCACTGGTCGTGCCGCACACCTCGGACGGACGCGTCCTGTTCGCCGTACCCTGGCTCGGAAAGGTTCTGATCGGCACGACCGACACCCC
>DAIUFU010000017.1:0-26952 GCA_036844405.1 Burkholderiaceae bacterium | reverse complement strand
TCCAGCACCAGCGCCCGCACCGGCACGGATGACGCCTGCGCGCTCACCGCCAGTGCCTGCACGATCGTCCCGGTGCGGTCCTGCACCGTGCGTCCGGCACCCCAGCCGGAACCTTCATGCGGTCCGGTTCGCAGGATCACCACATCATCGAGGCAGGCCAGTGTGATCGTGCCCGGCGAGAACGGCACCGCCAGTTGTGCCGGCCAGGCGGCCTGCACCCGCATGCCGCGGCGTGCGAATGCACCAAGAACAAACTCCATCCAGGCACGATCGAGCACGGCCACCACACGCTGCCCGTCATCGAGACGCGGGCCGATTGCCCAGGCACACGACGATGCATCCTGCAGCAACGATTCCTCGACGAGATGCGGGATGGCCTGTCGCGTTCGGGCTGCAGACAGCGGCGGCACGGAGACCCGCAACAGATTGACGTCACGCGCATCGAAAACGAGCGTCACCCGCTCCAGCGGCGGCAGTGCGTCCAGACTCAGCCGGTCGAAACCGGTACCGCCCGAGGCGGAATCGGCCGGCGCCGGTACTGCCGCTGCGGCGGTTCCGGTCAGCCGGGCGCCCGGCAATGCGATGCGCAGAACCGGATCCGATCCGAACGAACGCTCGCCGATCGCGCGCGGTGGCAGCCAGATGACCGCCTGCCGGCGTTTCAGGATCGATCCTGCCATACGAGTTCCACCTGTCTGGCGCCGCGATACAGCAGTGCCCGCGTATTCGATTCGATGCGCCCGAAGCGTATCACCCCCTGCACGAGGAAAAAGCTCGAACCGGTCGAGAGCAGATCAGCGGGCAGCACGCGCACTTCGTCGAAGCGGGACGCAGCCGTTTCCAGGCTGGCGAAATACGTCCGCTCCCGCACGCCCTCGACGAAGCGGCGCGCCGCATGCAGTTCCAGACCGGGAATGCAGGCTGCGATCACCTCGGCCGGCGCCGTGTTGATGTTGACCTGGGTGCGCCGGATCCGTACCCGGCCGTTGCCCTGCTCGACCTGGGTGGGCAGGAAAATGATGAAGGGTTCCAGCGCATCGATGGTGGCGGCATCAAACCCGGGAACGCGTGCAAGATCGTCCGCAAAGAGCAGCGGCAGAACCGCGCCGCCGCTCGCCTGCCGCGCGGAATCCCCGACCGCCGCAGGCGTACCGGATACAGCCTCCGGATCGGCCGCAGTCGGCGAACCGTCCCCGGCCGCAACACTCTTCGCGGCCGGGATCTGCAACAGATAGGTCTGCAGGTTCGACGCCAGCGCGGGCGGGCGCCCGAGCAGCGCCAGCAGACGCTCAAAAGCCCGGCGATGGATCTCCGACGCCACGCCGTCGATGACCAGACCGTTCAGGTTCAGGCGCGCCTGTGCATCGAAGATCTGTCCGGCCAGCCTCGGCGCAGC
Organism: Burkholderiaceae bacterium; assembly: GCA_036844405.1. Classification (GTDB taxonomy): domain Bacteria; phylum Pseudomonadota; class Gammaproteobacteria; order Burkholderiales; family Burkholderiaceae_E; genus Zeimonas. The sequence continues at coordinate 25,556 of DAIUFU010000017.1, read as the reverse complement.
GCGGTCATCCGCCAGGCGCGCGCCGCCCGTTACCGTCTCGTCGAGTACGGTCTCGGCAATGGGCAAGGCCCAGATTTCGCCGAGGTGATCGACCCCGCCGGTGTGATTGCGGTCGACCTGCAGCACCACCGCTGCCCAGTCGAGTACGGCACGCTCGATCCAGCGCAGTTGCGCCAGCGCCAGCCGGTTCTCGACACTGCGCAGCGTCACGTGCTCGCGCCAGAAGAGTGAACTGACGACAAACGTGGCCAGCGCCACAAGCAGCAGGACGCTGACGATGGCCACACCGCGCTGTGCTTTGCCGGCATGAGAACCGTGGCATGCCGCGCGGCGCTCCCTCCGGTGGTATCGATGGTGAATGCCTGTCACCTGGCGGGCTCCTGCCGGCAATCAATCGCGCACGGTGAACACGCGGACGATGCGCCCGCCCTGACGCACGAGGGTCAATTCGACGCCATCGATCCGGGTGGCCACGGCATGGTCCGGATCGGTGCGGGCCGAAGCCGACACCCAGCCGCGCCTGGACAGCCAGAAACGGATGCCGAACTCGTCGACATTGTCGATCAGCGGCTGCCAGACGGGGCTCGCACCTGCCCCCTGCCCGGCCTGACCCGGCCGCCACGGCGAAAAACCTCGCTCGAGATGCCGTCCACGCAGGCGGTAGTGCACCCGCTGCAGCGGCCAATCGCCTGTCATATGGCCGCTACGCCGCAACAGGATCAGTTCCGCCGTTATCGCATCGCCGGATGTCGCAGCAGCAAGTGGCGCTTCATCCGGTACCAGCGACGGGGTCAGGCGCGTGGCGCGCAGGTCCTGTTCGAATTGCGCAAAGGCGGCGCTCAGCGCGCGCAGATCGTCCGACGCGGCAACGATGCGATCACGCGTACGCAATACCGAATCCATGCCACGCCAGGCCAGCACGGCCAGCACGGCCAGCAGTGCCGAGGCGACCAGCAGCTCGAGCAGGGTGAAGCCGTGCGCCCTGCGCCTGCTCATTTGCCTGCTCACCTGGCTGCCCACTCGCCGGCCCGCGCTGCCGCGAGTCCGTCCGGGTGCCGCTTCGACAACAGGGCGGCATCCTTGCGCGTCCGCTTCCGTCGCGCCGGCATCGGCTGCAGCCGCGCTCCACCCGGCCGGCACTGCAGTCGACCCATGCCCGGTTTGAAAGAGCCGCCGCATTTCCTTCACTGGATGCGCGTGGAGAAGCCGACCAGACGTGCCAGGCGAAAGGATTCGCCAGATGCGAAAACACTGATCTCCACGCGCCGGAACATGGGATTCGGCGTCTGGAACACCTCTTCACGGCAGCGCAGCCCGACACCATCCTGGCTGCAGTCGAACTCGCGTCGGCCCGGCGCCGGCCATTCGCCGCGGATGCGGATCAGGGACAGTCGATTTTCGGCGCTCCACTGGGCCAGCGTGCGCGCTCGCAGATCGGCCTGGTGATGCGCCAGCGATGCGGTGGCGCTCATGGCCGCGATCAGGGCAATGGCCGCAATCGTCATCGCGATCAGCACTTCGATCAGGGTGAAACCGTGCGCCGGATACCCGATTCGCCGCAGCTGCCTGCCTGCCGGTGCGCGCCCCCGAACAGGGTCACCGCGCGTGCAGCTCATTTCCGCACCCCGATCCTCCCCGGCGCGGCGGAAACGATCGTTTCCTCGCCGTCGCCGCGGCGCAGTTGCACGACGAAGGGCGGATCGACCTCGTCCAGGCGAAATTCGACATGACTGCCCTGGTCCTGCCGGCGCACGCGCACCTGCGTCGGCTGATCCCAGCGGCGCGGGCGCAGATCGCGATCATCGATCAGCGTCTGCCAGCGGCGCTCACGCAGAATGGCGAAACGGTAGCCGACATCATCCGCCTCGAAACGGATCGTCGCGCCGCGCAACTGCGCCTCTTCGCGTGCAAGGATCAGCAGCTGCGACAGCCTTTGCGCCTCAAAATGCAGTCCGCGATCGGCACCGCCGACCGACCAGGCCAGCATGCCGATCAGCACGCTGACGATCACCATGGCGACCAGCAGCTCCAGCAGCGTGAAGCCGCCGGACGGGGGACATGGCCGCCGTCCCTGCACCGCCGTCAGCGATTCAGCGACCAATTGCCGATGTCGGCCGCGATGCCCTCGCCCCCGGGGCGGCCATCGGCACCGAGACTGAAGACGTCGATCTCGCCGCGGATCCCCGGATTCAGATACTGGTACGGTCGTCCCCATGGATCGTTCGGCGCCTGCTTCAGGTAGGGCTTCCAGTTCGTCGGCACGGGCTCCTGCACCGGCCGCGCCGCCAGTGCCGCCAGGCCCTGCTCCGTTGTCGGGTAGCGGTAATTGTCGAGCCGGTACAGATCGAGCGCCTGCAGGATCTGTGCGATTTCAGCCTGCGCCGCCTTGACGCGCGCCTCGTCGGGCTTGCTCATGATGCGCGGCACGGCAATGGCCGCCAGCACCCCGAGGATCACGATGACCACCATGATCTCGATCAGCGTGAAACCGCGTCCACCCGCCCGACGTGGGAAACCCTGTCTCATCTCGTTGTCCGTTTGCTCGCGCCTGACCGGCAACTGTCGCCGGGAACCGGCCGGATCCGCGGGGACATGCCTCGAGCAGCGAAAATGACTACCATGCACCGATCACTGCGCCCACATGCCAACGTCTTGCCGATGATCCGTTCGACCCGTCCTGCGTCCCCGTCATCATGACCGGAACGGCCATGATGGTAACAGTGCGTCCCGCCGTGATTTTCCGGTTTCGATGCTGAGAACGGCATCCCGGTCGCGGCAGTGGGGGCCGTCGCTGGCGGCGCTGGCCGCGTTTGCCGTCCTCGGTGCGACGATCGCCTGGTGGGCCCTGCAGCTGCTGACTCCGCCGGCCGCGATCGCCCCGGCGGGATCGCTGATCGACACGACCGCCATGCCGGACATCGGGCCGGCGCAGGCGCTGTTCGGCAGCGACAACCGGGACAACCCGGGCGCCGCTTCGCCGGCACCCGACATCCGGGTGCTCGGTGTTGCCGCCGGCACGAGGCGCGCCAGCGCGGTACTGGCGGTCGGCAGCGATATCCCGCGTGCCTGGGCACCCGGCGAGCACATCGACGATCACCTGCGCCTGATTGCCGTGCACGAGGATCGCATCGTGCTCGAACGTGACGGCACACGCTTCGAACTGCTCCCGCCGGCGCGGCCTTCCACCAGCCAGCTCTCCGGAGGATCCGGACATGCACAACCGATGAACACCACGCCGGCCCGGCAACCCTGAAACCGATTCCGACCATGCACCCCGAACAGCAGTATCTGGATCTTCTGACCCGTGTGCTTGCCTCAGGCGATCGCCGCATCGACCGGACCGGCGTCGGCACCCTGTCGGTCTTCGGTGCCATGACGCGCTTCGATCTGGCGGACGGAGTCGTACCGATCCTGACGACGAAGCGCGTCTACTGGAAGACGGCGATCAAGGAAATGCTCTGGTTTCTCAGCGGCGGCACCAATATCCGTCCGTTGCTGGAACAGAATGTCCGGATCTGGACCGACTGGCCGCTCGCACGCTATCGGGCCGCCAGCGGCGAGTCGATCGGCCAGGAGGAATTCGAGCAGCGCATTCTTGCCGACGACGCCTTCGCCCGCGACTGGGGAGAACTCGGGCCCGTCTACGGCCGGCAGTGGCGGCGCTGGCGCGGCGCCGACGGCCGGGAGCACGACCAGATCGGCACGCTGATCGAGACATTGCGTACACAACCCGCCAGCCGACGGCTGCTCTTTCACGCCTGGAACGTGGCCGAACTCGACCAGATGGCGCTGCCGCCGTGCCACATGGTCTATCAGTTCCACTGCACCAGCGACGGCCGGCTGAACTGCCTGATGTTCCAGCGCAGTTGTGATCTGCTGCTCGGCGCACCGTTCAACTGGACCGGCACGGTCGCCCTGCAGATGATGATCGCCCAACAGGCCGGCCTGCAGCCCGGGGAGTTCATCTGGATGGCCGGTGATGTCCATCTGTACCTGAACCACCTGGAACAGGCGCGCGAACAATCATCACGTGTGCCGCGCGCGTTGCCCCGTCTGCGCCTGCTGCGCCGCCCGCCATCGATCGACGGGTACCGGATCGAAGACTTCAGCCTCGAGGGCTACGATCCGCACCCCCCGATCCGCGCCGACATCGCGGTCTAGGAGACTGCCGGATCCGAAGCGGATCGCTGCCGCTTCAGGCGTCGGGTACCGGCGCCACTTCCTCGCGTCGGCTTGCCCGCTCGGCCGTACGGGCAGGCGCGCGCGGACCCGCCGCTTTGGCCGCTCCCTGCTCGTGCACCCTGGTCCCGCGATGCGCCGCCTGGTGACGATCGATCCACTGCAGCATCGTGGCCAGCGTGATCGAACTGAGCGTCGCCTTGGCGATCTCGTCGATTTCGCGCATGACGGAAGCCAGCGCAAGTCCGACCGGCGTCTCTTCGGCGGATTCGCGCCGATCCGCCGGTTCCGGCGTGAAATCCTCGAACAGCAGGATGATGTCCATCAGCGTGACGCGCCGCGCATTGCCCGCGAAACGATAGCCGCCACCGACGCCGCGCACCGACTCGACATAACCCGAACGCGCCAGTTCGGAGAGCACTTTCGCCAGGTGATGCGGCGAGACCTCGTATTTCTGCGCGATCTCCGATGCCGAAATGTGCCGGCTCGAATCGAAGGCGAACTCGAGTACGCTGTACAGCGCGAGCAAGGTGTTTTTCTGCAGTCTCATGCGACGCTTTCCCGATCGTGCAACACCGTCTCCATCCGCGCCAGGTCGATTTCGAGCGGAATGAAGGGTCCGGTAGTCATGCCCAGGCTGCGGAAGAACGACAGGATGAGCGTGTTGTCCCGCGCGAGAATCGTGCGCATCGTCGTCACGCCTTCGCGCCGGAACCAGTCGGCCATGCCGGCGACCAGCCGCGTACCGACCCCGGCCAGGCGAAAGCGGGGATGCACGTCGATGGCAAACACCCAGCCGCACGGCGGCGAGCCGAATTCCCAGTCGCGCACTTCACCGAGTACGAAACCGGCCACCTCGCCTTCGACCTCGGCCACGAGAAAACCGCGCCCGGCACGCTCGGCGTTGCCGTAGCGCCGCTCGATCGCACTCCAGTACTCGGATTTCTCCAGCCCGGTGACGATCGTGTCGATGGCGATCACTTCGGGAAGATCGGCGGGACGCGCGGGCCGGACCACGATCGGCGGATCGACCTCACCGGGCAGCAGCCCGGAATCGTCCCCGATGGCTGACGCCTGATCGGACATCGCACCGGGGCGAGCCGTACCCGCCAGGCCCTCATGCGGCTTTACTGCATCCCGCTTTTTCGTCATGCTCTCCGTCGCGAGCCCGTGTTCCCGCGTGCTCGCCGATCCTCTGGCCAAGCGCTCCCCAAAAGGTGACGCAGATCAATTCAATACCTGCATCACAGTACCAGAATAACCCGAAAGGCAGGCGGGGCGTCAAGAAACGTCCTGATTGACCGGATCGACGGATGACCGATCCGGTTCCGGTCCTCGGAAAAAAACAGGATTCGGCGGCACAGCGGAGCCAGGCATCTGCTGTGCCGCCGTCATCCGGGGCGCGTCATCGTGACGACACGTCCCGTTCTCGCAAAAGTACCGAACGCGTCAACAAACAGGAGACGAGCATGAAGTTGAACCGCAGGAACCGCGCCGGCGCACGGATCGCGGCGACCGTATTCGCGGCATCTGTCGCGGCCGTGGGCAGTGCATACGCGCAGGAACCGATCAAGATCGGCTCTTTCCTGGCTGTCACGGGTCCGGCATCGTTTCTCGGCGACCCCGAGCAGAAGACCCTCGAAATGTACGTCGACAAGATCAACGAGGAAGGCGGCGTACTGGGTCGCAAGCTGCAGTTGATCGCGTATGACGCCGCCGGCAGCGCGGAAAAGGCGCGCACCTTCGCCAAGCGCCTGATCGAGCAGGACAAGGTCGACCTGATCATCGGCGGCACCAGCACGGGTGAAACCATGGCTGCGGTGCCGCTGGTCGAACAGGCCAAGGTTCCGTTCATCTCGATGGCCGGTGCCGTGGTGATCATCGAGCCGGTCAAGCCGTGGGTGTTCAAGACGCCACACACGGACCGCATGGCCTGCGAGAAGATCTTCGTCGACATGAACGAGCGCAAGCTGAGCAAGCTCGCGCTGATCACGGGTGCCGGCGGCTTCGACGTGTCGCTGCGCGAGCAGTGCCTGAAAGTGGCACCGAACTACAACATCGAGATCGTGGCCGACGAGCGCTATGGCGCCGCCGACACCGACATGACGGCGCAGCTCACCAAGATCAAGGGCACGCCCGGCGTGGAAGCCATCATGAACTGCGGCTTCGGCCAGGGTCCGGCGATCGTGACCAAGAACTACGGCCAGCTCGGCATCCAGCAGCCGCTGTACCAGTCGCACGGCGTCGCCTCGAAGAAGTTCATCGAACTGTCCGGTGAAGCCGCCGAAGGCGTGCGTCTGCCGGCCGCGGCACTGCTGGTGGCGGACATCCTGCCCGACAGCGACCCGCAGAAGCCGGTCGTCACGTCGTACAAGCATGCGTACGAAGCGAAATACGGCGCTGGCAGCGTCTCGACCTTCGGCGGCCACGCGTACGACGCGCTGATCATCGCGGTCGACGCGATCAAGCGTGCCGGCACGACGGACAAGGCCAAGGTCCGCGAAGCCATCGAGCAGACGAAGAACCTGATGGGTACCGGCGGGCTGTTCAACATGTCGGCGACCGATCACATGGGCCTGGACCTGACCGCCTTCCGCATGCTCGAAGTGCGCAACGGCGACTGGACCCTGGTCAAGAACTGATCTGACTGTTACCGAAAACCGCACGACGGGGTACTGATGCAATGAGTGGGGAGTGGATCCAGTTTCTCGTCGGCGGCCTGACCATCGGCGCGATCTACGCGCTGGTGGCGCTCGGTTTCTCGATCATCTTCAACGCCAGCCACGTCATCAACTTCGCCCAGGGCGAATTCGTGATGATCGGCGGCATGAGCACCGTGACCTTTCTCGGTGCCGGCATGCCGATGTGGCTGGCCATTCTGATTGCGATCGCGGTCACCGCGATCGTCGGATTGCTGCTGGAATGGATGGCCGTGGGCCGCGCGCGCCAGGCGGATGTGGTGGCGCTGATCATCATCACGATCGGCGCCGGGATTTTCCTGCGCGGCGTGGCCACGCTGCTCTGGGACAAGGATCTGCACCCGCTGCCGCCGCTGGCCGGCAGCAAGCCGATCGATTTCTTCGGTGCGACCGTCCTGCCCCAGAGTCTGTGGGTGATGGGCGTGACGGTTCTCGTAGTCATTGCCCTGTCGTGGTTCTTCAACCGCACGCTGCTCGGCAAGGCGATGCTTGCCACCTCCTACAACCGACTGGCCGCACAGCTGGTCGGCATCGAAGTCCGGCGCGTGCTGCTGGCCAGCTTCGGCCTGGCTGCCGCACTTGGCGCCATCGCCGGCGTGCTGATCGCGCCGATCACCTTCACCTCCTATGAAGTCGGCATCATGCTCGGCCTGAAGGGATTCGCCGCGGCGATCCTGGGCGGACTGGGCAATTTCCCGGGTGCAATCCTCGGCGGCCTGTTGCTCGGGCTGCTCGAGAACCTCGGCGCCGGCTACATTTCTTCCGCATACAAGGATGTCATTGCTTTTGCCCTCATCCTCGCCGTCCTTTTCTTCCGCCCCGATGGAATCCTTGGCGCCGTCAAGAGCGAACGTGTCTGATCCGGCCGCCTCGGGCGGCAGAATCAGACGCCTGGCGCCCGGCCTGGGCGGGCTCGTCATCCTGGCACTCGTGGTCGCGCTGCTGCCGTTCGCGCTGACCAATGATTACTTCTACGATGTCGCCATCCTGGTCGGCCTGAATGCGATCGTCTGCGTCGGACTGAACCTGCTGATCGGCTATGCCGGCCAGATCAGTCTCGGCCACGCCGGGTTCTTCGGGCTGGGCGCATACCTCCCGGCGCTGATGAACATCCACTGGGGAGTGCCGCCCTTCGCCGCCCTGCTGCTGGCAACAGCCGCGGTCGCTGCGCTTGCATGGGTCGTCGGCCGCCCGATCCTGCGTCTGAAGGGCCATTACCTGGCCATGGCGACGCTCGGTCTGGGCATCATCATCTACATCGTGCTCGGCACCGAGGACCAGATCACCGGTGGCCCGGACGGCATGGTGGTACCGCCGTTCACGATCTTCGGCCTGTCGGTCGCGGGTGAACAGACCTGGTACTGGGTCGTCGGCACCTGCCTCATCCTGACGGTGTGGGCGGCACTGAACCTGATCGATTCGCCCAAGGGGCGGGCCCTGCGCGCGCTGCACACCTCCGAAGTCGCCGCCGAAGTGGTCGGCATCGACAGCTCGGGCCACAAGGTCATGGCCTTCGTTCTGTCCGCAGCCATCGCCGCAGCCGCCGGCGGCATGACCGCCTTCTACAGCGGTTTCGTGACGCCGACCAAGGCTGCCTTCATGCATTCGATCGAACTGGTGACGATGGTCGTCTTCGGCGGCATGGCCTCGACCTTCGGCGCCGTGATCGGTGCAACCTTCCTGACGGTGTTGCCGCAGGTGCTGACGGTGGTCAAGGAATACGACATGGTCGTCCTGGGCGCCATCATGATGGGCACGATGATCTTCTTCCCGCGCGGCGCGGTGCCGACGATCTCCGGCTTCCTCGGACGGCGTTCGTCATGACCACTCTGCGTGTCGACTCCCTGTCGAAGGAATTCGGCGGCGTGCATGCCGTCGAGAAACTCTCGTTCGAACTCGGCGAAGGGATGGTGCATTCGATCATCGGCCCCAACGGCGCCGGCAAGACGACCCTGCTCAACCTGCTCACCGGCGTCTATGTGCCAAGTGCCGGCCGCGTCGAATTCGACGGGTGCGACCTCACCGGCAAGCCGGTGCACAGTTACGCCGCCGCCGGTATCGGGCGCACGTTCCAGAACCTGCAGATCTTCGGCAACATGACGGCGCTCGAGAACGTCATGACCGGCCGCCACCTGCGTGAACGCTGTGGTCTGTGGTCGGCCATCCTGCATACGCCGGCACTGACACGCGCCGAACGTGAATGCCGCGAATACGCACTGCACCTGCTGGACTTCGTCGGCCTGGGCGAATATGCCGCGTCGGCGGCCGATTCGATGCCGTATGGCGCGCTCAAGCGGCTCGAGATCGCACGCGCCCTGGCGGGGCAGCCCAAGTTCCTGCTGCTGGACGAACCGGCCGCCGGTCTGAATCCGACCGAATCGATGACGATCGCCGATCTGATCCAGCAGCTTGCCGCCGCCGGCACGACCGTCGTCCTCGTCGAACACAACATGAAGCTCGTGATGGGCGTCTCCCACCACATCCTCGTACTCGACTACGGTCGCAAGTTGTGCGAAGGCACGGCCGATGAAGTGCGCAACGATCCGCGTGTCATCGAAGCCTATCTGGGCGCCGCCGAGGAGACCGCCCATGCCTGAGGTCGATGTCCACACCGCACCGACGGCGAGCGCAGCCGCTTCACGGGGGAACGGCAGCCCGCAGATGCTGGAAGTCCGTTCGCTGTCGAGCCGCTATGGCCGGATCACGGCGTTGCACGACGTCAGCCTGAGTGTCGGCACCGGCGAGCTCGTGGCTCTGGTCGGCGCCAACGGTGCCGGCAAGACGACGCTGCTGCGTACCCTGTCCGGCGTACAGCCGGCCGCCGAGGGCAGCGTGCAGTTCCAGGGCTCGGATGTCACGAAGACGGCGCCGCGCAAGCGGGTGTCGATGGGCATCGTCCAGGTGCCGGAAGGCAGGCAGGTGTTCGGGCCACTGTCGATCGAGGACAACCTGCGCCTGGGTGCCTTCGTGCGCCCGAAATCCGAAATCGCCGGCGGGCTGGAGCGCATCTATTCGCTCTTCCCGATTCTTGCGAAGAAACGTCACGATCCGGCCGGAACCCTGTCCGGCGGCCAGCAGCAGATGCTCGCCATGGGCCGCGCAATGATGACCCGGCCGAAGCTGCTCCTGCTCGATGAGCCGAGCATGGGTCTGGCGCCACGCCTGGTTGCCGAAATCTTCGACACCGTGCGTGCGCTGAAGGAAGCGGCGACGACCATTCTCCTGGTCGACCAGAATGCCCGTGCGGCCCTGTCGATTGCCGACCGTGCGTATGTGCTCGAAGTGGGCCGGATCGCGCTGTCGGGCACCGGCCCGGAACTGCTCGGCAATCCGCGCGTCCAGCAGGCGTATCTGGGCCTGTAACAGGGAAAGGACGAAACGATCATGACCAAGGCCGCGCACGGCGATCGAACTGCCGCCGTCGCGACCGGGAACGTGTGAAGCAGTCATCCACGCCTGTCCTGCCCATCATGAAGTACCCGCAGCGCTTTGCCGATCCTCGTCATGTTCCCCGGACATGACGGGTGTCCGCGGCGTGTGTGGACGTTTCCCGAGTGGCCGACCGGGCACGACCGCTCGCAGCACACGCCCTGACCCGACCTGAGCACGCCAGGCCGGCCCTGCCTGACAAACTGCCCCGCAACCGATGCCCGTTTCACCGGACGACCGATTCAACTGGAGGATTCCACCATGGCCGTGACGACGACCGCAAACCCTGCCCAAAGTGCAAGTGACACAGGCATGTACGTGCATCGCGAGGTCGAGACGATGCCGCGCGAGCGTCTGGCCGAACTGCAACTGGCGCGCCTGCGCGAAACCCTGTGCAATGCGCATGACAATGTGCCGCTGCATCGGGCGCGCCTGGACGCCGCCGGCATCGATCCGCGAGGGTTTTCCTCGCTCGACGATGTCCGCCACCTGCCGTTCACCGTCAAGACCGACCTGCGCGACCAGTATCCGTTCGGCATGCTTGCCCGTCCGATGGCGGAAATCTCGCGCATTCACGCCTCGTCGGGCACGACCGGCAAGGCCACGGTCGTCGCCTATACGGCCGGGGACGTGAGCAACTGGGCCGATCTGGTCGCCCGTTCCCTGGCTGCCGCCGGCGCACGCCCGGGCGACATCGTCCACAACTCGTACGGCTACGGCCTGTTCACCGGCGGCCTTGGTGCCCATTACGGCGCCGAACGCCTCGGCTGCTCGGTCGTGCCGGTCTCGGGCGGCTCGACCGAGCGCCAGATCCAGCTGATCGTCGATTTCCAGGCACGGGTGCTGTGTTCGACGCCGTCGTACGCACTGGCGATTGCCGAAGTGGCCGAGAACCTCGGGGTCGATCTGTCGAAGGGGCCGCTGAAGATCGGCGTCTTCGGCGCCGAGCCCTGGAGTGACGCCATGCGCCAGGAGATCGAGGCCAAACTGGGTGTCCGGGCAGCGGACATCTACGGCCTGTCCGAAATCATGGGCCCGGGCGTGGCCTGCGAATGCGAACACCGCAGCGGCCTGCACGGCTGGGAAGATCACTTCCTCTTCGAGGTCATCGATCCGGACAGCGGCCAGCCGCTGCCCGAAGGCGAAGCCGGCGAGCTGGTCATCACGACGCTGACCAAGCAGGCGCTGCCGATGATCCGCTACCGCACGCGCGACATCACGAAGCTGACGACCGAAACCTGTGATTGCGGCCGTACGCACGTACGCATCCTGCGCGTCACGGGCCGCAACGACGACATGCTGATCATCCGTGGGGTGAACGTCTTTCCGTCGCAGGTCGAAGCCGTTCTCATCGGTCTGCCCGGCGTGGCTCCGCATTACCAGCTGGTCGTCGAACGGGAAGGCTCGCTCGACAAGGTGTCGATCGACGCCGAGGCGCAGCCGGGTGTTCCGGAAAGCGACTACGACGGAATCGCCCGGCAGATCGTTCACCAGGTCAAGACCATGGTCGGGATCTCGACCAGGGTAAACGTGAAGAAGCCGGGCGAGATCCCGCGCTCGCAGGGCAAGGCAGTCCGCGTGCGTGATCTGCGCCCGAAGAATTGAGAACGTGCAAGGCAATCGCCCGTCCCCGCCCGGGTACGGGCGATCGGTCCGGCAGCGCGCAGACGCGTCGCCGGTCGGAACGACCGGTCAGCGGAAACTGACCAGAGAACAGCCGTCGCCGGCCAGCCAGGGCGGGTCGGGGCCCAGGCTGTCGTGAAACGGAGACAGCAATGATGATGAATGCCGCTTCGGTCCTGCTGGAAAACGGCAAGCCCGATGACCTTGCCCTGCTGTGTAGCGACGAGACTCGTACGTATGCGCAGCTGCGCGACTCGATTGCACGTGCCGCTGCCGTCTGGCAGGCACGCGGCCTGCAGCCGGGAGACCGCGTCGCCGTGCAGATTCTGGACGGCCTGCCCTGGGTCGATGCGTTCCTGGGCTGCATCTGGGCCGGTGGCGTTGCCGTCGGCGTCAATCCGCGCCTGTCAGGCCCGGAATGGACTGCCATTCTCGAAGCGGCCGATTTCCGCTTCATCCTGGCCGAATCGAATGATGAAACGCCCGCTCCCTGGCATGAACGCGTCATTGCCCTGCAGTCCTGGCTGACGGAGCAGGGCAAGGCGCAGCCCGTCGAAGCCCTGCCCCGCCAGCCGGATGATCCCGCGGTATGGGTGCATTCCTCGGGCACCAGCGGCAAGGCGAAGGCCGTCGTTCACGGTCATCGTTTCGCCACCGACATTGCCCGGGTCACGGCCGAAGTCGTCGGCGTGACCGCGTCCGATCGCCTGTTCGGCAGCTCGAAGATGTTCTTCTCCTATCCGCAGACCAATGTGCTGTATGCCGGTCTGCGTCTGGGCGCATCGATCGTGCTCGATCCGTCGTGGCCGACCGCGCAGGGCGTGGCCGAGATCGTCACGCGCACGCACCCGACGGTGCTGTGCAGCGTGCCATCGCTGTACCGCAATCTGCTCAAGGAAGGTGTGGCTGCGCAGCTCGTGCGCGACGGCGTGCGCCGTTTCGTTTCGGCTGGAGAAGCGCTGTCGGCCGATCTGCGCGAGGAATGGCGCCGTCAGACCGGCACATCGATCATCAACGGCTACGGCGCCTCCGAAACGCTGGTTCTGGTGCTGACCGACCGCGACGATGGTCGCGGCCTGCGCGCTTCGCCGGGCATCGATGTGCGCCCTCTCGCCGAAAACGGTGCCTCGCCGACACGGCTGACCTTCAGCGCATCGATGATTGCGCTCGGCTACTGGAACCTGCCGGGAGAACAGGCGGAGCATTTCCGTGACGGACGCTTCTGCCCGAACGATCTGTTCGAGGCACAGCCCGACGGCTCCTGGCGATTTGCCGGCCGCGAGGGCTCGCTGGTCAAGGTGCGCGGCCGCTGGGTCGACCTGATTGCCATCGAAGAAACGCTCGGACTGGTCAGCCCCGACATTCTCGAGGCAGCCGCCGTGCTCGTGCCGGACGAGGACGGTCTGGATGCCGTTGCCGTCTTCTATGTTCCCAAGGACACCGGCAGTGCCACGCGGGCCGAAGAGGCGCTGCGCCTGCACACCGACACGATGCCGCCATTTCGCCGTCCGCGCTGGTTCCATCCGATCGAGATGCTGCCGCGCACGGCCACCGGCAAGCTGATCCGGCGCAAGCTGCAGGATCTTCACCGGGAACAATGAGCCGGATTTCGATTGCGCTGCCGGTTCCGGACAGCATCCGCCAGCGTACGGATGCCGCCCGGATTGCCGTGCAGTTCCCGCCACGGCGACGCATGCAATGACGGCCGCAAAGCGCTGGACGGAATCCGACGGCGAACACATCGACGTACGGGGTCTGCCGCCGCCGCAGCCGATGGTCGAGATCCTGCGGCTGCTGCATTCGATCGCGGACGACCGGGCCGTGATCGTGCATCACGACCGGGATCCGCAGATGCTCTATCCGGAACTGGCGGAGATCGGCTGGGAGGCCGGGATCATTGCCGGACAGGACGGCGAAGTCCGGCTGCGCCTCGTGCGCCAGTCGTGACGAGCGGCGAACGATGAGCACGGATACCGGACGGCCGAAACTGGCTGCCGTCTTTCTGTCAGGTGCGATCAGCCGCCTGCTGCCAGCCTCGATCCCGATGCGCTATTTCGGCGCGGCGACGGTCTTTCACGTGGCCGCCTGGATTGCGCTGGGTGTCGGTGCGGCACGCGTGCCGCGTTTTGCCGGTGGCCTGGACTGGCCGCTGGCGGCGCTGCACCTGATCACGCTCGGCGTGCTGGCGATGACCGCCATCGGCGCCAGCCTGCAGCTCATGCCGGTAGCCACGCGCCAGCCGGTGTATTCGACCCGCCTGCCGGCCTGGTCCTGGTGGCTCTACACGACCGGGGTTGTGCTCACCACATACGCCATGGCCACCGGCGCGCCCGTGCTGCTCGGGATCGGTGCCACCGGCGTCGTCGCCGGCCTGCTCGTCTACGGAGCGCTCACGGCGCGCAATCTGGCCGGCGCGCGCGGCATGGCCGGCATCGTTGCGCACGGCTGGATCGCCATCGTCTCCCTCGCGCTGGTCCTGATCAGTGCGCTCGCCCTGGTTCTCACCTGGTCCGGGCACCCGTTCCTGCCGCGTGACGTGGCTCTGGCGGTGCACGTGCCCATGGCCGCCTGGGGCTTCATGGGCATGCTTGCACTCGGGCTGGCCTGTGTCCTCGTGCCGATGTTCGCGATTGCCGCCGCACCCGACGAAACCCGGATCCGCCAGTCGGCAGCCGCCGGTGGCCTCGCCCTGGCCCTGGCCGCCATCGCCGCCTTCGGGATCTGGCGCACCCCGCTGCTGCTGGCAGCACTGCTGGCTGCCGCCGTCTCGGTGACGATCCACCTGCGGCTGATGGCACATACCCTGCGCACCGGCATGCGGCGCGAACTCGGACGCTCGTTCCGGCTCGTGCGCATTTCCTGGGGCCTGCTGGTCGCCAGCCTCTTTCTCGCCCTGGCGCACGTGCTGGCACCCGACAACGGACTGGCGCGCGTCCTGTTCGGCATCGTGCTGATTCCGGGCTGGCTGCTGACGATGGTGCTGGGCATCCTGCAGCGCATCGTCCCGTTTCTCGCCTCGATGCACAAGGCGCCCGGTTCGAAGCGTCCGCGCACGCCGGCCTCGCTGACCGCCGACGCGCCGCTGGCCGTGCACTACCACTGTCATCTGGCGGCATTCGCGCTGCTGGTGCTGGCGGCCCTGGCCGACTCGCGCTGGCTGGTCCTGGCAGCATCCGCGGTCGGAACGATCGGGGCACTCGCGTTTCTTGTCTTCTTCATCATCGCCATGCACCGGATGCGCACGCCGCCGGCCGCTGCGGCGGGTGTCCGGCCGGACGCCGGACGCGCGGCGGAGAAAAGTGCATGACGGGCAGGAACGGCAGCGGTCGTGAAAGGGAAGCGATGCCGGTCGACCGCAGTGCCTGATTGACCGGAGTCAAGGGGATTGACCGGAGTCAAGAGGCCCGAACCGGTGCGCACTAAGCTCATGAAGTCATCATGACCCCGGAGTCAACATGAGTTTCCAAAGCCAGGTTGCACACGCGCTCGATGAAGAGCATCGCGCCAGCCTCGACATTCTCGGCCGCATCGAACAGACATTCGCGCGCGCGCCGCGCAAGGGGGCCGGCAACGATCCCGACCTCCAACGCCTGGCGGGTGAATTCGCCCGCCATCTGGAGCAGGACATCGGCCGCCATTTCGATTTCGAAGAGGCCGAACTGTTCCCGCGCATGGCCGAAATGGGCGAAGGCGATATTGCCGAAATGCTCGCCGACGAGCACGATGCCATTCGGGAAGCGGCCGAAACCCTGCTGCCGCTGGCCTGGGCGGCCTCGTCGGGCGAGTTGGACGAAAAAGGCTGGCAGCAACTGAAAATCGGCGTCATGGACATGGTCGAGCGCCAGGTCGCGCACATCCAGAAGGAAACCATGGGCCTGCTGCCAGTCGTGGAAGATCTGCTCGACGGCGAGACCGACCGTGAACTCGCCTTTCAGTACGCAGCCGCCTGAGCAGGTTCGACGCCACATGCCGACCCGTTCCGCCCGCCGGGAAAGAGCCGCCTTCCGGACGGGCGAAAGCGGCCGGTACGGGTCATGGCCGACCATCTGTCACCATTCTCACCGAGTACGGAAATGCCGATGCCAGCTTCGTGGACCCTGCAGACCGATATCCGCCCGCTGGCCGCCGGCGATCTGGCGGAAGTCGTTGCGATCGATACGGCCATCGAAGGACTTTCCCGACAGCCCTATCTGGAGCGCCGTCTGCAGGCCGCCCGCGAAGCGCCGGACGTGCACGCGCAGTTTGCCGCCATCGACTCCCGGGGACTGGCCGGCCACATCATGGCGCGCGTGCTCGAAGGAGAGTTCGGGCGCAGCGAGCGCATCCTGCGGCTCGAGGCGATCGGCATCCGTGCCGACGCGCAGCACCATGGCATCGGCCGCGATCTCTTTTGTGCGCTGATGGAATGGGCCGGCCGTCATGACATCGCGAACCTGCGTACCGAGGCGCACTGGAACGACTTCGCCATCCTGCACTGGATGAATGCGATGGGGTTCCGGCGTGCGCCCGAACAGATCGTTGATTGTCCGGTCGACGGCGGCGCGTACCTGCCCGGGCGTGACGATCCCGATGCGTTCGCCGAGGACTGGCCGGATTCGGGCGAGGTCGACTTCGGCCGTCAGGCTGCCAATGACTTCGAACGGCTGGCACGCGACACCGCCGATGTGCGCGCAATGACGGCCGACGACCTGCGCGACATCGTGCGCATCGATCGCGCGATCACCGGGCGCAACCGGGAAGCGTACATGACGCACAAGTTCAACGAGACGACGACGGATTCGGCCATCCGGGTCTCGCTCAGCGCGCGCCTGGAAGACGGTCTCGTCATCGGCTTCGTCATGGCCCGCGTCGATCTGGGCGACTACGGACGCACGCAGCCCGTGGCCGTCATCGACACGATCGGTGTCGACCCGGGCTGGTCCGGACGCGGCGTCGGCCGGGCCCTGCTGTCGCAGTTGTTCATCAATCTCGGCGCACTGCGCGTAGAACAGGTCGAGACGATTGCGGCACCGGAAAATCTCGGTTTGCTGGGATTCCTTTACGACACAGGGTTTGTTCCCTCCCAACGCATCGCTTTCGTGAGACATTTCGGGTAACGGCTCGCTGCCGCCCGAATGCTCCAGGAGAAAGTGCATGTCATTGATGCCCGACGAAGACACCGTGCGGGACGCCCTGCGACAGGTCGACGATCCCGAGGTCGGGATGAACATCGTCGACCTCGGTCTGGTCTACAACATCGCGGTCGGTGAGTCGGCCGTGTTCGTCGACGTGACGATGACGACGGCCGCCTGTCCGATGGCGGACATGATCATGGACGACATGCGCAATGCCATTCGTCCGCTCGTGCCGCAGGGCACTGCCGTCGAGGTCGAACTCGTCTGGGATCCGCCCTGGAGCCCGGACAAGATGAGCGGTTTCGCACGCGAACATTTCGGCTGGTCGCCCGGGGCCGCGTGAATCGTCCGGCCGACACTTCGGCGCCGCGTTCGGGACTGCCGCCGCCGGCGCGCGTTCCGCTGCTGTTTCTCGGTTTCATCGGCCTGCTCTTCGGCGCCGGTGCCGGTCTCGCGCGACTGGGCTGGACCGTGCCGGAGGCGATGGCCGGTGCGGCCGGCCTGCACGGTCCGCTGATGATCTGCGGCTTTTTTGGCGTCGTCATCGCGATCGAGCGTGCGGTCGCGCTGGGTCGCTACTGGGCCTACGGCGGCCCGCTGCTGGCCGGCATCGGTGCCGTCCTGACCGCCCTGGCGACCGTCACGCCAGCGGCCACGAACTACGCGGCGCTCTTCTATTTCGGCGGCGGTCTGGTTTTCCTCGGCGCCTCGCTCGACGTGCTGCGGCGCCAGCGCGAACTCTTCACGCTGACGCTGGCCATCGGCGCTGCCTGCTGGCCGATCGGCACCGCCCTGTGGCTGGCCGGACAGCCGGTCCCGGCTGCCGTGCCGTGGTGGCTCGCCTTCCTGATCCTGACGATTGCCGGTGAGCGGCTCGAACTGTCGCGCTTTCTGCCTCCGTCACGCGGCGCGAAGACCGCCTTCGGCGTGATTCTCCTCGTCATTCTCGTCGGACTGCTCGGTGCGCAGACACAGCCGGGGCAGCTGCTCTTTGCCGTCGGCCTGCTGGCACTGTCGGTCTGGCTCGTGCGCCAGGACATTGCCCGGCGTACCGTGCGCGGCCGGGGCCTGACCCGCTTCATTGCCTGGTGTCTGCTGGCCGGCTATTTCTGGCTGGCCATCGGCGCACTGGTGGCGCTGGCCACCGGCGGCTTCACGCCGGGCGGGGCTGCATACGATGCCGCCCTGCACGCACTGACGCTGGGCTTTGTCTTTTCGATGGTGTTCGGGCACGCCGCCATCATCCTGCCGGCAGTGCTGCGCGTCGTCCTGCCGTATCACTGGTCCTTTTATCTGCCGCTGCTGCTCCTGCACGGATCGCTCGCGATCCGCCTGCTCGGCGATGCACGCATCGGCCTCGGCCAGATCGACGCCGGCTTCGCGTGGACGAGAATGGGCGGAGCCATCAACGCGCTGGCACTGGCCGCCTTCATTCTGGCAATGGCCAGTGCCGTCTACCGCGGCCGGCAGAGCAGAAAGGCCGCCGCCGTGCAACGCAGCGGCTGACGTGGCCGCCTTGACCGAATACCTTCGGTTCCTGACCACCCTGACTGCCGTCGTCGACCCGTTTCTGGCCGTCCCCTTCTTTCTCGCCTTTACCAGCGGCCAGGGAGGCGCCGCGCGCACCCGGCTGGCCCGCGCCGTATCCGTGACGGTGTTTGCCGTGCTGGCGATCTCGACGGTTGCGGGCGAGGTCGTGCTGACCATGATCGGCGCGAGCCTGCCTTCGTTTCGCGTCGGCGGCGGACTGGTCCTGCTGCTCATGGCGCTGGCCATGCTCAATGCCGAGGCCGGTCCGGTGCGCCACAGTGAAGCCGAAGCACAGGAACTGCAGGCGCGCGACGTCGGCGGCATCGTTCCGCTGGCGATTCCGCTGCTGGCCGGGCCCGGTGCGATCAGCACGACCATCATCGCCGCCGAACACGGCGGCTTTCTTCACCGCCTGGTCATCATTTCGTGCATTGCGCTCATCTGCGCGCTGCTGTGGCTGGTACTGTCCAATGCGCGCCGCATCGCGACGCGGGTGAGCATGACCGGCATGAACATCATGACGCGCATTCTCGGCCTGTTGCTGGCCGCGATGTCGGTGCAGACGATGGCCGAGGGCCTGCGCGATCTCTTCCCCGGGCTGAACTGACCCGGCCCCGGTTTCGGCCCGGCCCATCACGCAGCGGTCGCACCCATTGCCACAAGTGCGGCCGCCGTGTTGCTGCCGGCGGTGTCCGCCGCCGGCGGCATCTGCTGCTTCAGCCGTGCAACGCCTGGTACTTCGCCAGCAGCTGTTCCGGCGTCTCCCGGTAATCGGGGTGCGGAACAATGCAATCGGCCGGGCAGACCAGCATGCACTGCGGTTCGTCCTCGGCGCCGACGCATTCGGTACAGCGATCCGGGTCGATGAGGTACGGATCGCCCTCCGAAATTGCCTCGTTCGGACATACGGGACGACAGGCATCACACGTCGTGCAGGTGTCCTCGATCATCAGAGCCATGTTCTTCCTTGTTGCGGTTGCAAAGTCATGCGGCCTCGAGTTCGCGCAGCCTCTCGTGACGGTAGGCGCCCCACAGGGCTGCGCCGATCGCGCCGGCATGAATGGAGTCGGGATTATTCACGATTTCGACGTTGAGCTTCTCGTTGAGCATCTCTTCCCGGATCGCTGCCACCAGACCGGT
The DNA here is from genome assembly GCA_036844405.1 of Burkholderiaceae bacterium. Taxonomy (GTDB): domain Bacteria; phylum Pseudomonadota; class Gammaproteobacteria; order Burkholderiales; family Burkholderiaceae_E; genus Zeimonas. The sequence goes on along the minus strand of DAIUFU010000017.1, from coordinate 5,842 downwards.
ATCCAGCGCCAGACCACCGGTCAGCAGGGCCGTGCCGTACTTGACGCCGGTGACCTTGAGCAGCTTGACGATGCGCGATGCCATCGAGACGTGGATGCCCTTGAGAATGTCCGCGGTGGCAATGCCGCGCGACACCATGTTGATGACGTCGGTCTCGGCCAGCACGGCACAGATCGAGCTGACTTTCTCCGGATCCTTCGATTGCTGCGAGAGTTCGCCGATTTCCTCGACCGCGACACCGAGATAGCGGGCGATGTTCTCGAGAAACTGGCCCGAACCCGAAGCGCACTGGCTCGTCATCTTGTAGGCGAGCACCTTGCCGCGGCGGTCGACGTTGATCGCCCGCCCATTGAGGGCACCGATGTCGACGATGGCCGTCGCGCCCGGATGCAGGTAGACACCGCCGCGCGCGTGCGTCGTCATCGAGTAGAAATGGCCGGTGGCGAACTGGACGTTTTCACCCTCTCCGGTGGTGGCCACGTAGTCGATCTGCTCCGGTACCAGACCGGCGTCGGCGATGACGCCGTCATGGCCTTCACGCGCCAGCGTCATCGGGTCGCGCCGCCGAATGCGCTCGCTGCGCCGCGCGAGCCACTCGATGTTGTCGCCGTCCACGCGAAACAGGGCGGTCTTGACCGCGCCCGAACCGATGTCGATGCCTATGGTATGAGTCATGTCGCTTGTCTCCGCCTGGGGGTCAGGCCGCACGCTTTTCGGCCGTCTTGCCTTCATCGACCACGGCCCGGTATGCAAAGGTCGCGCCGCCGATCGCGCCGGTATAGATGGAATCGGGATCGATGTTGAGCGTCAGCCGGCCGTAGTTCTCCTCGACCAGCTCCGTCAGCGCCTTGACCGCCGCTTCGTTCTTTGCGACGCCGCCGGTGAAGGTGAACTGGTCACGGATGCCGCCCGAGCGCGCGAGGATCGACATCGCGCGCAGGATGATGGCGCGATGCAGGCCGGCCATGATGTCCTCGCGCCGGTCGCCCAGCGAGAGCCGGTCGCGCAGTTCGGCGCCGGCGAACACCGTGCAGGTCGAGTTGATCCGGATCTGCTTGGTCGATTTCATCGCCAGGGGCCCGAGCTCGTGCAGGCCCATGTTCATCTCGTCGGCGATGTAGCCGAGATAGCGCCCGCAGCCGGCAGCGCAGCGATCGTTCATCTGAAAACTCTCGACGATGCCCGCCGGATCGACCTGGATCGCCTTGGTGTCCTGGCCACCGATATCCAGAACAGTCGCCGTCTCGGGATACAGCACGTGGGCACCCAGACCGTGGCACAGGATCTCGGAGCGCACGTGTTCCTTCGAGAACGGCAGCCGCGCACGGCCATAGCCGGTGCCGACGATGTAGGTTTCCTCGAGTTCCGTGTCGAGCACGCCCTTGATCGGCGCCTCGACCTGCGCTCGCCGGCTCGCGGTTTCCGGCAGCGCAGCGAAAGTGCGCTCCAGCGCCGAGAGCAGGTGACGGCGGATGGAGTCGCTGTAGACGCGGTTCTCGACCTCGATGATCGAGCGATCGAACACGTTCAGCAGGTAATCGTACGGAGTGTTCGCTTCCCGGGCGACGATTTCGCCGGTTGCCAGATACTGGCTGCCGGCAATGTCGCGAAAGAAGTCGGACTTGCGCCGGGCGCCCTCGACGAACAGCGACGGGGCTTCCGCCTTGATGCGCTGGAAGGTTTCCGCCAGCGCTTCCTCCACCGCTCTGGCGTCATCACCGAAGCGGGCGCTCTCCACGTTGCGCTGGCAGGTCTCCTCGAGATCGTCGAGCTGTTCGAGATACTGCTCGGCGCGGAAATCACGTTCGAGCTGGCCGAGAAAGCGGTCGAGCTCGCCGTTCAGTGCACCGCTGGTGCCCAGTTCGTCGCGAAACAGGTGGAAGCGGCTGTTGACCAGCGCTTCCTGCTTGGCGACTTCCGCCGCCGTGTCGTAATTCGAGCGGGAATTGGTGATGCCGCGCCCGAGAATGTTCTGGTTCTCGTCGATGACCACCGCCTTGGTAGTGGTCGAACCCAGATCGATGCCGATGAAACAGCGCATGATGGATGTTCTCCGTTGTGCCGGCCGGTCAGGCTGCTGCCGCCGTGCGCTTTTGCTTGACCATCTGGAAGTAGCTCTCGAGCCGGTTCTTGACGTTGGCCGCCGAGAAATAGCGCGGATCGACCAGATCGGTCTCGATGAACGCCGCCGGCTTGCCAGTGCGCTTCTCGACCTCGCGCAGGATCAGCAGCTGGCCCGCCGAGAAGCTGTTGCAGCTCTTGATCGAATTGATCAGCAGACCGTCCGCCTCGTATTCGCGCATGTAGCGGCAGATCATCTCCACGCGCGACGGCAGGTTCAGGTTGGTGTAGCAGCCCAGGCAGTACTCCGCGAGCGACTCCAGGGGCTTGTCCGGGTTGTGGCGGAAGCCGAAGTCATACAGGCCACCGACCTTGGCGTAGGTCGAGGCAACGACCACTGCGCCCTCGTCGTAGAACATCTTCCAGAAGTCGCGGAAGCTGGTCCAGTTCGGCGGCCCTTCGACGATGAGCCGGTACTTCTCATCGTTCATCTCGCCGTCCGGCGTGATCGGACCCTTGCCCTCGCGTACGCGCTGTTCGATCTCGCTGCGCAGCACGCGGTAATACTGCGTTCCCTCGCGTGTGCCACGGAAAGCCGTGAAGATCGGGCCGATGTAGTAGACCGCGCCGAAGTAGCCGTCGATCGGCGACGGCCGGTTCTTCGCCGATTGCAGCACGGCCACCAGGTCTTCCTCGGCCTTGGCCGATTCCTTCATATACTCGCGCAGGCGATCGATGTCGAACTTCACGCCCGAGACGCGCTCGAGCGTCGGGATCACCGCCTCCTTGAGCTGGCGCACGACGTAATCGCGCATGTTCGGCTCGATCCTGCCCTCGCCCTGGTACGGCACGTGCAGCATCGTCGTCTCACAGCCGTACTTGTGGCGGATCAGCTCGAACCACTTCATGAACGTGAAGCAGCCGGTATAGGACAGCAGCAGCACGTCAGGCGTCGGCAGCACTTCGCCATTCGGGCCGATTTCGCCACCGGCCATCATGCCGAGATCCGCCTTGACGTAGGTGCAGACGTCCTCGGAATGACCTTCGCGCTCGGCGTCCATGATGAACTTGCCCGACTTCTTGCGCATGCCGTTCTGCAACGCATTGGTCTCGGGCAGACTGCGCGCAAAGTCGAAGCACATCAGCAGTTCGTTCAGATTGCCGGGAACGAAAGTGGCAGCCACCTTGCGGTTGTTCTCGTGCGCGGTGGCCAGGTCGCGATAGTTCCTGTTGATCAGCTCCTTCTGGAGCCACATCGCGTCTTCTTTCTGGACACTCTGCGGCTTGCTCGCCGCGGGGCCGGGTCGGGCAGCAGTCGTCATGCGGCACTCCACAATTTGATCGAATCGGCGAAGGTGCCGGCCTGCTCGCGGATCGGAGCCATCTGGCCGGTGTTCTCGGCATACTTGAACGCCGTATACGGCACCTTTTGCTTCTTGAGCACGTCCTGCAGCATCGGCCGTTCGAGCAGCGCCGGGTCGCAGAACGACGGCGCGGCAAAAATGACGCCTTCCGCCGCCCGGCGCTTCACCTGCTGCAGCAGGAACTGCCCCTTGTCCTCGCGCTTCTCGTCGTACTTCGCCGCCGTCGAGGCCGAACGATGGAGGAAGGCACGCGCCAGTTCCTCCAGCGGCCTGCCGCTCATCGGCACCTCGTCGAGCAGCCAGCGTGTGGCCAGCATGAAGTCGTCATCGACGATGTAGCAGCCGGCCATCTCGACCGACTTGATCAGGTTCAGCGGCGGCTGTTCGCAGAACGAACCGTTGATGACGATGCGCGCGTTGTCGCGCCGCGGGCGCGGCTGTGCTTCGGTGGCCGCCAGATAGTCCCGGATGAGCTGCGTGTGCGCCTCCGGAGGCAGGATCATGCCGGCACGCAGCACCAGATACACCTCCGAGGTGGGTGCCTGCCACGGCTTCGCCGCCCGATACGCGTACAGGTCGTTGACCGCACGCCGATTCTCGTTGTAGACGCCGATCGAGGCGTCGATTTCCTCGTCAGTCACCGGCCGGCCGCGCAATTTGCCGAGATCCCGGCGCAGGATCTCCAGCTCATTGGCGTAGAACCGGCCGCCAACCTCGTCCTGGTAGTTCTGCGGTACGTCGAAATAGCGTACGTACTTGTTCTCGAACATCAGCTGCCACATGCCGGACAGGTTGCGGATCACGTCGCAGATCGACGGAAACAGCATGCCGTCGAGACAGTCGAGCCGTCCGGTGAGGCCCAGTTCGATGGTCGAACGCGGAATGCGGCAGATGTAGCTCTGGTAATAGGCGTCGCCCTGGATCACTTCGAGCTGATCCCCGCCGCCAAGAACGCCGACCGGCAGCATGCCGGCCGCATGGATGAGCTCGCGCGGGACATAGACCGGCATGTAGCCGATCGCCTTGCGACCGGGATGCGCTGCCTTCCATTCCTGGACGGCCTTGAGTTCCAGATCCTCATAGAGTTCCTGGCATCTCTGGACAATCGTCTGGACCGGATTTTCCGTAGTCATCGATGATGCTCCCCCTGTGGGCATTTGTTCGATCGGGAAACTGCCAAAACCACTGACCTTGCTGTCGGTACAGGTATTCAGAAGATAGTTGTGATATATTAGTTATAGGTTCGGGGTTCTTGTGCCTTCTGAATCAGAAATAAAAAAACCGTACGCCAGAATGTCCGACGTACGGTTGATGCCGATCAACAGTTCAGGCGTTCAGTGATGTTCCCAGAACGCCTTGCGTTTCTCGATGAACGCCGCCAGCCCTTCGTTGGCATCGTGGGTGTTCATCAGCTGCTCGATGTAGAGCTTCTCGACTTCTTCCAGCCGCGCGCGCACATTGCGCCGCATCGCGCCTCGTGCCGCTTCTACCGCCAGGGCAAGGCTCGAGGCACTCTTGTCGCGCAGGTGGGCATCGAACCAGGCGCGGGCCGCCTCTACCGGATCGTCGTCGATCTGCTGCACCAGGCCCATGGCCTTCGCTTCCTCGGCGTCGATGGTCCGGCCACTGAACAGCAGATCCTCGGCATCCGGCTGATTCACCCGATACGGCAGCAGAACCGATGCCGCCGGCGCGAACACACCCAGCTTCATTTCCGGCTGAGCGAACTTCGCATCGGGTGACGCAAAGATCGGCCCGCCGGCCATGGCCACCTCGAGCCCGCCGCCGAGACACTGCCCGCGCACGGCAACGAGAATGGGAACCGGAAATCCGACCATCTCGTTGATCACCGCGTGCAGCGTGGCGAGCATCTCCGCACAGCGCTCTTTCAGATGCTCCTCGACGCTCGCACCGAAACTGAAGTGTGGCCCTTCGGCGTCGAGCAGCACGCCACGCAGGCCACGCCACCCGTTGTGCCGGGCAAGCGCCGTTGCCAGCGCCTGCAGCATCGCCGCATCCACGATGTTCGCCTTGGGCCGGGCCAGCGTCAGACGCAACAGGGAGTCGGTGCGCTCGAACGCCACGCGCAGCGGCTTTTCGGATGAAGACGCGGATCCGGTCATGGGTTCAACCTTTCTTCTTCGCCGATTTCGGCTGGATCATGTCGTGCAGCGGCCCGTGCCAGCTTGCGCCGGCTGCCAGCTGCTGACGCAGCAGGATGAAGTCGGCTTCGCGATCGTCCTTGGAACCGTCATTGAACGCAGTGAACCCGGCACGTGCCTCGGTCATCATGTTCAGCGACAGCCAGGCGCGCGAATTCTCCTTGTTCTTGTTCCAGATCTCGAGCTTCGGCTTGCGCAGTTCCTCGAGCGACTTCGTCGTGCAGTCCGGGAACGTGAGCAGCATCTTGGCGCACA